>JAIRLE010000170.1 GCA_031259605.1 Zoogloeaceae bacterium
TCTTCATCCAAGCCAAGAATCTGCACTATGGTCTCGATTTCTGTCCGGCGTTCTGGCAATGGTTGATTGACAACAGCACCAGTGGGCGCGTTTTCAGCATCGACAAAGTGTCGGATGAAATCGCCACTGGCGATGACGATCTGACGGAATGGACAAAGCAACACGGCAGTGGTCTGTTCCGCGCGACCGATGCCGCAGTGGTTGCACAGTTTGGCAAGGTCAGCGACTGGGCGACGAGCCAGCAGTACGAATCGGCGGCCATCAACATCTTCTTGCAGGTGGCGGACTTTTACCTTGTCGCGCATGCGCTGGCGGGCGGTCATACAGTGGTGACGCACGAAGTGCCAGCCAATTCCGTCAAGCGGATCAAGATTCCAAACGTGTGCGCCGGGCTGAAAGTGCGCTTCATGACGCCTTACGAAATGCTGCGCATCGAGAAGGCGCGCTTTGTTTTGGGGGGCATGCCATGATGACCAGGAAAGACTACTCCGAAGACCTGTTGATCCAGGCGCCCACCGCCGAGTTTCTGGAAAAGCTCGGCTGGATCAGCGTGTTCGCGCACAATGAGGAAGACTTTGGGCCGGATAGTCTGCTGGGCCGCAAGAACGACACCGAGACCGTACTCACGCGCGAAGTGCGGGCGGCGCTTGAACGCCTGAACCCCGGCTTGCCGGATACGGCCTATGAGGAGGCGCTGACGCGGGTGACGCAAGACGACATCACCAAAAGCCTGATCGCCAGGAACGAGGAAAAATACTGCCTGCTGCGCGATGGCGTGCCGGTGCGGTTCAAGGACAAGACAGGTCGCCGCGTAGACAAGCGCCTGCGCTTAATCGACTTCGACGATCCGGACAACAACCGTTGCCACGCCGTGCGCGAACTGTGGATACGCGGGCGGCTGTGGCGGCGGCGGCCGGACGTGATCGGTTTTGTAAACGGCCTGCCGCTGGTGTTCATCGAACTCAAACGCTTCGAAGCGCACATCGACAGTGCCTACAAGAAAAACTACGCCGACTATCTGGACACTATCCCGCACCTGTTTCACTGGAACGCGCTGGTGGTCATTTCCAACGGGCACGACGCGCAATATGGATCGCTGACCTCGACCAAGGAGCACTTCCACCGCTGGAAACGCCTGGACGAGGATGACCCGGAACCGGCACGCGACAAGCCGCTGCTGCCCATCCTGCTGGAAGGAATGCTGGACAGGCGGCGTTTTCTGGACATTGTGGAAAACTTCATCCTCTACGACGCCAGCGAAGGCGCAACCGCCAAGATCGTGGCGCGCAATCACCAGTATCTGGGTGTAAACCGCGTCATCGAACGGATGAGATCAAATGATCCGAAGGTCAAGGCCGAGGTGGACGCCGGGCAACTGGGCGTGTTCTGGCACACGCAAGGTTCGGGCAAATCGTATTCGATGGTGTTTCTGACCGAAAAAATCCATCGCAAACTCTCGGCTTCCTGGTCGTTCGTGGTAATCACCGATCGCACGGAACTGGACGATCAGATCGCCTCCACCTATACCAACTGTGGGCTGGTCAACAGCAAAACCGATCAGGCAAAAAATGGCGCGGCCCTGCGCACGATGCTGCGCAAGCAGAACCGCCGCTATGTGTTCGGGTTGATCCAGAAATACCGCGAGCAAGCGACAGAGCCGTATTCGACGCGCGAGGACATCATCGTCATCAGCGACGAGGCGCATCGCACACAATATGGGCAGTTGGCGTTGAACATGCGCAAGGGACTTCCACGCGCCAAGTTCCTGGGCTTCACCGGAACGCCGCTGATCGAGACAGCGGAAAAACAGCTCACGCGCAAGGTATTTGGCGACTACGTGTCCATCTATGACTTCCAGCGCGCGGTGGCCGATGGCGCGACGCTGCCGCTGTTCTACGAGAACGCGGGCGAGCGGCTGAAAATCGTTGACGCCAGGGTCAGCGAGCGCATTCGCCAGCATATCGAAGCGGCCAGGCAGGCCGCTACACTGGATGATCCGTGGACGGATGAAAAGGAGGACAAGCTCTACCGTGATCTGGCGCGCGACTACCCCATTCTCACTTCGCCCACGCGGCTTGCGAAGGTGGCCGACGATTTCGTCGAGCATTACCACCAGCGTTGGCGCGTGGTGGAAAACGGCGGCGGCAAGGCGCTGATGGTGTGTCTGGACAAAATCACCTGCGTGAAGATGCACGACCTGATCGCCGCGAAATGGAAGGAAAAAGCCGATCGGCTCCATCAGGCCGTGCTGGCCGAGGAAATGTTGTTTACCGACAAAAACAAGCCATATACTCCCTTGCTCAAGCAACGCCGCGCACAGGTGGCCTGGATGCTTGACACCGAAATCTGTGTGGTCGTCTCGCCGGAACAGGGAGAAGTGGCCGAGTTCGCCAAATGGAGGAACTTTCGCGGCGAACCGCTGGACATCCGACCGCACCGCGAAAAGATGGCCAGGCGCAATCTGGAAAAGGAATTCAAAAAGGCGGATAACCCGTTTCGCGTCGCCATCGTCTGCGCGATGTGGCTGACCGGTTTCGACGTGAAAAGTCTTGCCACGCTCTACCTGGACAAGCCGATGCAGGGCCACACGCTGATGCAGGCCATCGCGCGCGTCAATCGCGTGGGCGGCGGCAAGAAGCACGGCCTGATTATCGACTACAATGGCATGATCCGCAGTCTGCGCCAAGCGCTGGCGACCTTCGCGCAGGGCGATCGCGCGGGCAGTGGAAAAGGCGATGCCGAGCAGGACACAGTGCGCGACGATACCGAGGCGCTGGCGGAATATGCCGACAGCCTGAAAACTGGGCGTGAATTTCTGGAGGATCTGGGCTACGACCTCGACGCGCTGATCGCCGCCACGGGTTTCGACAAACAACAGAAGATTCTGGAAGCGGTAAATTTGCTGTGCGGAAGCGACAAACGCCGCAAGAGCTATCAGGTGATCGTGGAGGACATCGAGGCGCGGCATCGCGGGCTGTTCCCTCATCCTGGACTGTTCGCGCACAGCGCCGAGGAGAGTGCGCTGTCCGCCATCCATAACAAGTTGCGAGACGCGCGCGTTGCGCCCGACGTAAGCGCCTTGTTACAGGATTTGTATGAAGTCGTGGACGTGGCGGTGGCAACCGAGCCGCTGGGCGTGAAAGAACATCCCGCGCCGCGCTATGACCTTTCCCGCATCGACTTTACCCGTCTGCGCGCCGAGTTCGAGAAAACGCCGTTCAAGAACGTGGCGGCGATGAACCTGATGGAAAAGATCGAGGCGCGGCTGGCGGAGATGGTCGCGGTCAATCCGGCGCGGGTCGATCTGTACGAGAAGTATCAGGAGATCGTGCAGGCGTACAACAAGGACAAGGACGCCGCCGAAATACAGAAGGTGATCGACGATCTGTTTGCCCTCAACGACAGTTGCGATGAGGAAGGGCGGCGTTACCTGCGCGAGGGTCTGGAGAACGAACAGCAGCTTGCCGTGTTCGACCTGCTGCAAAAGGATGCGCTCACGAAGAAAGACCGCGAGGCCATCAAAGAGGTGGCGAAGGAATTGCTGGAGAAGCTGAACTCCGGCAAGCTGCAAATCGACCACTGGCGCGAGAAGTCCACGGCTCAGGCGCAGGTGAAGATCGAGATCATCCAGCACCTTTTCATCGGCTTGCGGCCTTCCGGCGCATACGATGACGACGAAATCAGCCTGAAGGCGGATGCAGTATTCGCTCATCTCTATGCTTCCGGCCTCGACGGCGGCGCGCGGATGTAACACTGATTGTCACTGATAGCCCGGCGCATGCCGCTCAGCCGGAATGTAGAAATGAATGGACGTTCCCGAATCACAAACACGAGATGCGACAAAATGACAAAACACATGATGCGCGCAAAAAGGAAATACTTCGGCACCGATGGCGTGCGCGGCAAGGTGGGGGAAGCGCCGATTACCCCGGAATTCGCGCTCAGTCTGGGCTACGCGGCGGGCAGGATATTGGCCGCGCAGGCGAATCTGCCGGGCGAGCGTCCCGCCGTGTTGATCGGCAAGGATACCCGCGTCTCCGGCTATCTGCTGGAAGCGGCGCTGGAATCCGGCTTTGCCGCCGCCGGGGTGGATGTCTCTCTGGTCGGGCCGCTGCCGACGCCGGGGGTCGCCTATCTCACCCGTGCGCTGCGCTTGCAGGCGGGCGTGGTCATTTCCGCCTCGCATAATCCGTATGACGACAACGGCATCAAGTTCTTTTCTTCCTCCGGCATGAAACTCCCCGACGAAGTGGAATTGGCCATCGAGGCGGAACTTGAAAAACCGATGGGCTGCGTCGCCTCTGCCGACCTGGGGCGCGCGCATCGCATCGACGACGCGCGCGGGCGTTACATCGAGTTTTGCAAGAGCGCCTTTCCCAGTGACCTCAATCTGCGCGGCCTGAAACTGGTGGTGGATTGTGCGCACGGCGCGGCCTATCACGTCGCCCCGGACGTGTTTCACGAGTTGGGCGCGGAAGTGATCCCCATCGGTTGCGCGCCGGATGGCCTCAACATCAACGCCGGTTTTGGCGCAACCGCCCCACAGGCTTTGCGAGAGGCCGTGCGGGAACATCACGCGCATCTGGGCGTCGCGCTCGACGGCGATGGCGACCGCCTGTTGATGACCGGGCCAGGCGGCGAGATTTACGATGGCGACCAGTTGCTCTACGTCATCGCGCAAAACCGTCTGTCGCATGGACAGCCCGTGGCGGGCGTGGCCGGCACCCTGATGAGCAATCTGGCGCTGGAGCGCGCGTTGGCAAGGCTGGGCGTTCCCTTCGAGCGGGCGCGGGTGGGCGATCGGTATGTGGTGGAAAAATTGCTGGAAAAAGGATGGCTCCTGGGCGGCGAGAATTCCGGGCATCTGCTTTGCCTGGACAAGCACAGCACCGGGGATGGCATCATCGCCGCCCTGCAAGTGTTGGCGGCGCTGCGGCAACAGGATGCGGAACCCGAAACCCTGCTGGGCGCACTGAAACTCTATCCGCAGACGCTCATCAACGTCCCGCTTCTCAAGGGCGCGTCCTGGCGGGAAAACCTCGCCCTTGCCGCCGCGCATGCAAAGGCGGAAGCGGCGCTGCAAGGCGAAGGACGGGTGCTGCTGCGCGCTTCCGGCACCGAGGCCAAACTCCGGGTGATGGTGGAAGGGCGGGACGCGGGAAATGTCCGGCAACAGGCCGAATGGCTGGCCGGGGAAGCGCGCAGGATATTGCAGGACGCAGCAAAAATTAGCGACAGCCCTTCAGGGCTGTCGGTCTAACTCCATTGGGAAGGGGTTTCTCTCCCCTCGAGAATGGCTACGGTCGAAACCCCGGCCGCGGCCGGGGTCTCAACCT
>JAIRLE010000173.1 GCA_031259605.1 Zoogloeaceae bacterium
AGGTTGAGACCCCGGCCGCGGCCGGGGTTTCGACCGTAGCCATTCTCGAGGGGAGAGAAACCCCTTCCCAATGGAGTTAGACCGACAGCCCTGAAGGGCTGTCGCTAATTTTTGCTGCGATTGCCTTGGCGCCCCGGTTTTCCTCGAATCGCGCCATCGCGCCTTCCAGGATTCGTATCGAAAGCAAGATTTCGTGACGCGCGGTTGCAATTATGTCATAGGCGTACAATCAGGAAATCATTTTTTATTGAGAATCAATCAGTTAAAGTTATGTTCGGCAAACCGGGTTAACAAGATTATTTTGATCTTGGTCAAACTTCCTTGCTTTTGATATGGCGACAATGACTGCCCCATACAACGCATAACGGAGAAACCCCATGAAACAAACAAAGACCATTCTGGCCCTTGCCGCCTTTTTGAGCGCCATCGGCATCGCAAAAGCCGCCAGTGACGAACCCATTTCACCGATCAAACCGCCCGCCAGCATCAACGTGGGCATGGTGGAGCTGGGCAAAAAGCTCTATTTCGATCCGCGTCTGTCCAAATCCGGCTTTATTTCCTGCAATTCCTGCCACAACCTTTCCATGGGCGGCACCGACAACATCCAGACCTCCATTGGCGACAAGTGGCAGCAAGGCCCCATCAATGCGCCAACGGTGCTGAATTCCAGTCTCAATATTGCCCAATTCTGGGATGGTCGCGCCGCCGATTTGCGGGCGCAGGCGGGCGGCCCCATCGCCAATCCCGGTGAAATGGCTTCCAGCCATACCCTGGCGGTCGATGTATTGTCTTCCATTCCCGACTATGTCTATGAATTCCGGCAGGTCTTCGGCAAGGACAAAATCGACATTGAGCAGGTTACCACCGCCATTGCCGAATTTGAAAAAATCCTGGTTACGCCCGGTTCCCGCTTCGATCTGTGGCTGTTGGGCAAGAAGGATGCGTTAAGCCGACAGGAAGAGGAAGGCTACCAGCTTTTCAAGAACGCGGGTTGTGTGGCCTGTCACAACGGTGAAGCCGTCGGCGGCAATTCCTTCCAGAAAATGGGCCTTGTCGAACCCTACAAAGCCGCCAGCGGCGCGGAGGGTCGTAGCGCCGTCACCGGCGCTGACGCCGACCGCTTCAATTTCAAGGTGCCCACCCTGCGCAATGTGGAACTGACCTATCCGTACTTCCACGACGGCGCCGCCAACACCTTGACCGAAGCTGTAGACACCATGGGCCGCCTGCAACTTGGCCGGAAGTTTACCCGGACGGAAAATGCCAGCATCGTGGCTTTCCTGAAAACGCTGACGGGCGAGCAACCGCGCTTCCAGCTTCCCATCCTGCCCCCTTCCTCCGACCAGACCCCCCGTCCCTTGCCTTTTGGCAAATAGCGGACGTAACCGGGCACATCGCAGCAAACCGTACCTCCCCCTCTCCCGTTTCGCGGGAGAGGGTTGCGTACCGCAAAGGGTGACGCAAAACGCCGGGAGGGCGTGCGTTCCATACGCGGCAAAAACCTCAAACCCGCATGTGCCGCGCCTGAAATCAGGGAAAGATAGTGCGATTGGCTTTGGCCGCCATGTGATTTTCCGGCACGAAAAAGGTTGTTTGCGCTAGAATCACGAATGTTTTTCAAAATTTCCCGGAAGGATTTTGTTGTCATGATCATTCTGAAGTGCCCGCGCGACACCCTGCTTTCCCCGCTGCAAGCGGTTTCCAATATCGTGGAGAAGCGTCATACCCTGCCCATCCTCTCCAACGTCCTGCTGGAAAAACAGGGCGAACGCCTCACCTTGCAGGCGACCGACATTGAGATCCAGATCACGACCGGGAGCGCTCCGGTTGGCGGCGAAGGCGATGGCGCGGTAACGCTGGCGGCGAAGAAGTTGCAGGACATCCTGCGCTCCCTGCCTGAATCCGCCGAAATTACGCTGGACAAGGAAGACAAGCGCCTGTTGCTCAAGGCGGGCAAAAGCCGCTTTTCCCTGCAAACCTTGCCCGCCGACGATTTCCCGCGCATGGTCATCAGCGACGGCGGCGAAAAAACGCTCACCGTCACGCAAAAGGAATTTCGCGCCCTGATCGGCAAAACCCAGTACGCAATGGCTTCGCAGGATGTGCGCTACTACCTGAACGGCCTGATGCTGATGGTCGACGGTCAGGAACTGCGCTCGGTGGCGACCGACAGTCACCGCCTCGCCTACAACAGCATGACGGTTGACTCAAGCCTGGAACATCAGGAAATGATCCTGCCCAAGAAGACCGTGCTGGAACTGAACCGCCTCCTGTCGGACAACGACGCCCCCCTGAAGATCAGTGTCGGCAGCAACCAGATCCGCTTCGAGTTTGACGCCATCGTGCTGATCTCTAAACTCATCGACGGCAAATTCCCCGATTACGAACGGGTGATCCCCACGCGCCTGGAAAACCACATGACGGTCAATCGCCAGGCTCTGCACACCGCCATGAGTCGCGCCGCCATCCTGACCAACGACAAATTCCACGGTGTGCGCATCCTCCTGGATGCCAATCTGCTGAAAATCATCGCCGCCAATGCGGAACAGGAAGAAGCGCAAGAGGAAATCGAAGTCCAATATACCGGCGCGCCGCTGGACATCGGCTTCAACGTCACCTATCTGCTGGATGTGTTCAACAACCTTTCCGGCGACGACATCGAATGGAGCTTCAACGACGCCAATTCCAGCGCCCTGATTACCGTACCCGGGAACGACCGTTTCAAATATGTAGTCATGCCGATGCGGATTTGATGTCGCCTGCCCGCATCCGGCAGGAGCCTTCCGGCGCAAAGGCGGTTTTGCGCCCGCCGGAATTTTTCCGTCATTTTCATCCCCCCATTCCCTCTTGCCGCCTGCCCGCGGCAATCCACAGGAAACACCATGAACGACGAAGCGAAAAATCCAGACATTCACCACGCCTATGACGAAGACAGCATCCAGCAGCTTGAAGGACTGGAAGCGGTCAGGAAGCGTCCCGGCATGTACATCGGCGATACTTCCGATGGCACCGGGCTGCATCACATGGTGTTCGAGGTGGTGGATAACGCCATCGACGAGGCGCTGGCCGGGCATTGCGACGATATTGTCGTCACGATTCACAGTGACAATTCCATTTCCGTCACCGACAATGGCCGGGGCATTCCCACTGGCGTCAAGATGGACGACAAGCACGAGCCCAGGCGCAGCGCGGCGGAAATCGTCATGTGTGTGCTGCACGCCGGCGGCAAGTTCAACCAGAATTCCTACAAGGTTTCCGGCGGACTGCACGGCGTCGGCGTCTCCTGCGTCAATGCGCTGTCGGGTTGGCTGCGTCTGATCATTCGCCGCGACAACAAAAAATACGCGCTGGAATTCAAGCAGGGACATGTGGTCGATCGGATCATCGAGCGGCAAAATGGTGTTGAAGTCTCGCCGATGAAAATCATCGGCGTGAGCCAGCATACGGGTACCGAAGTGCATTTCATGGCGGATGCGGAAATCTTCGGCAACATCGAATATCACTATGACATTCTTGCCAAACGGTTGCGCGAGCTTTCCTTCCTGAACAATGGCGTCAAGATCCGCCTCATTGACCAGCGAACGGCCAAAGAAGAAAACTTCGCCTTTTCCGGCGGTGTGCAGGGGTTTGTGGAGTACATCAACCGCAACAAGACGGTGCTGCATCCTTCCGCTTTTTGTTCCACCGGCGAATCGGAAATTCCCAATGGCGGCGGCACGATTGCGGTTGAAGTCGCCATGCAGTGGAACGACAGCTATCAGGAACAGGTGCTCTGCTTTACCAACAACATCCCCCAGGCGGACGGCGGCACACATTTGACAGGCTTGCGGGCGGCGATGACCCGCGTCATCAACAAGTACATCGAAGAAAACGAAATCGCCAAGAAAGCCAAGGTGGATATTACCGGCGATGACATGCGCGAAGGATTGGCCTGTGTGCTTTCGGTGAAAATGCCCGATCCCAAGTTTGCTTCGCAGACCAAGATGAAACTGGTATCTTCCGAAGCGCGCCCGGCAGTGGAAGAAGTGGTTGCGGCGCGGCTCTCCGAGTTCTTGCAGGAAAAGCCGGGTGACGCGAAAACGATTTGCGGCAAGATTGTCGACGCCGCGCGCGCGCGCGATGCTGCCCGCCGCGCGCGCGAAATGACGCGCAGGAAGGGTGTGCTTGATGGCGCGGGACTGCCCGGAAAACTTGCCGATTGCCAGGAAAAAGACCCGGCGCTGTGCGAGATCTACCTGGTCGAAGGCGATTCCGCGGGCGGTTCGGCGAAGCAGGGACGCGACCGCAAGTTCCAGGCCATCCTGCCCCTGCGCGGCAAGGTATTGAATGTCGAAAAAGCCCGTTTTGAAAAGCTGATCAGCTCGGAAGCCATCGTCACCCTGATTACCGCGCTCGGCACCGGCATCGGCAAGGACGAATACAAGCCGGAAAAACTGCGCTATCACCGCATCATCATCATGACCGACGCCGACGTCGACGGCGCGCACATCCGCACCCTGCTGCTCACGTTCTTCTACCGGCAAATGCCCGAACTCATCGAGCGCGGTCACATCTACATTGCCCAGCCGCCGCTCTACAAGGTCAAGCATGGCAAGACCGAACGCTATTTGCGCGATGACCATGACTACAACCAGTTCATCCTCAAAATGGCCATGCAGGATGCCGTGCTGATTCCGCAGAGTAACGCCGCGCCCATCCATGGCGACGCGCTGGAAGCCATTTCCCGTTCCTGGCTCACCTCGCAGGCCATCATCGAACGCCTGACGCACCACATCAATTCGGAAGTGCTGTACGCCATCGTCGAACACGATCTCAGGCTGGGTCTCGCCAGCCAGGCAGAAGCGGAGTCCAGCGCCGAAAAGATCGCGCTGTGTCTCGAACGCAGCGGCGTCCATCAGGATATTCGCGTTTTCGCCACCTATGATGACGTGCGGGAAAGCTGGCTGCTGCGCTCCGAGCGGTTGCACCACGGCAATGTCAAGGCCGGGCTGATCGACGAGGAATTCCTGCATTCCGGCGATTACACCCAGTTGAGAAAGACCGCCGAACTGCTCTCCGGTCTCTTCGACCATGCCCGTGGCGGCGCAATCATCGCGCGCGGCGAGAAGAAATGCGCCGTCAACCGCTTCGCCGAGGCCATGCGCTGGCTGATGAACGAAGTCGAGCGCGGTATCGCCAAACAACGTTACAAGGGGCTGGGCGAAATGAATCCCGGACAGTTGTGGGAAACCACCATGGATCCGCAAGTCCGGCGGCTCCTGCGCGTCAGCATCGAAGACGCCATTGGCGCCGACGCGATCTTCAATACCCTGATGGGCGAACTGGTGGAACCACGCCGGAATTTCATCGAGTCCAACGCCCTGTATGCGCGCAACATCGATGTCTGAGTGTTCGTTCCCGGAATTTGCGGGGTGCTGAACGCCACCGCATCTGTGATCGCGGCTTTACAAAATGCTTCGTTTTGCCATCTTTCGCATCCCGGACGATTCGATCCGGGGTCAAATTTGAAGATCTGAGGATGTGAAGCGCGCCACATTTTCATGGCATTCATCGTAAAACCAACTCCGGTTTGAAACCCCGCCCGTTGATAAGGCGCGAAGGTTGAGACCCCGGCCGTGGCCATTCCCGAGGGGAGAGAAACCCCTTCCCAATGGAGTTGGACCGACAGCCCTGAAGGGCTGCCGCTAATTTCTTGCTTGCCTTGTGTCATCCCGGCGTCCGCAGTTCCAGTATCTGCCACTGTCCACAATGCGCGCCGCCGTCCGATTCCACCTGTCCGCACAGCGTCCGCGTACAACGTCCTCCGCGCAGCCACGCGGCGGCGAGCATTCGCATCCGTAGCCAGTGCAGTTCCACGTCGTCACTCCAAGGCTGGTAGAGCACGTTTTCGACGCAGGGAAAATTCTGTCGCAGCGGGATGGCGGCAAGGATGGGTTGCGTGGCGAGAAAATCGTAGGGAAGCGGCGCTTCGCGGGCGATGACCACATCGGTGATGACACGGATCGTGGCGGCGTGCATGCCGGTACGCGATCCCCACAGCACCACGGTAGGCGCATCGGGCATACCGTCGAGACAGGCCGCCGCGCCGACAATCAGCAGTTCGGTCAATGCGCTGGCGCGGCGTAACGGTGTCCGGGTATGCGCACACGCAGAGGCGGACAGGGATGCGTCGTCGAAACGCTGGCGGAGCATATCGCCGATGTGCAAGGCGCTCATGCGCGCGCTCCAGACGTGCAACGCTCGACGATCAGCGCCGCGAGGCTGCCGCCGAAGCCGACGAGATTGAACAATAGCCGTTGCGGGTGACCGTGGCGCGCCTGTCCAGCGGGCGTATCGAGCAAGGTCAGCAACACGGCAAGTTCCGCCGGGCCGCTGGCGCCCAAGGTATGGCCGAGCCGCCGTTTGAGCGCAATCTCCGGTGGGCGGCGGACGCCGAAAACATGTCCGAACGCGGCCTCTTCGGCTGCGTCGGTGCCCGGCATGTGACCGCGGTGAGGCTTGATGAGATCGATGTCGTCCGCCTCCAGTCCGGCGTCGGCGAGCGCGGCGGCGATATTGGCGGCAATGGCCCGCCCATCGGGCGCAGGCGCGGTGAGGGAATGGCTGTCAATGCACAACCGGCAGGCGGTAATCCGCCACCCAGGGCGCGGATGGGCGGTGAGCCGCAGACCGCCCGTTGCTTCGCCGAGAATCAGTCCGCCGGTTTTCTCTGTTGCCGCCAGCAGTCCGAGGCTGGCAAAACCGGCGAGCGTCGTGTCGTTGGCGAATTCGACGCCGAGCACCAGCGCCTCGTCGATCCGTCCGCAGCCAATCAGGGTAAAGGCCGCC
Source organism: Zoogloeaceae bacterium (assembly GCA_031259605.1). Classification (GTDB taxonomy): domain Bacteria; phylum Pseudomonadota; class Gammaproteobacteria; order Burkholderiales; family Rhodocyclaceae; genus Azovibrio. The sequence goes on from JAIRLE010000173.1 coordinate 6,829, forward strand.
TCCAGCGCGGCAAGGCCTGAGGTGCATGCCGTGGAAAACACCCATGGCGTCGAGGCGATGCCGAGCATGGCGCCGATTTCCATGCCGAAACAGGCGCTATGGGAAGAAAGGTCGACCGTGCCGCGCGCGCGCGCGTCGGCCTCGATCGCGCCCGCTTGCAACGAGGACGAGCCGATGAAAAGCGGCACAGCGGTCAGGCCGGAAGACTCTTTTCCGGCAGCGGCCAGCTCGCTGCCGACAAGCCCGATGACGCGGCGCACGCGCGCTGCCCAATCCTGTTCCTCCAGCGGAATCGCGAACCATGGATGACGCGCGCCGGACACTTCGCGCCACGCAACCTTGCTCTTGTCCGCCAGCAGGGATTCGGCGGCGGCGTCCGCCGACAGCCCAAGCGCCGAGACATGCGCAACGCCGTCGATATGAACGGACCGCGCGGCGGTCATGCGGACGCGCCCGTCTTGCCCCGCGCTTCCAGCCATGCCGCGAGGCTGGCGACATTGGCGAGGATGCGGCGGGTTTCCTTGCTGTCGGCCAACCGCACGCCGAAACGTTTTTGCAGCGCAACCGACAATTGCAAGGCATCGAGCGAATCGAGCTGAAGCCGCGTTTCCATGCCGAACAGGATTTCGTCGTCGGCAATGGACGCCGGATCGCATTTCATGTCACAAGCGTCGACGATCAGGGTTTTGAGTGTGGGCTTCAGATCGGTCATGTCAGGTACGCGCGCGATGGTGGAGGCATACGGTCACAACAAGCGCGGCAAGGCCGAAGCCCGCCAGCGCAAGGACCGCCGGCAGCACATCGGCGATGCCGCCATGGCGCAGCATCACCCGGTGAAAGCCGTCGAGCGCCCAGTCCATCGGCGACAGGCGTGTCCACGGCTGCATTGCCGCGGGCATCACGAAGCGGGGCACCATGATGCCGCCCGCCGCGCCCATGAGGATGTTGCCGACGCCGCCCAGCACGGTCGCCTGTTCGCTGCTGCGCGCAAGGCTGGCGATGAAAAGCGCCCAGCCGACTGCCGCCACGCTGACCGCCAGGCTGACCAGCCACAACGCGGCGAGCGCCGCCGCGTTGTGGGGCAGGACGAGCGCCTCGCCGCCGCACAGCGGCACGAGCCAGCATCCGGCCATGACCATGACCACCGCCTGTGCCTGATTGACCAGCACAAAAGGCAGGAATTTGCCCGCCAGCACGAGGCTGAAGGGAACCCGTTGCGCGGCGAGCCGTTGCAGGGTACCGTGCTGGCGCTCACCGATGAACACCGCCGAAATCGGCACGACAACGAAAAACATCGAGAAAATAAGCCACGCCGGTACGCTTTGCTGCACCGCCGACGGCAGCGCGATCGTCTTGCCGTTATCGCCGCCCACGGCTTCGAGCGTCATGTTCGGCGGGGCGGCATTCCCGGCGATTTGGGGCAATCCGGGAATCATCATGTCCGTTTCCAAGCGTTCGAGCAGGTATGCAAACCCAACTTGCATCGCCGCCGCCTCGACCCGCTGGCGGAAGCCGTCCCGCAACGCTCCCGGAACAGCGGGATCGAGCAGCAGCCGCAACGAAGGGGTACGGTTGGCGCCGATCTCGCGGGCAAAGCCTTGCGGAATCACCACCGCGAATGCGATTTTCCCGGCTTCCACCTGGCGGCGGGCGTCTGTCTCATCGGGCGGAGCCGCCCGTTTCACGAGCAAGCCGCCTGGGGACAGTTGCGCGCCGAACGCCCGAGACAAGGGGGTTTCGTCGAGATCGAGCACAGCATAAGCGATGGTGGCGTGCCGCCCCCCGGAAAAATCGCCGGTGCCGGCAAGCGCGAGCGACATCACCAGGATGAATACCAACGGCATGATAAAAAGCGCGGCAAGTCCATGACGGTCGCGCGCGAACGCCAACAGTTCCTTTTTCCACAGCGCGGCAAGCCGGGGCAAGGCGCGAAGCGGCGGATTCCCTGGCATGATGGGTCAATCCCGCAACGCGTGATGGGTGAGTTGCATGAACACCTCTTCCAGATTCGGCGCGCCGTAGCGCATGCGCTCCACGGCAACGCCAGCGGCGGCGAGTTCGGCGAGCAGGGGCGCAAGGGCGTCGGCGGGGAATTCCGGGAAATCGACGGTATTGCCCACTGCCGTCATTTCCGGGAAGCGCGCCTGCCAATCCGCCGCGAGATCCGGCAGGGGGCGGGCGATCTCCAGGTTCAAGGCTGGCGCGCCACCGCGCTTGACTTCGACCAGTGGCCCCGCCGTCAGCACCTTGCCATGGTCGATGATCGCCACGTCGGCGCATACCGCTTCCACTTCTTCCATGTAATGGGAAGTGTAGAGGACTGTGCCTCCGGCGGCGGCGAAGCGTTCGACCGCATTGAGGAGGAAATGGCGTGATTGCGGGTCGATGCCAACCGTCGGCTCATCGAGCAGGAGCACCTCGGGCGCGCCGGTCAGGCCGATTGCCAGATTCAGGCGACGCCGCAGACCGCCGGAAAGTTCGCCGACGCGCTGCCCGGCCACCGCTTCGAGGCAGGCGAAAGCGATGGCGGCAGCGCAATTGTCCCGCCGTTGGCGGCGCGGAATGCCTTGCGCCCCTGCGAAGAAATCGAGATTTTCGGCCACGGTCAGCATGGGATAGAAGGCGTAATCCTGAGGAACCAGCGCAATGGCCGTGGGGTGGGCGGCGCGCCAGGCCTCCAGCGGTTCGCCATCGACGGCGATGCCGCCTTCCTGCGGCGCGAGCAGCCCGGCCAGCAGCGAGATCAACGTGGTTTTGCCCGCGCCGTTGGGGCCGAGAAGGCCAAGAATGCCGCCGCGCCCGATATCGAGCGAGACGCCATCGAGCGCGGGCTGAGAGGTGGCGCGATAGCGGTAGTGAAGGGAGTCGATGCGGATCATGGTGAGATTATTTCGCCAAGGCAAGGCAAAGCAACATGGGGCGTAGCCTGAAATGGCTTGCGGGCGCTACATCAAGTCTCCTCGTCGAAATTGCCATTTTCGTCCTCGCCACCATCGTTATAGTTGAACTCCACTCTGCTTTGAGCGACGATTTCGTCCATCACCATTTGTAGTTGATTCGATTTTACAACAGTATCGAACGCGGCGATAAGGTCTTTGACGTTAATGATTTCTTCGATAGCAAGCATGTAGGAATCAACGATAGTTTCTAACTTGTACTTGGCAACGGCCTGAGCACGAATGGCAGAGCGAATTTGATCGGATGTTTCGTCAGACTTGACAACGAACGTTATTGGGAACCGCTGAACCTTATCTATATCAAGGAAATACTTATTGACATCGACAGTCTCGGTAACCTGAAAGAAGCGTCCAGGGGATTTCATGACAAAATCAATGCCGCCATCATCGTAAAACCAACTCCGGTATGAAACCTCGCCCGCAAGAAAGGCGCGAAGGTTGAGACCCCGGCCGCGGCCGGGGTTTCGACCGTAGCCATTCTCGAGGGGAGAGAAACCCCTTCCCAATGGAGTTGGACCGACAGCCCTGAAGGGCTGTCGCTAATTTTTGCT
>JAIRLE010000112.1 GCA_031259605.1 Zoogloeaceae bacterium
AGGTCAACGCCGTGCTTTCCAAGGTGAAGGCCGGGTGGAAGACGGAATGATCAGCCGCTTGGCCGTCGAAGCGAAGGTCTCGAAAATCATCGTAAAACTCACTCCGGATTCAAACCCGCCCGGAAGAAAGGCGCGAAGGTAGAGACCCCGGCCTCGGCCGGGGTTTCGACCGCAGCCATTCTCGAGGGGGAGAGAAACCCCTTCCCAATGGAGTTGGACCGACAGCCCTGAAGGGCTGTCGCTGATTTTTGCTGCCCTGGCGTGTGTGGTCTTCTGTCTTCTGATTCCCGCCGCCCTGCATTATCATGTGCGCCTTTGTCTCGTCCATTGGTCGCCATGTCACGCAAACCGCTTTTGTTCTTGTTGTTTCCCGTTTTTCTTCTTGCCGCCTGCGGCGAAGTGGAGGATACGCGGCCGGGGAAGCCGGTCGCGCATCGGCAGGCGGCGTTTCGGGCGATGTTGAAAAGTTCCGAGCCGATGGGCATCCAGTTGCGCGAGGGAACGTACCAAGCGGAAACCTTCCGGCAACACGCCGAGAAGCTCGCGCAATTGAAAGACGCGCCGTGGGACTACTTCGGGGCGGACACGCAATACCCGCCCAGCAAGTCGGACGACCGTCTGTGGCAGGAGCCGGAGACTTTTGCCGCCGAGCGCGACGCGTTCATCCGCGCCGTCGAAGCCTTGCGGCTTGCCGTGCAAGACGCGCCAGAAGAAGCGGAACAGGCCGCGGAACGCCTCAAGGCGGCCTACGCGCCGGTGGAAGCGAGCTGCCGCAGTTGCCACAGGCGTTACAAGCGCTGACCATGCTGGATGCCCTGAATCTCGAATGTCTGCGCGGCGAGCAGCGTCTGTTTCAGGGCGTCGGCTTCACGCTCGCGGCGGGGGAGTTGTTGTTTCTGGAAGGCAAGAACGGGGCGGGCAAGACCACACTGCTGCGCATGTTGTGCGGCCTGACGCCGCCGAACGCCGGAGAGATCCGCTGGCAGGGCGAGGAGATTCGCCGTCTGGGCGGCGATTTTCACGCCCAACTCTGCTATCTCGGCCATCAGAACGCCATCAAGGAAGACCTGACGCCGTTGGAAAACCTTTGCGCCAGCACCCATCTGGCGGGCGATCCGCTCAGCGAGGAAGATGCGTTGGCGGCGCTGGAACAGGTGGGACTGGCGGGACGCGAAGACCTGGCCTGCCGCTATCTCTCGCAAGGCCAGAAACGGCGCGCGGCGCTTTCCCGGCTGGCGCACGAACGCCGTCCCCTGTGGATACTCGACGAGCCTTTCGTGGCGCTGGATACGCAGGCGGTGGCCTGGCTTTCCGGGGTAATTGGCGCGCATCTCGAACGTGGCGGACTGGCGGTGATGACCACGCATCAGGCGGTGAAAATACCTGCCGCGTCCGTGCGCCGTCTGCGATTGGGCGCATAGATCATGTTGCGCGTCGTTACCCATGTCATTGGCCGCGATTTGCGTCTGGCCTTGCGGCGTCCGGCAGACGTGTGTTCAGTGCTGTTTTTTTTCATTCTCGTCGCCAGCCTGTTTCCGTTGGGCGTGGGGCCGGAAACAGAACTGTTGCGTCGTCTCGCGCCCGGAGTGATCTGGGTGGGCGCGCTCCTGGCGACCATGCTCTCGTTGCCCCGAATGTTCGCCGAGGATTTTCACGATGGCGCGCTGGAACAACTGGCGCTTGCGCCCTATCCGTTGGGACTGGTGGTGTTGGGCAAGACGCTGGCGCACTGGCTGGTTTCCGGCCTGCCGCTTGCCCTGGTTGCGCCGCTCCTGGGTTTGCAGTTCGATTTGCCGCCGGAGGCGCTGGCGACATTGGCGTTTGCGGTACTCATCGGTACGCCGGCGCTTTCCGGCATTGGCGCGATTGGCGCGGCGCTTACCCTGGGGCTGCGCGGCGGCGGCGTGCTGCTTTCCTTGTTGGTGCTGCCCCTGTATATTCCCGTACTGGTTTTCGGCGCGGGCGCGGTCGATGCCAGCATTGGCGGCATGAATCCCGCCGCGCACCTTTTTTTGCTGGCGGCGCTGACGATTGGCGGGCTGGCTTTCGCGCCCTGGGCGGCAGCGGCGGCACTGCGAATCGCGCTGGAATAACCCGCCCATGAACAACTGGCCATATCTCTCGAAGGCAAAAACGGAAATAATGCGCGCATGATGCCGCTTACCCACATTTACAAATTCGCCGCGCCCGCCGCGTTTTATCCGCTGGCGGGACGCCTGATTCCCTGGTTCTGGGGACTGGCGGCTTTGTTCGGCGCGATTGGCCTGTGGCTGGGGCTTGCTGTCGCGCCCACGGATTTCCAGCAGGGCGAGGGGTATCGCATCATTTTCGTGCATGTCGGCGCATCCTGGATGTCGATGTTCATCTATCTGGTCATGGCCTTCTGGGCGGCTATCGGACTGGCTTTCAACACCCGGCTTTCCGGCATGATGGCGGCGGCGCTGGCGCCAACCGGAGCGCTCTTTGCCTTCATCTCCCTATGGACGGGCGCGCTCTGGGGCAAGCCCATGTGGGGAACGTGGTGGGTATGGGACGCGCGCCTGACTTCGGAACTGATTCTGCTTTTTCTCTACGTCGGCTTCATCGCCTTGACCCACGCCATCGACGATCCCCGCCGCGCCGACCGCGCCGGCGCGGTGCTGGCGTTGGTGGGCGTGGTCAACATTCCCATCATTTATTTTTCGGTAAAGTGGTGGAACACCCTGCATCAGGGCGCTTCCGTTTCGCTCACCAGATCGCCCAGCATGGCGGCCATCATGCTCTGGAGCATGATGCTCTGTGCGCTCGCCATGTGGATGTATACGATCGCCGTTTCGCTCATCCGGGTGCGCGGCATCATTTTGGAGCGCGAGCGCCACACGAACTGGGTGAAGGCGCTGTTGCTGGAACTGAACCCCTGATTTTTTCGAGAACCCTGCATGTACTGGAACAGTCTTTCCGATTTTCTCGCCATGGGCGGCTACGGTCTGTATGTCTGGGGTTCCTTCGGCATGACCGCGCTCGTCATGCTGCTGGAACCCTGGCTGGCCCTGCGGCGGCAACGCGCCATCCGTCTGCTTCTTGCCCGGCAGCTTCTTGCCGCCATGCAGGAAGAAGAAAAACAGAAAAAATCCATGGGAGCCGAACCGGAGGAGACCGCATGAAAGCGCGTCACCAACGCCTCTTGCTGATTGCCGCCGCGCTGGTCGCGCTGGGGCTTGTCGCCGTGCTCGTATTTTCCGCCCTGAAGGAAAACGTGGCGTTTTTCCATTCCCCCGCCGACATCGAGGCGGGCAAGGCCCCGAAAGACAGAATTTTCCGCGTCGGCGGACTGGTGGAAACCGGTTCGCTCAGGCGGCAGGAAGACGGCGTCAGCGTCAGTTTCATCGTCACCGACAGCGTCGCGCGCATTCCCGTTCATTACAAAGGCATTCTTCCCAACCTCTTTTCGGAAGGCAAGGGCGTGGTTGCGCAGGGACGGCTGACCGACGACGGCGTGTTCGTCGCCCAGGAAGTGCTCGCCAAGCACGACGAGAACTACATGCCGCCGGAAGCCGCCCAGGCATTGCAAAAAGCGCACGACTCCGGGATCGGGAATCAGAAAGCCAAGGACTGATCCCTGATACCCTATCCCTGATGCCCGATACCTGAAAGATGATTCCCGAACTCGGACTTTTCTCGCTCATTCTTGCCCTGCCGGTAGCCTTGTGCACGGGCGTTCTTGCCTTGTGGGGCGCACAGCGGGGGAGACCCGCCTGGATTGCCCTGGCCAAATCCGGAAGCGTGGCGCTGGCGCTGCTGGTCGGCGTCGCCTATCTTTGCCTGACCTGGGCGTTTGTCCAGAATGATTTTTCGGTGTTGTACGTGGCGCAACAATCCAGTTCGTCGTTGCCGCTCCTCTATCGCGTCACAGGCGTCTGGGGCGGGCATGAAGGTTCCCTGTTGCTCTGGCTCCTGATGCTCGCCGGCTGGACGGCGCTGGCGCGCTTTTATTCGCGCGCCCTGCCGGACGTTTTACGCGCGCGAGTACTGGGGGTGTTGTGCCTGGTGGCGGCGGGCTTTCTGCTGTTCATCCTCTTCACCTCCAATCCTTTCCTGCGGCTCATTCCGGGCGCGGCGGAAGGGCGCGAACTCAATCCCATGTTGCAGGATCCGGGACTCGTCATTCACCCGCCGTTGCTCTACATGGGGTATGTCGGTTTTTCCGTCGCCTACGCCTTTGCCGTCGCGGCATTGCTCTCCGGTCAACTGGACGCCGCCTGGGCGCGCTGGTCGCGCCCGTGGACGCTGGCCGCCTGGGCGTTCCTGACGCTGGGCATCGCCGTTGGCTCGTGGTGGGCCTACTACGAACTGGGCTGGGGCGGCTGGTGGTTCTGGGACCCGGTGGAAAACGCTTCCTTCATGCCCTGGCTGGCGGGCACGGCGCTCATTCACTCGCTGGCGGTGACGGAAAAGCGCGGCAGTTTCAAGAACTGGACGGTGCTTTTGGCGGTCTCCACTTTTTCGCTCTCGCTTCTGGGCACCTTTCTCGTGCGTTCCGGCGTGCTCACTTCGGTACATGCCTTTGCCAACGACCCGGCGCGCGGCATTTTCATCCTCGCCTTTCTCGTCGCCGTCATCGGCGCGTCGCTCCTGCTCTTTGTCTGGCGCGCGCCCAGGGTCGGACTGGGCGGGCGCTTCGCGCTCCTTTCGCGCGAATCCCTGCTGCTCGTCAACAATCTTTTGCTCGCTGTCGCCACGGGCACCGTGCTTTTGGGAACGCTCTACCCGCTCATCGTCGACGCGCTGGGCGTGGGCAAGATTTCCGTCGGCCCGCCGTATTTCAACGCGGTCTTTGTGCCGATCATGACGCCGCTGCTGTTCCTGATAGGCATTGGTCCCTTCGCCCGCTGGAAAACGGCTTCCTTCGCCGAAATCCTGCGCGTCCACAAATGGACGCTGGGCATTGCCGTCCTTGCCGCCCTGACGCTGCCTTTTTGTCATGGCGTCTGGAAGCCGCAAGTCGGGCTGGGCGTTTTTCTCGCCGCCTGGATTTTCCTCGCCGCTTTGCTGCATTTCTTCCGGCAGGCGCGGGCGACCCAAGGCGGCGGCAGTCTCATCGCCTCCGCTCTGAAACAACCCCTGCATTTCTGGGGCATGCACCTTGCCCATATTGGCGTTGCCGTGTTCGTTGCGGGCGTAACCGTCGTCGGCGCTTATGAAGCGGAAAAGAACGTGAAGATGGCTCCCGGAGACACGGTCGGCATTGACGGCTTCCGCTTTCGCTTTCTTGGCGTCCAATCCGTGGAAGGCCCGAATTACCAGGCGCTGCGCGGCGAAATGGAGCTTCTGGAAAATGACCGCTTACCGCGCCGCCTGTTCCCGGAAAAACGCTTCTACCGCCATTCCGCCATGCCCATGACCGAAGCCGCCATTGACGCCGGATTGTGGCGCGACGCCTATGTCGCGCTCGGCGATCCCCTGGATCGCGAACGTCCCGGCGGCGAATGGGTCGTGCGCGTTTACGTGAAGCCGCTGGTGAACTGGATTTGGGGCGGCGCGTTTCTCATGGCGCTGGGCGGCCTGCTCGCCCTGTTCGACCGCCGCTACCGCAACCGCCGCCGCGCGGTCGCTCAGGAAAACATCGCAGCAAGAAATTAGCGGCAGCCCTTCGGGGCTGCCGGTCTAACGTCATTGGGAAGGGGGTTCTCTCTCCCTCCCCAATGTCCATGGTCGAAACCCCGGTCGCAAGAATGGGGTCTCAACCTTCGCGCCTTTCTTACGGGCGGGGTTTCAAACCGGAGTCAGTTTTACGATGAACAACCGTTATCTGTGGATATTCGCCGCCTTCGCCCTCCTGGTCGTCCTCCTGGCGATTGGCCTGACCCGCGACCCGCGCGAGATTCCGTCGCCGCTCATCGGCAAGTCCGCGCCGGAATTCGTCCTGCCGCGCCTGGACGACGATCGTCCCTTTTCCCCAAAGGACATGGCGGGACAGGTCTGGCTCCTGAACGTCTGGGCTTCCTGGTGCGCTTCCTGCCGCGACGAACACCCGGTGCTGGTCGAGCTTGCCCGGAAAGGACTTTTACCCATCGTCGGCCTGAATTACAAGGAAGTGCGCGGCGACCTGAGCCTGGATGCCGCGAAACTCACGCCGGAGGCGGAAAAACTCCAGGCCGCCGTGCGCGCCAATCAGTGGCTTGCCGCGCACGGCAACCCCTACGCCCTTTCCGTCCTCGACCTCGACGGCAAGGCCGGCATAGACTACGGCGTCTACGGCGTTCCCGAAACCTACCTGATCGACAAGAACGGCATCATTCGCTTCAAGCAAATCGGCCCGATCACGCCGGAAGTGCTGGAAAACAAACTCCTGCCGCTGATTGCCCGATTGAACGCGTGAAACCCCGCCCTTCCTCCGCCAGGAAGCATAGCTGTTCGGTTCCGTACGATTCTATCCCGATTCGTAGCTGGCCTTTATTCCGAGCGGAGGCTATTCTACGGACAGTGATGATGCCGGACCCGGCACTGGCCAGACGAAAGCGCGATCGGGCGCGGCAGAAATGTGAAAACATCATCGCGGCCATCAAGGCTGGGATCGTCGCGCCAACGATGAAAACGGCACACTCACCGCAGAAACACAAAGCGCCGGGCTGGCCGGCGCAGTGCAAATGGCGTTGGTTGCGGGGGCAGGATTTGAACCTGCGACCTTCGGGTTATGAGCCCGACGAGCTGCCAGACTGCTCCACCCCGCGTCAGAAACAGGGTGATTATAGTGAGGATGCGATATGGCGTCAAGAAAATTGAAGGCGTGTGTAGCGAGTTTTCTGCTGGACGGCGATTATTTCCGGCAAGGTTTGTGGACGACGTGCGCGCGTGTTCAATATCTGAAGCGTGGAGTTTGAGAAAACCAGATTTGGCGTTACCCTTGCGCCTCCTGCTGAAGCTGATAGGCGGCATCGGCCAAACTAACGATTTTCGACAATCCCATGACCGACGCTACACAACCTTCCTTCCTGCGGCGCGCTTTCGATGATGGCCTTGCGAGGCTCGCGGGCGAAGGGAAAACCGAGCGCATCCACTACATCGCCGCCGGTCATTCCGAACGCTGGGCGGATCCGGAAGAAAAAGTGCGCGCGGCCTTCTGGGCGGAATTGATTTACAAATACGGCTACCTGCCTGAACGTATCGCGTTCGAGGTCACAGTGCCGCGCCGCACGCCAAGCGACAAGGCCGACCTCGTGATTTACGGGGAGCATGACGAAGAGTTTAAATCCCCGTGGTTTGTCATCGAATGCAAGCGCGCCGACATTTCCGATGCCGAATTTACGCAGGCCATTGAACAGGCTTGCGGCAACCGTGCGAGCTTGGGCGCGCCTTTTTGCGGCGTGATCGCCGGGCTGACCCGCCGGTTTCTGCGTTTCGACAACAACAAAATCCCGCCCGGTGAGCGCGAAAGAAACGTGATGACGGATATTCCTGTCCGTTATGGACGCCCTCCCGAATGGCGTTTTTACAAAAACAAACTCGGCCAGGATCTTGCCGCC
>JAIRLE010000150.1 GCA_031259605.1 Zoogloeaceae bacterium
CCCGTTTTTTCCCTCTCCCGCTAAACGGGAGAGGGAGGCGTAACTCCACACAATGCCTTTTCAGACGCCTTGATGTTTGCGGCTGCGCGGACTGAAAATACAATGTCGGCTTCAGCAAAAATTAGCGACAGCCCTTCAGGGCTGTCGGTCTAACTCCATTGGGGAAGGGGGTTTCTCTCCCCTCCCCAATGGCTACGGTCGAAACCCCGGCCTCGGCCGGGGTCTCGACCTTCGCGCCTTTCTTACGGGCGGGTTTCAAACCGGAGTTGGTTTTACGATGAATATTCTTCTGACAGGCGGCATGGGGTATATCGGCAGCCATGCGGCGGTAGTCTTGCAAGCGGCTGGGCATGCGGTCGTGCTCTACGACAATCTCATCAACAGCAGCGCCGATGTTGGCGCGCGGATCGCGCGTATCAGCGGAACGCCGCCGGTATTCATCGAGGCGGACGTCCGCGATACGGCAAGCCTGCAAAGCTCGCTGACAACCTATGACATCCAGGCCGTAGTGCATTTCGCCGGCTTGAAGGCCGTGGGCGAATCGGTCGAAAAACCCATCGAATATTACGCCAACAATGTGCAGGGCACGATAAGCCTGCTGGAAGCCATGCGCGATGCGGCGTGCAAAACCCTGATATTCAGCAGTAGCGCCACGGTGTATGGCGAACCCCAATACTTGCCGCTCGATGAGGCGCATCCCTTGCGCGCGACCAATCCCTATGGCCGTTGCAAATTACATGTCGAACACATGCTTGCCGATGCAAGCGCCGCCGATCCGGAATGGAAAATTGCCTGTCTGCGCTATTTCAATCCGGTCGGCGCGCATGAAAGCGGACGGATTGGCGAAAACCCGGCGGGCATCCCCAACAATCTCATGCCCTATATTGCCCGCGTCGCCAGCGGGCAGTTGGCCGAACTCCAGGTGTTTGGCGGCGATTATCCGACGCCGGACGGCACGGGAGTGCGCGACTACATCCATGTCATGGATCTGGCCGAGGGTCACGCGGCGGCGCTGGATTGGCTTGCCATGCACCCCGGCTGGCATGCCGTCAATCTGGGAACAGGCCAGGGCTACAGCGTTCTGGAGATGCGGACGGCCTTTGCCGCCGCAAGCGGCCGACCTGTACCTTACCGCATTACGGCGCGCCGTCCCGGCGATGCCGCCGTATGCTACGCCAATCCGGACAAGGCGGAACGCGAATTCCACTGGCGAGCGACACGCAGCCTGGAAGACATGTGTTCGAGCGCCTGGCGCTTCCAGCAACGGGTAACGGAGGACAACGGCGGCCAGAACTGAGACTTCCTGACCGCCAGCAGCATGCGCTGCCGCCCTTTAGCCTCCGCTTATCTGCGCCTTGTGCGTAGGAATGAACAGATGCATCAGGAGCGGCTTGCCCTCCTGTTCGCGATAGCGATAAATCACCTGCTTGCCTACCCATTGCGAAGACAGGAGGTTTTTGGAGAAAACGTGCTCCTTTTCACCAAGGCGGATAGTGGCATTTTGCGTGAATCCATAGGTCTTCTGGTTGATGACGATGCTGCCATCCCCCACTTGTTCGATTGTGCCATGCAAAATGCCACTGTCTTTATTGGACGCTTCCTGCGCCTGCAGGGGCAGACTGGTCAGCATCATCAGCAAGGTAGCCCACAGCACAGGTTTCAAGTGTTTATCCATCATCGCCTTCTCTCCTCCGTTAGCAAATCCGGCGCCAGGATTGACGCCCGGTTCATCGACAACCTGTGGTTGTTTTTTCCAGAAGAGGCAAACCCTCCTCTGCCTTACACGCACCGGCGATTTTACCGTCATGGAATCGACAATGGTCAAGCGATATTACAAATAAACAGAAGCTGTCGTTCCATGCCGATGTCTTTCAGCCCAGGTACAGCCGATTGATTGCCTCGCCCCAGAAAAGGGCAATCATGCCGGCGGCGGCGAGATAGGGGCCGAAAGGAATCGGAACATGGCGGCCATGACGGGCAAAAAGGATGAGGGCAATCCCCACGATTGCGCCGACCAGCGAGGAAATCAGCACGATGGCAGGCAACATGAGCCAGCCCAGCCAGGCGCCCAGCGCGGCAAGCAGCTTGAAATCGCCATAGCCCATGCCCTCCTTGCCGGTAATGAGCCTGAACAGCCAATACACCGACCACAGCGCCAGATAACCGGCCATTGCGCCAATGACGGCTTGCGCAAGCGGCACGAACTGGCCGGAAAGATTGAACAACAGCCCGCCCCAAAGGAGCGGCAGAGTGATGGCGTCCGGCAGGAGTTGGGTATCCAGATCAATCATGGCCAGCGCCAGCAACGCCCAGAGCAGCAGCGCCGCCGCCGCCGCCTGCACGCCAGGCCCGAAACGCCAGGCGGCGGCCAGCCCCAGAAGGGCGGCGGCCAGTTCAATCAGGGGATAGCGCGGGGAAATGGGGGCGCGGCAGGCGCGGCACTTCCCGCGCAGACAGAGGTAACTCAGTACCGGAATGTTTTCCAGCGCCGAAATCGGATGCCCGCAATACGGGCAGCGGGAACGAGGCGTGGCGAGGTTGAAGGTCGTCTCCCTGACCGTGTTTTCATCCTCGCCCACATCCCCTTGCGCTTCCGCGTATTGCGCGCGCCACGCGGCTTCCATCATTTTGGGGAGACGATAGATGACGACATTCAGAAAACTGCCGACCATCAATCCCAGTACGCCCAGCATCCCTCCAAAGAAATCGGCGCGCAACAGCAAGGAAGTCATCAACCAACCATGGCGCCCATTTTGAAGATGGGCAGGTACATGGCCACCACCAGGCCGCCAATGAGCACACCCAACACCACCATGATGACGGGTTCCATCAGACTGGAGAGCGCCGCCACGGCGTCATCGACTTCCGCTTCATAAAAGTCGGCAACCTTGCCCAGCATGGTGTCCAGCGAGCCGGATTCTTCGCCAATCGCCATCATCTGAATGGCCATGTTGGGAAAGATATTGGTGTTTTGCACGGCGGCGGTCAGGCTCACGCCCGTACTGACGTCGCTGCGGATTTCATTCGTGGCCTTTTTATAGACGTAATTGCCGGACGCCGCGCCCACGGAATCCAGCGACTCGACCAGCGGCACGCCAGCGGCAAACATGGTGGCCAGGGTGCGGTGCCAGCGCGCGAGCACGGATTTGCGAATCAGTTCGCCAAAAAGCGGCAGGCGCAGCAGGTAACGATCCATGGCCGCCTGCATGGCGGCGGATCGCTTCCAGGTGTAGAAGAACGCATACAGACCAGCGACAGGAATACCAAGGACGAAGTACCAGTTGGCAACGATGAAGTCCGATATGGCGATGACGATTTGCGTCGGCATCGGCAATTCCTGGTCAAAGCTCTCGAAAATGCCCTTGAAGGCCGGAATGACGAAGATCATGATGACGGTGGTGACGATAACCGCCACGGCAATCACCGCGATGGGATAAAACAGGGCGGATTTGATTTTGCTCTTGATGGAGAGCATCTTTTCCTTGTAGCTCGCCAGACGCTCCAGGATGCTGTCCAGGATACCCGCCTGTTCGCCGGCGGCCACCAGATTGCAGTACAACTGATCGAAATAGAGCGGAAACTTGCCAAAAGCGCCGGAGAGCGAGTTGCCGGTTTCCACGTCCGCCTTGATGTCCAGCAGCAATTTGCCGACCGAAGGATTGGAATGACTGCGCCCGACGATGTCAAAAGCCTGGAGCAATGGCACACCGGCACGCATCATGGTGGCCAGCTGCCGGGTAAAGAGAGAAAGGTCTTTCTCGGTAATGGATTTCCCCCGCTTGAAACGTTGCTGGGTAATCTTGGAAACGCGGATGCCCTGGCGGCGCAGGTTGTTTTGCACCACAGTTTCCGTCATGGCGCGCATTTCGCCGCGCATTTGTTTACCTTCCTTGTTCTTGCCTTCCCAGACAAAAACACGATCCTTGCTTTCAGGACGTTTTGCACCAGAACGGATGCTTGCACTCGTGGCCATATTTCCCCCTTGGTTTCTAATTGGTTGAACTCAAGACTTCTTCCAGCGATGTCATCCCCTGTTTGATTTTCAGGATGCCGGATTCGCGCAGGGTTTTCACGCCATCTGCCGATGCCTGTTTGGCGATGTCCATGACAGTAGCGTGATTCAGGATGAGATGGCGAATCTTATCGGAGATCGGCATGACCTGATAGATGCCAATTCGCCCCTTGTAACCCTTGCCCTTGCACTTCATGCAGCCCTTGGGTCCATACAAGGTCCATTTTTCCGTCAGGTCTTTTTCCGTAAAGCCCGCGTTCAACAGCGCGTCACGCGGCATTTCCATTGGCTCCTTGCAGTCGGGACACAGGCGGCGCACCAGGCGCTGCGCCGAAATGAGCAGGATGCTGGAGGCAATGTTGAAGACGGGAATGCCCATATCCACCAGCCGCACCACGGTTTGCGGCGCATCGTTGGTATGCAGGGAGGAAAGCACCATGTGTCCGGTCTGCGCAGCGCGGACGGCGATTTCAGCGGTTTCCAGATCGCGGATTTCGCCCACCATGATGACGTCCGGATCCTGCCGCAAAAAGGAGCGCAGAGCGCTGGCGAAGGTCAGTCCGGTTTTTTCGTCGACATTCACCTGGTTGATGCCTGGCAGATTGATTTCCGCCGGATCTTCCACAGTGGAAATATTGGTGCCGGGGCTGTTGAGAATGTTGAGACAGGAGTACAGCGACACCGTTTTGCCGGAACCGGTAGGGCCGGTGGTCAGCACCATGCCGTAGGGACGCCGGATGGCGTCCAGCAAGGTGTTCTTCTGTTCCTCGGTGTAGCCCAGGATTTCAATGCCCATGGTCGTGGTGCTGGAATCAAGAATCCGCATGACGATTTTTTCCCCGTACAGGGTGGGCAGTGTGCTGACCCGGAAATCGATGATGCGGGTTTTGGTCACCGCCAGCTTGGTGCGCCCATCCTGCGGCAGGCGCTTTTCCGAAATGTCCAGCCGGGAAATGACCTTGATGCGCGAAGCCAGTTTTTCCTTGATGTTCAAGGGCGGATTGGTGACTTCCTTCAGCGCGCCATCCACCCGAAAGCGGATGCGGTAAAATTTTTCGTAAGGCTCGAAGTGAATGTCGGAAGCGCCTTCGCTAATGGCGTCCAGCAATACTTTTTGCAGAAAGCGGACGATGGGCGCGTCTTCAACGTCAGCGTCAAGCGAAACGACATCGCTGCGTTCTTCGAGTTCCTCGTTTGCCAGCGCCGAATCCAGATCGTCGCCTTCCATCTCGCCGGAGTCCGAGCGGTTCAACATGCTCTTGGCGTCTTCCGAGAGTCTGTCGGTCAAACTTACCAGCTTATCGACTTCCACGACCACGGTATCCAGCGCCATGCCGCTCTGGAAGCGGACGGCGTCTAAGCCGCGCCGATCGGCAGGGTCGGCGGTAGCGATAATCAGGCGGTTTCCGCGTTGGCACAGCGGAATGATGGCATGTTGATGCGCCAGACCTTTGTCGATGGCCTGAGGCGCTTGCCCTTCATCATAGGCGTCGAGATCGAACAGGGGAACGCTGAAGGTGTCGGAAGCCAGTTTTGCCAGATCGGAGGCGGAAATGATCTGGGCGCTGACCAGGGTTTCCGCAAAGGATGTTTTGCTGGCGGACGACTGCGCCAACAGGCGCGCCGCGTCGTTCTCCTTGATCAGGTTGCTTCGCACCAGCGCCAGCGCCAGTCCGCCCAGGCTTGATGTTGCAGCGGATTCAGCCATAACAGAAATCGTCCGTGGAAATAGTTATTGATGATGCAACGTCATGCAAATTTTGTAAAGTAAAAGAGTCGTTGTTTTATTGCATTTTTCTCGTTTTTTCCTTTTCCCGTGTATGGGTATTGCGTCCGTTCTTGACTGTGAACGCGCTGCTTTCCGCCGAAGACATCGATACAATGCAAGGACGCGCGGGAAACCGCACCCGCCTTTTCCACGATTTGACGTTGCCATGAAAAATTTTGATCTTGTCGTTTTCGACTGGGACGGTACCCTGATGGATTCCGCCGCCGCCATTGTTCGCGCCATTCTCGCCGCCAGCCTCGATCTGGGTCTGACGCCGCCGACGGAAGAACGGGCGCGGCACGTCATTGGCCTGGGTCTGGACGAAGCGCTGCGTCATGTCGTGCCGGGATTGCCGCCGGAGCGTTATCCGGAAATGGCGGACGGTTACCGCCGACATTATCTTTCCTGCCAGCACGAACTGGTCTTGTTCCCGGGCGTGGAAAACCTGCTCGCGCGGCTTGCCGAACGCGGATGCCAGTTGGCGGTCGCCACAGGCAAAAGCCGCCGGGGACTGGACGCGGCACTGGATAATTTCAATCTGCGCGCCCATTTTCGGGCGCTGCGTTGCGCCGATCAGTGTCTTTCCAAACCACATCCGCAAATGCTGCTGGAACTCATGCAAGAATGCGGCGTCGCGCCGGGACGAACCCTGATGATTGGCGACACCACCCATGATCTGGAAATGGCGAGGAATGCGAACGTCGCCGCCATAGGGGTTTGTTATGGCGCACATGTGGCGTCCGTCCTGCGCGCCGCCTCGCCGCTGGCCTGCGTCGACAGCGTGGCAGAGCTGAATGCCTGGCTGGAAATAAATGCCTGAACAAAATCGACAGTGGCCTGACTTGCAGGTATGCTGTACGCGCGGTTCGCATGTCGAGCCGCCTTTTCCATCCCTTCTACGGAAAACGATACGATGAACACCGCCGATACGCCCGACAGCCCGAATTCCAGCTGGGAGCGCAAGACTCTGGAAAACCTGGTCTTTGCCGCATTGAAGGAACAGCGCGCCAAACGGCGCTGGGGTATTTTTTTCAAGCTCGTCACGCTGGCTTATTTTTTCATCCTGCTGGCCGTGCTGGCGGGATGGCAGGCGGATCGCGAGTCGGCAGGCGACGCGCGGCATACGGCGCTCATCAACCTGCAGGGCGTCATCGACGCGCAGGGCGAGGTAACGGCGGAACGCATCAACTCCGCCCTCAAGTCCGCCTTTGAAAACCGGAATACGGCAGGCGTCATCCTGCGCATCAACAGCCCTGGCGGATCGCCGGTGCAGTCGGGGATGATTTATGACGAAATTCGCCGCCAGAGGGTGCTGCATCCCGATATTCCCCTGTATGCCGTGGTGGAGGACATCTGCGCCTCCGGCGCGTATTTCGTCGCGGCGGCGGCGGATGGGGTTTATGTCAATCAATCCAGTCTGGTCGGCTCCATTGGCGTGCTGATCGACAGTTTCGGCTTTACCGGCGCAATGGAAAAAATGGGCGTGGAGCGCCGCCTGATGACCGCCGGAGAAAGCAAGGGCTTTCTCGATCCCTTCTCGCCTATGAAGCCGGAAGACAAGGCGCATGTCGAAGCCCTGCTGACGGAAATTCACCAGCAGTTCATCGGCGCGGTGCGCGCTGGACGGGGTACGCGCCTGAAAGAGTCGCCGGAAATGTTTTCCGGACTCGTCTGGAGTGGCGCAAAAAGCGTGGAATTGGGTCTGGCGGATGCGCTGGGCACGACTGACAGCGTGGCGCGCGAGGTGATCAAGGCAGAAAAAATCGTCGATTTCTCGATCAAGGAAAACTTTGCCGAGCGCTTTGCCAAGCGCCTGGGCGCGGATGCCGCCACCGGCTTTGGCCAGTCCCTGAAGCAACAGATGACAAAGGCGCAGAAGGCGCTGAACTGACTTGCGCCAGAGTTTTCTCCCGAAAAAACGCCAGGCAAGCCTGGCGTTTGTACTTGGGCCAACCTGGACGGACGAACTTCAACGCAAGCCGCTGGCGTATTCGGAAACGGACTTGATGTCGTTGTCGGTAAGCCGTTCGGCAATGGCGCGCATCATGCCTTCCGGGTCATTGGCGCGCTCGCCGTTGCGAAAGCGTTGCAGTTGCAAGGCGAGATAGGACGGAAGCTGCCCGGAAAGACGGGGATACTGGACGGGCAGTCCTTGACCGGACGCGCCGTGACAGCCCGAACACGCGGGGATGGCCTTGGCGGCGTCACCCGCGCGCCAGAGTTTCTTGCCGCGCTCGATCAGGTCAGGCTGCGTGGCGGCGGAGGGCGTCACGATTTGCCTGGCGTACCAGTTTGCGATGGCGCGCGCGTCTTCATCCGTGGCAACGGTGTAGGCCATGCCGGTCATTTCCGGGTCGTTGCGTCCGCCCGCCTTGAAGTCGCGCAGTTGCTTGATGAGGTAATCGGGAACCTGGCCGGAAAGATGCGGGTATTTGGCCGGGTCGGCGCTGACGCCGGTTTCGCCATGACATTGTGTGCAAACGGCTTCAACAAGCATGGGAGCCGCATTGGGATCGGCGGGCGCGGGAGCGGTTTCCTGCGCCGCGACATTCAAACCAAAGCCGGCGGCGACAAGCGCCAGCGCCATTGTGCGCATCATGAGGAGACTCCTTTGTGCAAACGAAAAATCCCGATGAGACATTCGTCTGATCGTTGATATTTACAAACCTGTTATTCTATAGCAATTCGTTGTTTCTGGTTGCAGACGATGCCTCTTTTGCAGCAAGTCGTTTTTTTCACCACGGTCGCCCACTTGCGTGACCTGCCGACGGATGCCGTTGCCGAAGTGGCTTTTGCCGGGCGTTCCAACGCGGGCAAGTCTTCCGCCATCAACACCCTGGCCGGACGCGTCCGGCTTGCCTTCGTGAGCAAGACGCCAGGGCGTACCCAGCATCTCAACTACTTTACGGTTGCTCCTGGCAAATATCTGGTGGATCTGCCAGGTTATGGCTTTGCCAAAACGCCGGAGGCCATCCAGGGGCAATGGGGAAAGTTGCTCGTACCCTACCTGGAAGGCCGCGCGCCGCTGAAAGGACTGTTGATCATCATGGATTGCCGCCACCCGATGACGGAACTGGATTGCCGCATGTTGAACTGGTTCGCGCCTACCGGACGCCCCTTGCATGTCCTGCTCTCCAAGGCCGACAAACTCTCCCGGCAGGCGCAGAACGCCGCGCTTGCCAAAGTGCGCGCCGCCTTGCAGCCGCTGGGCGCGCAATGCTCGGCGCAGTTGTTTTCCAGCCTGAAAAAAACCGGCGTTGCCGAATGTGAAAGTGTGCTGGCGCGTTGGCTGGAACTTGTCCCCCGGGATGACTCCGCATCCTGATTTCTTTTCATGAGGCTCTGTTTCATGTCCGTTGTCGCCCATTTTCCTGCTGCCCGTATGCGCCGCATGCGCCGCGATGATTTTTCCCGCCGCCTGATGCGCGAATCCGTTCTGACGCCGGATGATCTGATCTACCCTGTCTTCGTGCTCGATGGGGAAAAACGTGAGGAAGCCGTGCCTTCCATGCCCGGCATTACGCGCCAAAGCATCGACCTGCTGCTGCAAACGGCGGAACAGGCCGCGGAACTGGGCATTCCCGCCCTCGCGCTGTTTCCCGTGATTGACGCGCGCCTGAAGTCGCCGGACGCAAGAGAAGCCTATTGCCCTGATGGTCTTGTGCCGCGTGTCGTGCGCGCCCTGAAAAAGCGTCTTCCGGAACTGGGCGTGATTACCGACGTGGCGCTCGACCCTTACACCAGTCATGGGCAAGATGGGTTGATTGATCCCGGCGATCCGCGCGGCTACGTGCAAAATGACGAGACGTTGGAAGTGCTGGCGCGCCAGGCCCGCGTCCACGCTGAAGCGGGGGCCGATGTGGTCGCGCCCTCGGACATGATGGACGGGCGCATCGGGCGCATTCGCGCGGAGCTGGATGGCGCGGGACACATTCACACCCGCATCCTCGCCTATTCCGCCAAATACGCTTCCGCCTTCTACGGCCCCTTCCGGGATGCCGTCGGCTCGGCGGCCAATCTGGGCAAGGGCGACAAGGCCACCTACCAGATGGACCCCGGCAACGGCGACGAGGCCCTGCGCGAAGTCGCGCTCGATCTGGCAGAAGGCGCGGACATGGTGATGGTCAAGCCCGGAATGCCGTATCTGGACGTCGTGCGCCGGGTAAAAGACGCCTTTCTCGTGCCTACCTACGCTTATCAGGTCAGCGGCGAATACGCGATGCTGAAAGCCGCCGCACAAAATGGCTGGCTGGACGAGAGGTCTGTGGCGCTGGAAGCCTTGCTCGGCTTCAAACGCGCCGGAGCGGATGGCATTCTCACCTACTTTGCGCTCGCTGCCGCGCGCTGGCTGCGCGATCGCTGAAACGACATGTGGAACGCGTCCTGCGTTTCGCCGCTTTCGCGGGTTGTGCGCCTGTTTGCCCTGCAATTCCTGGCCGCCTTCATCACTTGGGGACTGGGCGGGCTGCTTGCCGTCGCCGTCCGGGGCGCAATCGCGCTTACCATCGAACCGTTGCGGACGGCAGGATGGTTGCTGTGGGTTTGTCCGTTCATCGGGGCAATCGCGGCGTTGATGATCGCTTGCCTGCCGCGACAGACTTGGCGATTTTGGCAGAATGCCCTGCTTTCGCTCTGCGTTCCATTCTTTTGTTTCATATGGCTGTGTCTGGATTCGCCATTGTTCGGCTGTCTGGCTATCGGCACGACTGCCGCGCTGCTTGCCTGCTTTCTGGACGAGCCTTGGTGGTGGCGGTTGATTCATTTTCTTTTCGCGCCAATGATTTGGGCGGCGCGGCAACTTTCCATTTCCCCATTCTGGCATCTGGCGGCCTTCGTGTTGCTGCTTTTGGTATTTCGCGGCGCGGCGAGCGGGCGGATACCCTTGTTCCTGAGCGGCGAGCCTGCCGCCCGGCGCCTTGCTGCTCTGCTGCCCGGCGAAGCGGCGATGCTGGATGTCGGCGCGGGGGTTGCCAGCCTGCTTTTGCCGCTCGCCCGCCTGCGTCCCGATTTGCGCCTGACCGGCATTGAAAACGCGCCGCTGCCCTGGATCGTCGGCTGGCTGCGCACCCGCAATACCAAGATAGACTGGCGCTGGGGCGATTTCTGGCGGCATTCCCTGTCGCCCTATCCAGCGGTGTATTGCTTTCTCTCGCCCGCGCCCATGCCGGAACTCTGGCAAAAAGCCCGCAAGGAGATGCGATCGGAAAGCCTGTTCATCAGCAACGCCTTTCCGGTTCCCGATGTCAAGCCTGAAATGCCGCTTGGCGCGGAAAGCGGTCCGGCGCTATATGTCTATCGCGTCCCCAACGCTGGAGCAAAAATTAGCGACAGCCCTTCAGGGCTGCCGGTCTGACTCCATTGGGAAGGGGGTTCTCTCCCCTCGAGAATGGCCGCGGTCGAAAACCCCGCCCCCGCCGGGGTTTCGACCGTAGCGCCGTTCTTTACGGCGGGGGTTCAAAACCGAGTTGGGTTTTAGATTAA
>JAIRLE010000025.1 GCA_031259605.1 Zoogloeaceae bacterium
CCCTTGGTGATGTTTTCCGCGACGGGGAAAAGCGCCATCCCGCCCTGGGTCTGTCCGTCATCCGGGGCATAGGTACGGGTGAAACGGAAGACGTTGTTCTCCACGCCACCCGTAAAGGCACCCAGCACCTCGGTGACATTTTGGAGCAGGAACCTTCCACCGCCACCGCCGTTATGCGAGCTATAGACGTAACAACCGCTTATCTGACTGCCGTTCTGGTGCAGAATCAGAAAAGGAGAGTAAGAGGTTCCTTTTTGCTGCTCCACCATGGCGTTATTGGCGGGGGAAGCCGAGTCCCGTTGTCCCGTCATACTGTAAATGCCGCTGAAGTCTTCCCGCAGTTCGACCGGCTGATCGAAGCGACCCTGGGCGCTGAAACGGGAGAGCTGATACCTTCCTTGTTTTGCGCCGGACAAAGTGATGCGCACGTAGCGTCCGGAGATTTTCTGCCGGACCGGAATGGAGAAATCGTAGCTCGCGCGCGCGACGGCGGACTCCGGCACGTCGAACTCCGCCACCGTCTGGAAATCGTCGGCGGGCGACA
Organism: Zoogloeaceae bacterium; assembly: GCA_031259605.1. Classification (GTDB taxonomy): domain Bacteria; phylum Pseudomonadota; class Gammaproteobacteria; order Burkholderiales; family Rhodocyclaceae; genus Azovibrio. The sequence continues at coordinate 545 of JAIRLE010000025.1, forward strand.
TGGAGACCGCGAAGGCGATCCGGCGCGGGATATAGTACTGTTCATCCCCCCCGCTGATCCGGAAAACCTCTATCGTTGCCGGGGCCGCGAGCGCGTAGAAGAGCTTGGTGTTCTCGCTATCGCCCTTATAAGCATCAGAAAGTGAATTAGTCGAGCGTCCATGACTAATCATCCTGATCTGTTCGGCGATCCGGGACGAATCGAAATGCTTGTCGAGGGTATAGGGAAATCCGCCGTTGAAGAAGCTCGCCACGTCGATCAGTTCGTGGTTCGCCTCCGGCGTGGTGGGGGTTTCCCCGGCGGCGGGCGGCGCGGACGCGGAAGAAGCGGACGCCGCCGAGGGCGCGGCGGTGGCGGCAGGCGTCCCGACCTCCTTGTCGCCACAGGCGGCAAGGAAGACGGCAAGGGAGCACAGCAGGATTCGACTTGCTTTCATGATGGATTCCTTTTTAACGGAAGACGGAAGACAGAGGACGGAAAAGTTTGTGGCTTCGCCGGAGGGGGGCATGGATTGCCGCGTCGCGCCGCGCCTCGCTTTTGACGAGATTGGAGGCGAGCGCACAAGTTTTCTTCATTTTCAATCGCTCCCTTTTCATCTGTCCCCTGCCCCAGCAAACCCGCTCCCCGCCCACTGCACGTCCTTCGGCACGAGGCAGGTCTTCTGTTCGATGTGATAGAGGAATTCGGCGCGGAAGTGTTTCACGAAACTCTGCACCGGCATGGCGGCGGCGTCGCCCAGGGCGCAGACGGTGCGGCCGCTGATGTTGCCCGCCACATGGGTGAGCGTCTCCAGATCGTCGGGGTGCCCTGCCCCGTTTTCGATGCGGTGCACAACCTGATAGAGCCAGCCCGTGCCTTCCCGGCAAGGCGTGCATTGCCCGCAGGATTCCTCGTGATAGAAGTACGCAAGCCGCTCCAGCGCCTTCACCATGCAGGTGGTCTCGTCCATGACGATTACCGCGCCGGAACCGAGCATGGAACCGGCCTTGCTGATGGAATCGTAATCCAGCGCGCAGTCCATGATGACGTCGGCGGGCAGCACCGGCGCGGAGGAACCGCCGGGAATCACCGCCTTCAGCTTTCTGCCGCCGCGCACGCCGCCCGCGAGTTCCAGAAGTTTCGCAAAGGACGTGCCCAAGGGAATCTCGTAATTGCCGGGGCGATTGACGTGGCCGGAGACGGAAAAGAGCTTTGTTCCTCCATTGTTGGGTTTTCCCAGATCAAGAAAGGCTTCGCCGCCCATTTTCAGGATGAAGGGGATGGAAGCGAAGGTTTCCGTATTGTTGATGGTCGTGGGTTTGCCGTAGAGGCCGAAGGAGGCGGGAAACGGCGGCTTGAAGCGCGGCTGCCCCTTCTTGCCCTCGATGGATTCCAGGAGCGCCGTTTCCTCGCCGCAGATGTACGCGCCATAGCCGTGGTGCGCGAAGAGTTCAAAGGAAAAATCCGTGCCGAGAATGTTCTGCCCGATGAGACCCGCCGCGCGCGCTTCCGCCAGGGCTTCTTCAAAACGTTTGTAGAGTTCCCAGATTTCGCCGTGGATGTAGTTGTAGCCGCGGTTCGCGCCGATGGCATAGGCGCCGATGGCCATGCCCTCGATCACCGCGTGCGGATTCATGCGGATGAGGTCGCGGTCCTTGAAGGTGCCGGGTTCGCCCTCGTCGGTGTTGCACACCACGTACTTGTCGCCGGGCAGCGAACGGGGCATGAAACTCCATTTCAAACCGGTGGGAAAACCCGCGCCGCCGCGCCCGCGCAGGACGGACGCCTTGATTTCGGCAATCACCGCCTCCGGCGGCCTTTGTTCCGCGAGAATCGTCCGCAGCGCCGCATAACCGCCGCGCGCGACATAATCCGCCAGCCGCCAGCCGGCGTCTTCCGCATAACCGCCCAGCCCGCCTTGCAGACCGGCGGTCAGCACCGGGGAAATCGCGCCCAGAATCGCCATTTATGCGCCCTCCTCCAACGACGCCAGCAATTGTTCGATGGCTTCCGGCGTCATGCGCCCACACATGCGGCGGTTGTTCACGAGCATGACCGGAGCGTCGCCGCACGCGCCCATGCACTCGCCTTCCACCAGCGTAAACTTGCCGTCCGGCGTGGTTTCATTGAAGCCGACGCCCAGCTTCTCTTTCAGGTATTCCGCCGCGTGAACGCCGCCGGAAAGGGCGCAGGGCAGATTGGTACACACCGTGAGCTTGTACTTGCCCACGGGTTTCAGGTCATACATGTTGTAGAAGGTCGCCACTTCCAGCGCCGCGACCGGCGGAATGCCCAAGAACCCTGCCACCGCCGCAACGGCTTCCGGCGGCAGCCAGCCGATTTCCTCCTGCGCCAGCGCCAGGCAGGCCATGACGGCGGAACGCTGCCGCCCCGCCGGGTACTTGGCGACTTCGCGCCCGAATTTTCGCCAGGTCGCCTCGCTCAGGCGAAAACCGTCCCCGAAATCCCTTTCCGGGCGTTCCGGGGAATGGATGGCGGCTTGGGTCATGGTTTTCCTTTTTCCTGTCATCTGGACGGCTTCGTGGTCAAAGTATCCGGGTGTTCTATTCAGTGTACTGTCAGGCTGCCGTCTTTATGGCGTTCGTCATACTGCCGCTTGCGGGGAAACTGCCTGCGAAAATCCTGTTTGTCCAGATAGTAAGTCGTCTCCAGACCCGGCATGTCGAGTTCGAGTTCCGGCTTGAGACTGAAGGCGACATGATAAAAGTGATCCCTCTCTTCCACGAGGATCCCGGTGCCGGGAATGTGAAGCGCGACGCCCGGCCCCGGCAGATGGCTGGCCATATCCCGATAGGCGACCGCGAGGGCGCGCAAAAAACCGGGCAAGGGCGCGTCGTTCTCGCGGGCGGCGGACTGATGCGTGAGAAAAACTTCCCTGGATGACCTGCCGTCTCCAGTGTAAATATTGTGTCGCACTTCCAGAATGCGAAAGTCTTCCTTGCCGACGCGATACCGGCTCAAACCCGCGAGACCCTTCAGTTTTTCACCGCGCATGCCAAACCGAGTGCCGAGGAACCTGAATTGGACGCGGTAATCCGCGTCCGTCTCGGCGATGTAGAGTTCGTAGCGGCGCAGCAGTCCCTCCACGGGATGGGCGCTTGCCGGGGAAAGTGCAGGGTCGGAAAGATGCCGCCAGGCGACTTCCGCCGCCCGCGCCACGCCGGGCAGAGGCGCGTCTTCCGCCTGGACGGGCGCGTTCATGGCAAAAAGCGTCAGCAGGGAAAGGAAAAGGCGGGGTGCCGCGCCGCGCAATCCGTCCAGCCCGGCCAGGCGGCGCGCGCGGCCTTGCGGACAGGCGCGCTTATGGTCGCGCTTATGGTCAAATTCCCGGCGGAGCGCTTGGGGTGAAAGGGTCATGGTCGGCAATCCGCTTTGCTCAATACAGGTGTTTGACGGGAAGAAAACGAAAATCCCGCTTGTCTACGCGGTAAACCGTCCAGCCGTCGATAATCAGGAATTCCGCCTTGGGACTGAAGCGTATCTCGTAATAATCGCCGCCGTCGCTCACGGTAATGACGAAATTGTGAACGTGACGCATGGGATCGTCATCCCGTGACGTGGCGGCGCGGCGGCTGGCGAAATCCCGATGGGCGAGCGCGAGGGCGCGCGCAAAGTCGGGCAAGGGCGCATCGTTTTGGGCGGCGGGTTTTTGCGGGGGCAGTGAAAGCAAGGCTTCCGGCGTGGTGTTGACCACATTCCCGTCAAAAATCCGCTGCCGCGCTTCCAGAAGGCGGAAATCCCATTTATCCACGCGATACTGGCGCGACGCCACGATGCCTCTCGCGCTTTCGCCGTACACAACCCCGGTGAACCTGACTTCGACGCGGTAATCCGTGTCCGTCTCGGTGATGCGGAGCGCGTGGCGGCGCAGATTCTCCACGGAACGGGCGCGTTCCACGGAGAGCGCGGGATCGGAAGTATGTCGGAACTCCATGGAACGGATGCTTTCCGGGGAAAGCGCGGGATCGGAAAAATGCCGGAACGCCGCTTCCGCCGCTCGCGCCGCGCCCGGCAGGGGCGCGTTTTTCGTCTGGGCGGACGCGGTCATGGACATCAACGTGACCAGAAAGAAGAGAAAAAAGCGGATGGCTCGCATGGTCTTCACCGGTCGGATCTGGCCTTCTCGATGCCCGCTTTCACCGCGTCCACGAACGCCTGCCGCGCGGCGGCGCGCATACAGAAAAAAACACAGGAGATACACCGCGCCGCCAGCCACGATGAAGAATGCCCAATATCTCGATGGATACCGTATGTTGCCGATGAGGCTCAGGATGCCGACGCCCAGGACAAGCTGCAGGAAGTAAAGCAGCCTCAACGCGCCTTTCTGGTTCTGGCAGGCAAGCGACTGGGCCGCGCCCAGGATTTTCGGGGAGACCCGGTAGCGCAGGGTGATGTCCGTCATGTCCGCGCCCCATGAACACAATGGAAACCCCCCCCGGAAGTCCCGCGGATGTCGCCGGAAAGAAGCGCCGCGCTCATGACTTACCGGTCGATCTCGCCGAACACGATGTCCTGCGAGCCGATGATGGTCACCACATCGGCCAGCATGTGGCCGCGCGCCATTTCGTCCATCGCCGCCAGATGCGCGAAGCCGGGGGCGCGAATCTTCACGCGGTAGGGCTTGTTCGCCCCGTCGGAAATCGCGTAGATGCCGAATTCGCCTTTGGGATGCTCGATGGCCGCGTAGGCTTCGCCTTCCGGCACGTGAATGCCTTCGGAAAAGAGCTTGAAGTGATGGATCAGGCTCTCCATGTTCGATTTCATCTCGGCCTTTGGCGGCGGCGTCACCTTGTGGTTGTCGCTCATCACCGGCCCCGGATGGACGCGCAGCCAGTCGATGCACTGGCGGATGATGCGGTTCGATTGCAGCATCTCCTCCATGCGCACCAGATAGCGGTCGTAACAGTCGCCGGCGGCGCCGACGGGGATGTCGAATTCCACCTTGTCGTAGGCGGCGTAGGGCTGTTTCTTCCTCAAGTCCCATTCCACGCCGGAGCCGCGCAGCATCGCGCCGGTAAAGCCCAGTTGCTTCGCCCGTTCGGGCGAGACCACGCCGATATTGACGAGCCGCTGCTTCCAGATGCGGTTGTCGGTCAACAGCGTGTGGTATTCGGCGTGATGTTTGGGGAAACGCTCGGTGAAATCCTCCAGGAAATCGAGGAGCGATCCCTGGCGGTTTTCGTTGAATCTTTTGACCTGGGCGGCATTTTTCCAGGGAGAGACCTCGTATTGCGGCATCCGGTCGGGAAGATCGCGGCAGACGCCGCCGGGACGGTAATAGGCGGCGTGCATCCGCGCCCCGGAGACGGCCTCGTAGACATCCATCAAGTCTTCGCGTTCGCGGAAGGTGTAGAGGGTCATGGTCATCGCCCCCACGTCCAGCCCGTGACAGCCGACCCACAGGAGATGATTCAGGAGGCGCGTCACCTCATCCATCATGGTGCGGATGTAGCGCGCCCGCTCCGGAACCTCGACGCCCAGCAGTTTTTCCACCGCCAGGCAATAGGCATGCTCGTTGCACATCATGGAGACATAATCGAGCCGATCCATGTAGGGCACGGACTGCGCCCAGGAACGGGTCTCGATGAGCTTTTCGGTGCCGCGGTGCAAAAGGCCGATATGCGGATCGGCGCGTTCGATCACTTCACCGTCCATTTCCAGCACCAGCCGCAAAACGCCATGCGCCGCCGGGTGCTGCGGGCCGAAATTCAAGGTGTGATTGCGAATTTCACCCATGCGTCTCTCCATAACCGGGTTCGCGCCTGACGCGCGGCGTATTCTCCCGCGGCTCGATCGTCACCGGCTGATAGACGACGCGCCCTTCCTTTTCGTCGTAGCGCATTTCCACGTGGCCGGAGAGCGGAAAATCCTTGCGCAGCGGATGACCCACAAAACCGTAATCGGTGAGCAGGCGACGCAAATCCTCATGCCCTTCAAAAACGATGCCAAACAAATCGAACGCCTCGCGTTCGTACCAGTTGGCGGAAGCCCACAGGGGCGTCACCGAAGGCAACAGCGGAAAGTCGTCGTTTTCCGCAAACGTCCGCACCCGCAAGCGCCAATTGCGGGCAAGCGAAAGCAGATGCGCGACCACGGCAAAGCGCCGCCCCGTCCAGTCCTCCTTGTAGGTCGAATAATCCACGCCGCACAAGTCGATCAATTGCGCAAAATCCAGTTCCGGCGCGGCGAGCAGATCGCGCATGACGGATTCGTAATCGGCGGCGGCGACTTCAAGGCTGATCTCACCCAGCGCCAGCGTGAGGCTTTGTATGCGCCCGGAAAGGCGGCTTTCCAGGCGTTGCTTGAGTTCTTGCAATTTGGCGGACACGAGAGAGGCAATCAACGGGCAATGGTGGACGTGCGGCGTATCTTGTTCTGCAACTGGAGAATGCCGTAAATCAACGCCTCTGCCGTCGGCGGACAGCCAGGCACATAGATATCCACGGGCACGATGCGGTCGCAGCCGCGCACCACGGCGTAGGAATCATGGTAATAGCCGCCGCCGTTGGCGCAGGAACCCATGGAAATCACCCAGCGCGGCTCCGCCATCTGGTCGTAGACCTTTCTCAACGCCGCCGCCATCTTGTTGGTCAGGGTGCCGGCAACGATCATCACGTCCGACTGGCGCGGCGAAGGCCGAAAGATGATGCCGAAGCGGTCGAGATCGTAGCGGGCGCATCCGGCGTGAATCATCTCCACCGCGCAGCAGGCCAGGCCGAAAGTCACCGGCCACATGGAGCCGGTGCGCACATAATTGATCAGCGCGTCCGCCGAAGCGGTGACGAATCCCTCTTTCAGTACGCCTTCTATCGACATCGCTCACTCCCAATCCAGCGCGCCCTTGGCCCAGGCATAGGCGTCCCCGACCAGGATGATGAGCAAAAATACCAGCGCCTCGATGAAGCCGAAAAGCTGTATGTTGCCGCTTGCCGCCACTTCCTTGAACACCGCGCCCCAGGGAAAGAGAAAGGCGATTTCCAGATCGAAGAGGATGAAGATGATGGCCATCAGGTAATAGCGCACATCGAACTTCATGCGCGCATCATCAAAGGCCGGAAAGCCGCATTCGTATGCCGAGAGTTTTTCCGCGTCCGGGCACCGCGGCGCGATGAACCAGCCCAGGACAACCGGCAGGACGCCAATGAGCAAGCCCACGAGAACAAACAGCAGAACCGGAAAATAATTTGTCAGCATGGCAATCGCGTTTGTTGGTCAAGAAAACGGGCAGTCTGCCTGCCTTGCATCTGCATCTGGCGCCGACGGCGAGACTCGAACTCGCACGGCTCGCGCCACTACCCCCCTCAATCCAAGAAAACGGGCAGTCTGCCTGCCTTGCATCTGTATCTGGTGCCGACGGCGAGACTCGAACTCGCACGGCTCGCGCCACTACCCCCTCAAGATAGCGTGTCTACCAATTTCACCACGTCGGCCTGAAACCTTGCGAACGCAACGACAAACGCCGTCGCGTCATTCTCCCGTGCTCCCTTATTGGGGAATACTGTCGGCTCTGGAGGCCGCTGCATCCTGTGCTTCGCCTTCCGCCGCCGGGTCTCCGGTGGCGGCGGACGGCGTTAAGGCGGGGGCGGACGGCGCGGATTGTACAACACCATCCACGATGCTGCCAGAACTTTTGGGCGCGGAAAAAAACAGTTGCGACAACCCCAGGCTGGTGAGGAAAAACACCAACGCCAGCACCGCCGTGCTGCGGCTCAAGAAGTTCGCGGAGCCGGAAGCGCCAAAAAGACTGCCGGACGCGCCGCTGCCAAAGGCCGCGCCCATATCCGCGCCTTTGCCGTGCTGCATCAGCACCAGACCGATAATGCCCAGCGCCGCCAGGATGTGGATCATCAAGACCAGAAATAACCAGTTCATCGCAAAATCCTCTGTCTCATTCGTTGCATCAAGGGTTAACCGCCCGGCAAATCGCCAGGAACGCATCGGCATCCAAAGCCGCGCCGCCGACCAAGGCGCCGTCAATATCGGGCTGGGCAAACAGGGCTGCCGCGTTGTCTGCCCTCACGCTTCCGCCATAAATAATCCGCAAGTCCGCCGCCACCGCCAGATCGTCCTTGGCTACCCGTTGCCGGAGCGCCTGATGCACGGCCTGCGCGGCCTCCGGCGTTGCCGAAAGCCCCGTGCCGATAGCCCAGACCGGCTCATACGCCAGCACGGCATTGGCAAATGCCGCCACGCCGTGCAGGGCAAGCGCCGCTTCCAGTTGCCGGAACACGACATCGAGCGTGGCGTCGGCCTGCCGTTCCTCCAGGGTTTCCCCCAGGCAGAGGATGGGCGTCATGCCAGCGGCCCACGCCGCGCCGAATTTTTCCGCGACGATTGCATCCGTCTCGCCATGCAGCGCGCGGCGCTCCGAATGCCCGACCAGCACATAGCGGCAGCCCAAATCGACCAGCATGGCAGCCGCCACCTCGCCGGTATACGCGCCCGGCGCATGACGGCTGACATCCTGCGCGCCAAGGGAGATCGTCGATCCGGAAAGCAGCCGGGCAGTCTGATCCAGATAGGGAAAAGGCGGCAAAACCGCAACTTCCGCCACCCGGCATTCCGGCAACTCCATTCGCAGCTTTCCCAGCAACGCCGCATTGGCCGCCAACGCGCCATTCATTTTCCAGTTCCCGGCAACAAAGGCGGGACGAACAGGGAGCATATGAAACGACCTCGAAAAAAACATGGAATTATAGCGGCGATTTTCCACGGCGCAAAGCGCCGCGAGCAATCGGGACAGGGCGGAGCAGCAAGAAATCAGCGGCAGCCCTTCAGGGCTGTCGGTCCAACTCCATTGGGAAGGGGTTTCTCTCCCCTCAAGAATGGCTACGGTCGAAACCCCGGCCTTCAAGCCGGGGTTTCAAACCGGAGTCAGTTTTACGATGAACAGGTTCCAATGACTGCCCTTGCAAGCTCGCGTCCTTTCGTTTTCCTGACCAGCGCAAACCCGCCGCCGGGTGTGCGCATGTTGGTGATTTGCCCCTGGTACAGGCGCGCGGCGAGAAACTGGACATGACCCTGGAAGGCGTAGGCGCGCAGATCGAATTTCCATTCCCGCGCCGCGTCCGCGCCGGGCGGCGTGAAGCGGCGCGTGGCGGGCGCGACGAAGTCCTGGGTGACATAGCGGCCTTGCAGGATTTCCCCGAATACCCGATGTGTGAGCTTGTCGCCCCGGTAGGCGGCGCGACCGCCAAAGCCGCTGGCAGGTTTGAAAAAACGGCGCTTGCGTGTTTGCCATACGCTTTCGGCGTCCTCCGGCCTGACTTCCCGCGTGTGCGGGACGCCCGCCAGCAGCGTTTGTCGCAAGCCAGCGGCAAGGCCGCTTTGGGCAAGCCATTCGGGATCGGAGAGCAGGCAAAAATTGCGTTTGTCGGCATACAGCGCATGCGCGTACGGATGCGGGGTCAGAATGACGGCGTTTTCCCGATATGCGGCGGCAAGGGCGGCGTGTTCCGACGCGGCCAGCGCAAAATCGGTGAGGCGGTTGTAGACCACATCCACTATCCCGCGCGCGTGGCGCAGGTGTTGTCCATCCCAGGTCAATTCCGCGGGAGCGGCAATCCGCGCGTCGATTCCCGCAGCGGCGAACAGACGGCGGAACAGATGAAACTCTGGCGCGAGGTATTGCCGCGCCGGGTCGTCATCGACAATGGCGAGGCGTCGCGGCGTTTGTTTGCCCCAAACCGCCCGGAACATGGCAAGCGCCTCCAACTCCGCCTCGCCTCCGTCTTCGCCTTGTGAGCGCGCCAGCAGCGCGTTCAGAAGCAGCCCGCCCGCATTGGTGTTGATTTCAATCAGCTTCGGCCCCGTCGGCGTCAAGTGAAAGTCATAGCCCATGCAGACCGCCGGATAACCGGGGTCGCGCCGCGCGATTTCCGGCGCCCTCGCCAGCACGGCGTCCCGGTAGGACGGCAGGGCGACAGTCGTTTCAATGGCGGTAACCAAGCGGACAATGGCCTCGGCTTCTTCCGCAGCGACAAACACCGGCGCGGCGGCAAAAAGCCGCGGATGGCTTTGCCGCAACGCCGACAGTCCGTATGCGGCAAGGCAGGCATTCAATGCGCCTTGGTCGATTGCGTCATTCATCGTAAAACCAACTCCGGTTTGAAACCCCGCCCGCCTGCGCAATGACGCAGTTCACTTCAGTTCCTCTTTCGCGCCGCAGGCAAAATCGCCGCCCGCCAGGGCGAATTCCAGCGCCACGGCGAGTTCTTTGGTGCGTTTCATTGGCGGCAGACTGCGCCAGACGCGGCGGCCGTAGGGTTTGTTCAGCATGCGCGGGTCGCAGATCATCAGGATGCCCTTGTCGGATTCGGTGCGAATCAGGCGTCCCGCGCCCTGTTTGACGTTGATGACGGCGCGCGGCAACTGGTATTCCATGAAGGCGTTGCGTCCGGCTTTTCGCATTTCCTCGATGCGCGCGGCCAGCACCGGGTCATCGGGCGGCGCGAAGGGAAGTTTGTCGATAATCACCAGGGACAGGGCTTCGCCGCGCACATCCACGCCTTCCCAGAAACTCTGGCTGCCGACCAGAATGCCGTTTCCAGCCTGGCGGAAGCGCTCCAGCAATTCGTTCTTGCCACATTCGCCCTGCAAGAACAGCGGCGGACGGATGGTCTCGTCCGGCCAGCGGGCAATCAAATCCTGTTGCAGCAATTCGTGGATGCGGCGCATGGCCTTCAGGCTGGTGCACAAAAAGAACACGCCGCCGCGCGCGGCGCGCACCAAGGGCAAGGCGGCGGCGGCTACCGCTTCCGTGTACCCCCAGGAATTGGGTTCGGGCAAACCCTGCGGCGCGTAAAGCAAGGCTTGCCGCGCATAGTCGAAGGGACTGTCCCAGCAGCCGGTTTCGGCATCAAAAAGTCCAAGCTCCGCCTGATAATGATCGAAACGTCCCTGTACGGCGAGCGTGGCGGAAGTAAAAATCCAGGCGCGTGGCGATCCGCTCATCTGGCGCGTAAAAATGTCGGCAATCGATAGCGGTGTGGCGTTGAGTTGCAGGGATTGCCCGAACGTTTCGCCCCAGCGTATCTTTTTGTCCGCGGGGCCGGCGTCTTCAGTTATCGGCGTGTTTTTATGCCATGCCGTAAAACGCGCTTCGAGTTCCAGCAGACGTTGCCAGCATTTTTCCAGGCCTTCGGAGCGTTCCGCCTGCGTCTTGAGGATTCCCGCCGCCGCCTTGAACTGTTCCAAAAGCCCGCGCATGGCGGCGTCGAAGCCGGGAGCGGTTTCCAGTTGGCGGGCGGCAAAGCGTCCGCCCTCCACACCCGCCGCAAGGCGCAAATCCTTCGCCGCCTTTTCCAGCGCGGACAGGCTCTCCTGCAAGTCCGGACAATCGCGCGCCCCCGCCAGTCCCTCCGCCTTGCCGTCGCGCGCCAGATCGAGAATCTGGCTGGTGGAAACGCTGTCGCCAAAAAACAGGGCGGCGACTTCCGGCAACTGGTGCGCTTCGTCGAAAATCACCGTGTTGCAGGCAGGCAGAAGCTCCGCCAGTCCTTCATCGCGCAGCATCACGTCGGCAAAGAACAGGTGATGATTGACGACCACCAGATCCGCTTCCATCGCCGCCTTGCGCGCGGCAAGCACATGGCATTCCCTGTGATCCGGGCATTCCTGTCCCAGGCAGTTGTCGCGGGTGGACGTCACCTGCGCCCAGACCGGCGAGTTTTCCGGCACGGCATTGCATTCCGCCTTGTCGCCGTTCCGGGTGTGTTTGGAAAATCGCTGGATGGCGGCCAGATGCCCGACTTCTTCCCGGCTGTGAAAGCGCCCTTCCGTCGCCGCTCGCCGCAGGTAGTAAGGACAGAGATAATTGGCGCGGCCTTTCAGCAATGCCGCCTGTAGCGGCGCCTGCAATGCCTTTCGCATCAAGGGTAGATCCTTGCTGAACAGTTGATCCTGCAAGGTCTTGGTGCCGGTGGAAATGATTGCCTTGCCGCCGGAAGCAAGCACCGGCGCAAGATAGGCAAAGGTTTTGCCCGTACCGGTACCGGCTTCGGCGATGAAGATTTTTTGCGCGTCGATTGCCGCCTGGATGCGCCTGGCCATCTCCACCTGCTGCGCGCGCAGGCGGAATCCCGGGATATTTGCCGCCAGCGGGCCTTCCAGGGAAAAAAGGACGCCCAGGGTATCCGTGGCGCTCAAGGCTTACGCATTGAAAGTAAAGGCATCGGCAAAAAACGCCGTTTCCGGCAGACGGCAACGGGCGGCAAGTTCCCGGCGCGCGCCGTCTATCATCGCCGGATTGCCGCAGGCATAGACCTCGTGCTGAGAAAGGTCGGGATAATCCGCCATCACCGCCTGATGCACGAAACCGGTTCGTCCCCGCCAATCCGCGTCGGCGGCGGAGAGCACCGGAACGAAGCGAATGTGCGGATACTCGGCGGCCCAGGCCGCAGGCAGGTCGGGAAGGTACAGGTCGGCGCGCGCGCGGCAGCCCCAGTAAATCCGCATGGGACGGACGATGTTCTGCGCCAGCGTGTGTTCGACGATGGCCTTGATCGGCGCGAAGCCGGTGCCGCTGGCGATCAGGATGACGGGCTTGTCGCTTTCCTCGCGCAGGAAGAAACCGCCATGCGGCCCCTCAAAGCGCAGGATGTCCTTTACCTTCATTTGCTCGAATACCTGCCCGGTGAAGCGGCCGCCGGGAACACGGCGGATGTGCAATTCCAGCATGTCTTCCCGCTCCGGCGCGTTGGCGATGGAATAGCTGCGCCGCTGGCCTTCCGGCAGGAGAATGTCGATGTACTGCCCGGCGCGGAAGGGAAACCGCTCGCTCGCGGGCAGGCGCAAGGAAAGGATCATGACGTCATGGGCGGCGCGGCGCATGGTTTCCACGCGCGCGGGCAGGAGTTTTACCGGAATTTCGCGCGTCGCCAGGTGGTTTTCCAGCGTCAGGTCGCTTCGGGCGTAGGCGGTACAGGGCAGGAGCTTGCCTTCTTCGATGTCATGGGCGGTCAGGGCGTGGGGCTGGTACGCGCCGCGATCCGCCGTGCCGTCGATAAGCCTGGTCTTGCAGGCGCAGCACGCGCCGTTCTTGCAGCCGTAAGGGAGTTTGACGCCCTGCCGCAGGGCGGCTTCCAGCAGGGTTTCGTCGGCTTCGGCGGCATATTGGATAGCGCCGGGTTGCAGGGTGATCTGGTAACTCATGGGTCTCGACAAACGTGATGAACGGGATGGATAGGATGAATAGGCTAGAATGCCGTCCGTGCAAAGATTGTTAATCGTCGGCAGCGGGGATGTGGCCCGGCGCGCCGTTACCTGGCTCGCGCAACGCTTTCGCGTGTTTGCGCTGGTGCGCCCGGAAAATCCGTCGGCCAGTGACTGGCGCGCGCTGGGCGCGTGTCCGGTCGCGGGCGATCTGGATTGGCCTGAGAGCCTTGCGCGTCTGGCGGGACTCGCGGATCGGGTGCTGCATCTTGCGCCGCCGCAGGCGCACGGCGCAAGGGATGAACGCACCCGGCATCTGCTGGCGGCCTTGAGCCGAGGCGGAAGTTTACCACGGCGGCTGGTCTATGTGAGCACAACCGGCGTCTATGGCGATTGCAGCGGGGCGCGGATCGACGAGACGCGACCGCGCCGCCCGCTTTCCGCGCCCGCCCGCCGTCGGCTGGATGCGGAAAACTGTCTGCGCCGCTGGGGCGCGGCGCATCGGGTTTCCGTCGTGTTGCTGCGCGCGCCGGGAATTTACGCCATGAAAGACAAGGACGGCGCGGGCGAACGTCTGCCGCGTGCGCGGCTGGAAGCCGGATTGCCCGTGCTGTTTGCCGCCGAAGACGTCTACAGCAACCACATCCATGCCGACGATCTGGCGCGCGCCTGTTGTCACGCCCTGTTCTGGGGCGGCGCGGGACGCAGCTTCAATGTGGTTGACGCCAGCGATTTGAGGATGGGCGATTATTTCGACGCCGTGGCGGACTACCTGCACCTGCCGCGTCCGCCACGCTGCCCGCGCGCGGATTTGCGGCAACGGCTTTCCCCGGTGCAATGGCGTTTCATGCAGGAATCCCGCCGCATCGAAAATACACGTTTGACCCGCGAATTGCGCTTGCGTCTGCTATACCCAAAAATCGACCTGAATCCTGTATCGTGATCGATGTTTTCAAGGGATTTTCCTCATGTTCATGCTCGTTCTCAAAGCTCTACACATCTTTTTTGTCATTTCCTGGTTCGCCGGACTGTTTTATCTGCCGCGCATTTTCGTCAATCTGGCGATGATCCCGCCGGATGGCGAGGTCGAGCGGACGCGCCTGCTGCTCATGGCGAGGAAACTCTATCGTTTCATGACGCCGCTGGGCGCGCTTGCCCTGGCGCTGGGGTTGTGGCTGTGGCTGGGTTACGGCTTTACCGGCATCTGGCTGCATATCAAGCTCTCGCTGGTCATTTTGCTGGTCGCCTACCATTTTTATTGCGGCCTGCTGCTGAACCGTTTCCAGAGCGGGAAAAACCGGCATTCGCATCGCTGGTACAGGGTTTTCAACGAAGCGCCCACCTTTATCCTGCTGGCCATCGTGTTGCTGGTCATCCTGAAACGGCCTTTCTGACATGGAACATTTTTTCGCCCCCTGCCCGCGCGGGCTGGAAAACCTGCTGGTCGAAGAACTGGAAGCGGCGGGCGCGCAGGAAACCCGCGGCGTCCCTGGCGGCGTCGCCTTTACGGGCGACTGGGCGAGCTGCTACCGCGCCAATCTGCATTCACGGCTGGCGACCCGTATCCTCTGGCGCATTGCCCAAGCGCCTTATGAACGCGAAGCAGATATTTATCGCCTGGCGTTTTCCCAGCCCTGGGAGGCGTACTTCGCCGTCACCCGTACTTTTCGCGTCCAGACCACCGCCAGTCATTCTCCACTGAAGAGCATCGATTTCGTCACCCTGCGGGTCAAGGACGCGCTGTGCGACCGCTTTCGCGCGCGGGACGGCGAACGTCCAAGCGTGGATACCCGCGCGCCTGAGGTGCGCGTACAGGTCTTCCTTACGAAAAAGGAATGTACGCTCTACCTGGATACTTCCGGCGCGCCCCTGTGGCAGCGGGGGTTGCGTCATGCCAACGTGGAAGCGCCGTTGAAGGAGAACCTGGCGGCAGGCATTTTGCGGCTTGCCGGTTGGCGGCCAGGAATACCGCTCGTCGATCCCATGTGCGGCAGCGGCACCTTTTTACTCGAGGCCGCCTGCATGGCCTTGTCGCGTCCTCCGGGACTGGAGCGGCCACGCTTCGGCTTCGAGGCGCTCACGGCCTATCAACCCGAAGTCTGGCGATCGATACGCCACAAGGCGCTGGGCGCGGTACAAGAGACGCGCTTTTTGCGGCTTTGGGCAAGCGACCAGGACAAGAAGGCGGTACGCGCCACCCGCCACAATCTGCGCGCGGCGGGGCTGGAAGGCGCGGCGGAAGTGACGGAACAGGATTTTTTCGATCTCACCGCGCCCGCCGATACCGGCATCCTGATCGCCAATCCGCCCTACGGCGAACGCATGGGCGAACTGGATCGGCTTGCCGAACTCTACCCGGCGATGAGCGGCGTGCTGAAACGCCAGTTCCCCGGTTGGCGCGCCTTCTTCTTTACCGCCGACAGCCGTTTTCCCAAACTCCTGCGGCTGAATCCTTCCCGCAAAATCCCGCTGATGAACGGGCCGCTGGAATGCCGGTTGTACGAAATCGCGCTGGTGGCGGGCAGCAACCGCCGCGAAACGCGAAACTGACGGGTCTGCCAGCCGAACCCCGTATAAAGCGGGAATCCGGCGCTTGTTCCGCCATTCCTATTCCTGTTCCCGTTCCTGACGCCGCGTCTCCAGAATGGCGGGTTCCATCAACCGCCGGTAGAATTCATGGAAATGCCGCATCCCGTCTTCCATCGGGCTTTGGTAGGGGCCGACCTCGTTTCTTCCCTCGGCTTCCAGCGCGACACGGCCTCTGTCCATGCGTTCGCCAATGTCGTCGTCTTCGATGGCGGTCTCCATGTAGGCCGCCTGTTCGGCCTCGATGAATTCGCGTTCGAAATCGACGATTTCTTCCGGGTAATAAAACTCCACCACATTCATGGTCTTGTGCGCGCCCTGCGGCAACACGGTGGAAACCACCAGCACATGCGGATACCACTCGACCATGATATTAGGATAATAGGTGAGCCATACCGCGCCCTGTGGCGGCGTCTCGCCCCGATCGCCGTAGTATTCACGCACCACTTTCTGCCAGCGGTCATAGACTTCGGAACCGGATTTCATCAAAGAAGTGATGCCGACTTTCTGCACCGAATACCATTCTCCGAATTGCCAGGAAAGGTCGTCGCAGGTGACGAAATTGCCAAGGCCGGGATGGAAGGGGACGACGTGGTAATCCTCCAGATAAACCTCGATGAAGGTTTTCCAGTTGTAATGGCATGTGTGCAGTTCCACCCGATCGAGTTTGTAGCCGGAAAAATCGAATTCCCGCGCCACCTGCATCCCGGCCAGATCGGCCCTTGCCGAACGCGGGCCTGTAAAGAGCAGACCGTTCCAGTTTTCCAGCCTTGCCTTGTCCAGGTTCAGGCAGGGATTTTCCGGGAAATGCGGCGCGCCGATGAGCGATCCTTCGCTATCGTAAGTCCAGCGATGAATCGGGCAGACGATATTGCCTTCGATCTTGCCCGCGCCCTGCAACATGATGGCCTGACGGTGGCGGCAGACGTTGGACATCAGCCAGTGCTCGCCCATGTGATTGAGGATCAGCCTGCCATGATCCCGCCATTCCAGCGAACGATAATCGCCTGAAAACGGGGCCATCAGTTGATGACCCGCGTAGCCGGGTCCCGCGTCGAAAATGCGCTTTTTCTCCAGCGCGAGAATCCGTTCGTCAAAATACCAGTCCACCGGCAGTTGGGATACTGCGGGAGCCAGGCGAGAGAGCATTGCAATGTCGGTCATGTCCATACCTCCAACGAGCTTGGCCTTTCGGGAAACGGGGACACAGGAAACGAAAAACGGCAACGCTCCCTGCCCAGCGCCGCTCCGTTTTGGCCGAGTCAAAAGTAAGGGGATTGTAGATCAGGTACCGGCAATCGGGAGCGGGGATCGGGAATCGGGGCAGGCCGGAGCAGCCAATCATGCATGGTTGGAGCGGGGAGAGGGGCGGAAGTTCATCTTGAGCCGCGTTTTCCAGGACGAACCGTTCCCCCTCATCCGCCCTCCGGACACCTTCTCTCCCTGGAAAAGAAATGGTGCGCACATGGGCAATCGCATGAATGCCATCATCGTGTTTTCAGTTCGCGCTATCGCCTGCCGTCATCTCTCTCTCGCTTGCGGGAGAGCGTGCCCCGAAGGGGCGAGAGAGGGTGCTGTTCCAACGGCGAAGCCGCAAACTTTTCTGTCCCCTGTTCCCCTAAAGTAAAAATTTCCCATGCCGTAAAGGAAGGCGAACGGATGGGATTCCAAATAACATCTGATCCCGATCTGGGGTTTGCGACAACTATTTCAAAGGAGAAACAAAATGGCCGCCATCATCAACACCAATATTCCCTCGCTGAACGCGCAGCGCAATCTCACCACGTCG
>JAIRLE010000031.1 GCA_031259605.1 Zoogloeaceae bacterium
CCGCGCCGTTGCGTCCGAGAATGACAAGAGAATCACCGGGGAAAATCCGCATGTCCAGATCGCGGCAGAGCAGGCGCGTGCCGATATGAAGCGTGAGCTGACGCACCTCCAGAAGCGGCGTGGCGATGCTGTTTGTCATGGCGTTTCGCGGCGCGAGAGCATGAAGAGGAACACGGGAACGCCCAACAGCGCCGTCAGCACGCCGACCGGCAACTGTTCCGGCGCAATCAGCGTGCGCGCCAGCGTATCGGCAACGACCAGCAACGCGCCGCCCGACAACGCCGCGGCGGGCAGGAGAACGCGCTGATCGTTGCCGGTGATGAAGCGCGTCAGATGCGGCACGACAAGACCGATAAAGCCGATGGCGCCAGCGCTGGTGACGGCAATGGCAGTCGCCAGCGCCGCCAGGAAATAGACGACGCGGCGCAGGCGGCGCACATCGACGCCCAACGCCTGGGCGCTTTCCATCCCCTGCCCCAGGAGCGTGATTTCACGAGCGACGGGCAGGATGGCGGCAAGAAGCAGTCCGAGAAAACCGAGGAGCGGCCAAGGGTTCGCGGTCTGCGCCAGATCGCCCATCAGCCAGAACAACATGCCGCGCAGACGGGTTTCCGGCGCGACGCTCATGAGCAGCATCACCAGCGCGCCGCATCCGGCGGCGACCATGACGCCGGTCAGGAGCAAGCGGGTTTGCGTCCAACTGCCGTCGCCGCGCGCCAGTCCAAAGACCAGCAACAACGCGACCAGCGCGCCGCCAAAGGCGAACGCGTCCAGCAACAATCCGCCCAACCCCAGCAGGATGGCGCACAGCGCGCCCACGCTGGCACCGCCGGAAACGCCGAGAATGTATGGATCCGCCAACGGATTCCTGAGCAGGGACTGCATCAACGCGCCGGAGATGGCCAGCAACGCGCCGCAGGCAAAGCCGGAAAGGGCGCGCGGCAGACGCAGCTTCAGCGCGATGTCCGCCGCCGGTGTTTCCTCGCCGCGCAGGATTTCCGTCCATTCAGTGAGCGAAATTTCCAGCGACCCCACGCTCAAGGCCACGCCCAGACTGGCAAGCGCCAGAACGACAAGGCCAAGGAAGCGCCCGCTCACGGGCGAATCACCCGCCGCAGGGCGGGTTTGGCCGCAAGGATGGCGTTGCCGCGCTTGACGGCGGTATCCAGCGCCGCCTTGGCGGGCTTTTTGCCAAGCCAGACCTGTTCCAGTTCCTCGTCTACGATAATCCGCACCGGATCCAGCGTGGAGGCGCGCAACGGATGCAGGCCGCCCTTGCCTTGCAGGGAAGCGTAGGCCACGTCCAACGCTCGCTCCTCGTCTTTCATCAGGCGCGAAGTCCGCATGACGTTGCGCGCGCTTTCGGTGAGCGGCAAGAATCCGCCGCCGCGCGCCAGCGCGATTTGCATGTCCGGCGCGAGCAAGAAACGGATGAAGCGGGCGGCAACCTGGTATTCCCTTGCCTTGTAGCCCGCGCCAATCCACAGCGATACCCCCGCCGCCAGCGTATGTTGCCGGCCATCATAGAGGTCGTCGTGGTGCGGCAGGGGCGCGATGCCCAATTCCACGCCGGGCGCGTCCTGCAACAGGCTGTGCGTCCAGGCGTCGGAGGTCAGCATGGCGCATTCGCTGTTGTAGAAATGGGCGTCCGCCTCGTCCGCGCGGCCAAAGGTCTGGAAGTAACGCGCCTTGTGCCAGGTGGCAAGCATGGCGATATGCTTGACCTGGACGCGCCCGTTGAAGGCGAGCTTGCCCTTCTTGTCGGCAATCGGCATGCCGGAAAGGGCGGAAAGATTATCGACATGCACCCACGCGGGCCAGGAGGAGGTATAGGGACAGGCGATGCCGCGCTCCATGAGCGTCCCCGCCATGTCCTGCATCTCCTGCCAGGTTTTTGGCGGCGCTTCCGCGTCCAGCCCAGCCTGACGGAAAAGGCGCTTGTTATAGAAAAGCACCGGCGTGGAAAAGGCCAGCGGCAGGGCGTTCAGGCGGCCACGTTTTTCGCCCGCCAGCAGATCGGCGGACAAATCACTCCCGGAAACGTTGCCGCCGTTTTCTTTCAGCACCTGATGCACGGGCTTGAAGGCGGCCTTGTTTGCCAGGAAGTTCGCCATGGTTCCCGGCGTCGCCAGATTGAGGAGCGCGAGTTTGCGTCCCTGCGTCTCGACCCGCAACAACTGGATGCGTTCGGCTTCCGGCTGTTCGCTGTTGAAGCGTTCCACCAGCTCCGCCAGCTTGAGGGCGCCGCGCGCGCTCAACTGGTGGGCGAGTTCGATGACCCGCGTCTTGGGCGCGGCTTTCTTCGCCGCCGCCTGCGTTTTTTTGCTTTCCGCCCCGGCCTTGGGCTGCGCGGCCAGACTACAGGTCGCCGCGCCGAAAAAACAGGCAAAAACCATAAGCGTCGCACGCCACATGACAAAACGCCTCATCGTCGAAAGAAAGACGACATTATCGCAGAATCACCCCTGAGCCTTGCGGATATGCCCTCTGTCCCCAAGGCAACCGCATGAATGCCGCCATCGTACTTTCAGCCCGCGCCAGCGCTTGCCTTTCCTCTCTTCCACTTGTGGGAGAGCGTGCCCCGAAGGGGCGAGCGCGCCGCTTCTCCGGGGCGGAGCGGTTTTCAGTTCCGCGCGCGCGCGTCCGCCCGCTCCAGCAACCGCCAGTAATAGCGATAGGAGGCGCGGTCATGCAGTTTTCCGGCATGGCGGATCGGCCCCCATCCGGCCTTTTGGGCGGCGGCAAGGAGGGCGCGGGCGGTTTCCACTTCCGCCGCGCCGGGCGTGAAGGCGGCAAGGATCGGCGCGATCTGCGCCGGATGGATGCTCCACATCCGCAGATAACCGAATTCCTGGCGAGCGCGACGGGCGTCGTTTTCGATGCGGGCAGCGTCCGTGAGTTCGGTGCACACATTATGCGCAGGAACGATGCCAAAAGCATGGGCGGCGGCGGCAATCTCGCATTTAGCGCGGACAATCAGGGAATGGGTGAATTGTCCGGGGCTTTGCATGGCGACCGCCGGAATCGCGCCGCCGTGTTCGGAGACGAAATCCATCAGGCCGAAATCCAGGCTTTCCACGCCTTCCAGGGCGGCAATCCGCCAGACTTCGTGCAACGCGCCATGCGTTTCGATCAACACATGCGCGGGAATGGGGTTTCCCACGCCATGGCGCGCCTCCCCCGCGCGCAACGCCCGCAAGAAGCGCCGCACATCCCCGGCGGAGCGCGCCTTGGGCAGGGTGATGAACGGCAAGCGCCTTCCCGCCAGACGCAGCGCGATCTCCAGATCCGCCTGCCAATGCGCATGGCGGACATCGTGAACCCGTATCCCCACCCGGCCAAAGCGATTGTCGGCGCTGGCGATGAGTTCGGCGCACAGCCTTGCGTGTTCGGCCTCGTTGCCGATGCGCGCGCCATCCTCGCAATCCAGGGTGATGTCGAAAACCGGCCCCATTTCCCGTTGCAGGGATAATGCCTTCAGCATCGTTTTTTCCGTCCCGGCGTAATGGTCAACGGCGGGCAGCGGCGGCGGGATATTTTCTCCGGCAAAAAGGATGTCCTTGAGACTTGGCGTGGCGTTCAATTTCCCGGACGGTCGCGTCATGATGAATGCGATCCTTCGGCTTTTGTCATCTGGAGCGCCAGCGCCTCGGCCACCCGGATGCCGTCCATGGCGGCGGAAAGAATGCCGCCTGCGTAGCCCGCGCCTTCGCCAGCCGGATAGAGACCGCGGGTGTTTTCGCTCTGCATGCTTTGGGAATCGCGGCGGATGCGCAGCGGCGAGGAGGTGCGGGTTTCCACGCCGGTCATCAGGGCGTCCGCCATGTCGTAGCCGCGAATCCGGCGAGCAAAAACGGGCAGGGCTTCGCGCAGGGTTTCGAGAACGAAACCCGGCAGGCAAAGCGCAAGGTCGGTGAGGCGTATGCCGGGCCGGTAGGAAGGCAGCACCGTTCCCAGGCGGACGGAAGGGCGTCCGGCCAGGAAATCGCCGACCAGTTGCGCCGGTGCCTGATACGCATACCCCCCGGCCTCGAACGCCTTGCCCTCCCAGTGCCGCTGGAATTCAATGCCGCTCAGGGGATGCGGATAACCGGGAAAATCCTGGTTGGGAAAAACATCGACCACCATGCCGCTGTTGGCGTTGCGTTCGGCGCGGGAATACTGGCTCATGCCGTTGGTAACGACCCGCCCCGGCTCGGAAGTGGCGGCGACGACCTGGCCGCCGGGACACATGCAGAAACTGTAGGCGGTACGCCCGTTCCTCGCTTTATGGACGAGCTTGTAATCCGCCGCGCCCAACAGGGGATGCCCGGCAAAACGGCCAAAACGCGCCTGGTCGATCAGGCTTTGCGGATGCTCGATGCGTACGCCAATCGAAAAGGGCTTGGGTTCCATAACCACGCCTTTTTCATGCAGCATGGCAAAGGTGTCGCGGGCGCTGTGTCCCACTGCCAGCACCACGTGTTCGCCATGCAGCGTCTCACCATTGGTCAGCCGTACCCCCCTGACCTGACGCCTGCCGTCGGCGCGAGTATCGATCAGGAGTTCTTCCACCCGGCAGCCGAAGCGGATTTCCGCGCCCAGCGCGCACAGGGCGGCGCGCAGGTTTTCCACCACCTTGACCAGGCGGAAGGTGCCGATGTGCGGCTTGCCGACGAACAGGATATTTTCCGGCGCGCCCGCGCGCACGAATTCCTCCAGCACCTTGCGTCCCAGATGACGCGGATCGCGCACCTGACTGGAAAGCTTGCCGTCGGAAAACGTCCCCGCGCCGCCTTCGCCGAACTGCACATTGGATTCGGGATTGAGCTTGCCCTGCCGCCACAGTCCCCAGGTATCCTCGGCGCGCTCACGCACGATTTTGCCGCGTTCCAGCAAGATGGGCCGAAAACCCATCTGCGCCAGCAACAGGCCGGCGAACAGGCCGCAGGGGCCGGTGCCGATGATGACGGGACGGCGCGTCTCGTCCGCCCTTGCCTGCGCGACATGGCGATAGCGCATGTCCGGCGCGGGCATGAGATGCGCGTCTGCCGCGCAACGCCGCAAGACGGCGGCTTCGTCCTTGACGGCGACATCGACGGTATAGACAAAAAAAATCCGCGGCGCATTGCGCGCGTCATGGGCGCGGCGAAAGACATGGAAATCCTCCAGCGATTCGGCGGCAATGCCCAGGCGGTCGAGCAGCGCGGCTTTCAGCGCCGCCTCGTCGTGTTCCAGCGGCAGGCGGATATCCGTCAGGCGCAGCATCCGGCGTTTTCTCCTTTACTGGCGTTGCGCGATATAGGCTTTGATGGCGTCCGCGTCCGCCGCCATCACTTCCACTTTTTGCGGCAGGTCTTCCAGTCCGGCAAGCGCGGAAGGGCGTTCCGGGTCGCGCCCCAGCGCCTCGCGCAGGGTATCGCCGAATTTGGCGGGCTGTGCGGTTTCCAGCACCAGCACCGGCATATCGCCTGTGGCTTGCTCCCGCGCCACCTTGAGACCATCGGCGGTATGCGGGTCGATCATCACGCCGTAGTCGGCAAAAGCGCGCCGTATGGTGTTCAGGCGGTCGGCGTGCGTACTCTTGCCGGAAACAAAGGCGAAGGCGGGAAGACGCCCGATATGGGGCGTGGCGGAAAGGTCAAAGGATTTGCCCGCATCCACCTCTGCCCAGAGTTCGCGCACTGCCGCCGGATCGCGATCGACCAGATCGAAGACGAAACGCTCGAAATTGGATGCCTTGGAAATATCCATCGACGGGCTGGACGTGACCCGCGTTTCCGCCGCGCCGCGCGGGCGATAGACGCCGGTGCGGAAAAATTCGTCCAGCACGTCGTTTTCATTGGTCGCCAGTATCAGTCTGGCAATGGGCAGCCCCATCTGACGGGCGATGTGTCCGGCGCAGATGTTGCCGAAATTGCCGGAAGGCACACAAAACGCCACTTGCTGATCGTTGTTTTCCGTGGCGGCGAAATAGCCCTTGAAATAATAGACAATCTGCGCCAGCACCCGCGCCCAGTTGATGGAGTTGACCATGCCAATCCGGTAGCGCGCCTTGAAGGCGGCGTCGCCGGCAACGGCTTTCACCACGTCCTGCGCCGCGTCGAACATGCCGGTGACGGCGATGTTGAATATGTTGGCGTCGGCAAGCGAATACATCTGCGCGCGCTGGAAGGCGCTCATCTTGCCGTGCGGCGAAAGCATGAACACCTTGACATTGCGCTTGCCGCAAAGCGCGTATTCGGCGGCAGAACCGGTATCGCCGGAGGTCGCGCCCAGGATGTTGATCGTCTCGCCGCGCTTTTCCAGCACATGCTCAAAGAGATTGCCCAATAACTGCATGGCCATGTCCTTGAAGGCCAGCGTCGGGCCGTTGGAAAGTTCCAGCAGCCCCAGTCTGTCTTTTTCCAGCCAGCGCAGGGGCGTGATTTCCGCCGCGTCGCTGCCGGGACGGGTGAACGCATAGGTTTTCGCGCAATAGGTTTTCGCCAGCAAGGCGCGCAGATTGCCAGCCGGAATGTCGTCGATATAACGCGAGAGCAGGGCAAAGGCCAGGTCGGCATAGGAAAGGGAACGCCAGGCGTCGAGTTCGGCGCGGCAGACCCGCGGATAGGCTTCCGGCAGATAAAGCCCGCCATCCGGCGCAAGGCCGCCCAGCAGAATGTCGCAAAAGGAAAGCGCGGGAGATCGCCCGCGCGTGGAAAGGTAACGCATGAAAAAACACCGCAAGACAGGAAACCGTGATTTTACCCGCCCGCGCGAAAACGGCGAAAAACTTGCGCGACAAGGCCAATCCGGAACCTGAAAAGCGCCTCATGTCCATCGCGTGATCCATCCCGGAAGACAGGAAGTTCGCGGTCGCGCCGCATGGGATGCCTCCCTCTCCCGGCCTTCGGCCACCCTCTCCCACAAATGGGCGAGGGTAAGACCTGTTTGCGCTCTCCCGCATGGCGGGAGAGCGTGCCCCGAAGGGGCAGGAGGGTGCTGTTCCAACGGCGAAGCCGCAAACTTTTCTGTCCCCTGTTCCCCTAAAGTAAAAATTTCCCATGCCGTAAAGGAAGGCGAACGGATGGGATTCCGAATAACATCTGATCCCGATCTGGGGTTTGCGACAACTATTTCAAAGGAGAAACAAAATGGCCGCCATCATCAACACCAATATTCCCTCGCTGAACGCGCAGCGCAATCTCACCACGTCG
>JAIRLE010000105.1 GCA_031259605.1 Zoogloeaceae bacterium
CCCCAACCCTGCGCCGCGCAGGGTTGGGGGAACATTGGGCAGGAATGATCACCAAAGCATAAACAGCACCCGGTGACATCCCGTCAAAGACGCGGAAGACGGAAAATCATGCTTCCAGAGTACGCGACCAGAATTCAGCAACTGCTTGGGGAAGAGTTTTGCAAAAGGCTCCTGTATCTTTACGATGCGGAGGAAAGCCAATGAATCCGCAACACCAGGACGATTTGTTCGCGCAAAATGGAAATGCGGGAAACACAAAAAACCCGCAAGCGCCCAATCCGCCTAAACGCCGCCACGCCATCACGGATGCCGGATTGCGGCATTTTCAGGATGCCTGCGGCGACGCAACCATCACGAAGGAAGCTCTCTTCCATTACATCTATGGCGTCCTGCATTCCGAAGATTACCGGGAGCGTTATGCCGACAATCTCCCCAAGGAACTCCTCCGCATCCCCGCCGTGGAATCGGCGGCGGATTTTCGCGCCTTTTCCGAAGCAGGCAGGAAATTGGCGCAACTGCACGTGGACTATGAATCCGCGCCCCTGTATCCGGTGGAATTCAAACTTTCCAAATCGCGCGAGGAATTCACCGCGCGGGATTATCGCGTGCAACAAATGAAATTCGCCAAGGGAACGGACGGCGAAAAATACGACAAGATGACAGTCATCTACAACCACAACATCACGCTGGCGAATATCCCGCTCGCTGCCTACGATTACATCGTCAACGGCAAATCCGCGCTGGAATGGGTCATGGAACGCCAAGCCGTGATCACCCACAAGGATTCCGGCATCGTGAACGACGCCAACGATTGGGCCATCGAGACGATGGGCAACCCCGCCTATCCCCTGGAACTCTTCCAGCGCGTGATTACCGTCAGCCTGGAAACCATGAAAATCGTCCGCGCCCTTCCGGGGATTGCTTGATCGTAAAACCAACTCCGGTTTGAAACCCCGCCCTGAAGGCCGGGGTTTCGACCGTAGCCATTCTCGAGGGGAGAGAAACCCCTTCCCAATGACGTTGGACCGGCAGCCCTGAAGGGCTGCCGCTGATTTCTTGCTGTCATTATTCCGGATTTGGCGGTTCTTGAACCGGACCGCGCGTCCACTGTCCCCCTGCCTCTGAATGTGGGAGAATTACACCTCCATTCGCCGGATAACCGATCGTGATTCGACTGTTCTTGCTGTGCATTTTTTCCCTCTTGCTTTCCGGTTGCGAGCAACTGGAAAACCGTCTGGGACTGGAAGACCCGGCCAAGAAAACCGCCCGGCTGGAAGCCGAGGGCAGGGCGGTCGGCGGCGGGTGCCGTCAGTCGGGACGCGCCATAGAAGACTGCTACGCCATCTACACCTGGGTACCCAAGGAAGCGATCTTCGAGGGCTGGCGCGAGATGGACGCCTATATGCGGGAAAACGACATGCAGACCATTGCCCCGCTGCTGCCGCCCCCGCCGCCGCCGGAAAGCGGCAAGAAAAAGAAAAAAGCGCCGTCGGCGGAAGACGCGGAGACGCCAGATAGCGCGCCTCCAGCGGAAGACGCCGCCACAACCGCGCCCAGCGCCGTGTCCGCGCCCGTTATCATGCCCGCGCCCGCCACGCCGCCCAAGGTGACGCCCACCGTGCCAATCGTCGCGCCGCCAAGACCGCCCGCGCCGCCTGTCATTCCCTCGTTGCCGGAAGCGCCGCCCCCTGTTGCCGCGCCGCCCGTTCCTCCCGCCCAACCATAAGCCGCGCGGGTTTTCCATGCGCCGCAAACTTTCCTGAACATTTATTTCTTCATGTCCACAGCACACGCTTCCCCTCCCGCTTTCCCACAGCCAGATGCTGCCGCCATGTTCGCGACCTTCGATGAACTGGGACTGGCCTCGGAGCTTTTAAAGGCCGTGGTCGATTCCGGCTATGCCACGCCCACGCCCATCCAGGCCAAGGCCATTCCGCTGGTGCTGGCGGGCAAGGACATCATGGGCGGCGCGCAGACTGGCACCGGCAAGACCGCCGCCTTCGCCCTGCCCATCCTGCAACGCCTGTTGCCGCTGGCGAGTTCCAGCCCTTCGCCCGCCCGTCATCCAGTGCGCGCCCTGATTCTCGCGCCAACGCGGGAATTGGCCTTGCAGGTATTCGAGGCCGTCAAGACCTACGGCAAATACACGCCGTTGCGCGCCATGTGCGCTTTTGGCGGTGTTGACATCAAACCGCAGACCGCCGAACTGAAACGCGGCGTGGAAATCCTGGTCGCCACGCCGGGACGCCTGCTCGACCATGTGGAACAGAAAGCCGTGCACTTCAACGCGGTGCAGACGCTGGTGCTGGACGAGGCCGATCGAATGCTGGACATGGGCTTCATTCCCGACATCAAGCGCATCCTCAACCTGCTGCCCGCCCAACGTCAAAGCCTGTTGTTTTCCGCCACGTTTTCCGACGAAATCAAGCGCCTGGCGGATGTCATGCTGAAAGCGCCGATTCTGGTGGAAGTCGCCCGCCGCAACCAGGTATCGGAAACCATCCTGCACCGCGTTTACTCGGTAGCCGAACACGACAAACGCGCCCTGCTGATTCACTTGCTGAAATCCGGCGAAATCACCCAGAGCCTCGTCTTTACCCGTACCCGGCAGGGCTGTTCGCGTCTGGCGCGTGAATTGCAGCGCGCCGGCATCGAGGCCGACGCCATCCACGGCGACAAAAGCCAGCACGAACGCATCAAGACGCTGGACGCCTTCAAGTCCGGACGGGTCGCCGTGCTGGTCGCCACCGACGTGGCGGCGCGCGGGCTGGACATCGAAGAACTGCCGTATGTCATCAATTACGAGTTGCCGCATGTGCCGGAAGATTATGTGCATCGCATTGGCCGTACTGGACGCGCCGGCAAGCAGGGCAAGGCCATTTCGTTGGTGGCGGCGCATGAGGCCGACTATCTCAGGGACATCGAAAAGCTGATCAAGAAACCCGTCGAACGCATCTTCCTGCCCGACTTCGAGCCGGAAAAAACATCCCTTGCCGTGACACGGAGCAAGGGGCGTGCCGCCCAAAGGCCGATGGCGGCGGTTGAACCACCCAGGGCCGATCGCCCGGAACGCGCGCCGTCCAGCCACATCATCGCAGCGGACGGATTTGATTTTTCCAAACCCTATGAGCCGCAGGGCGAGCTTTTCGCAACGGCGGCGAGCACACGCCGCCACAGCCCGCAAAAACCGATTGCGGCGCTTCTGGGCGGCTTGGGGCGCAAACCTGAAACATGATTCCCCAACGAGAGCAGCGCACCATGAGCGATTCCATAAATCCCGCCCTGCATTTTCATATCCTGGAAGACATTGCCCAGGATTTATCGGGCGACGCCAACTTTCCGACCTGCCTGGACGCCAGCCTTTCCGTGCGCGACGCCTTGCGAGACCCGCTGGTTTCCGTCGAAAAGGTGGCGCGCATCGTCATTGTCGAGCCGCTCATCGCCGCCAAGCTGCTGCGTCTTGCCAATTCCGTCGTCTATGCCGCTGGCGTTCCCGTGACGGACGTTCGCTTGGCCATTCATCGCGTCGGCTTTGAAACCGTGCGCGCCACCTCATTGAGCGTGGCGATGGAGCAGATGCTGCGCTCGCGCAACCTCGGCGGCCATGAGGATATTG
Source organism: Zoogloeaceae bacterium (assembly GCA_031259605.1). Lineage (GTDB taxonomy): Bacteria > Pseudomonadota > Gammaproteobacteria > Burkholderiales > Rhodocyclaceae > Azovibrio. The sequence continues at coordinate 3,617 of JAIRLE010000105.1, forward strand.
CCCAAAAGACCTGGGAACATTCCCTGCATGTTGCCGCCATTGCACATGTCCTGGCGCGGCGCGTGGGGCGCGTCAATTGCGACGAGGCCATGCTGGCGGGCATGGTGCGCAACATCGGCGTTTTCTATCTGTTGTTCCGCGTGGCGGATTACGCAGAATACCAGGACAATCTCGAGGCGGTGCTGGATTTGCTCAGCGGCTGGCACGAAAATACCGGCGAAAACCTGCTGGCGGCGCTTGGCCTGCCCAGGCACATCCTCGACGCCATCCATGCCAGCAATCTCCACAAGACCAGTCGCGGCGGCAAACGCGACGATGCGCCCTTCTCGCTTGCGGACGTGCTGTACTTCGCCAGCCTGCTGGCCGAAAACCACTGCCCCTGGCTGTGCCGCGCCGACCTTGCCAACAGCCGTGAAGCCCAGCAGGATCGCGACCGTTTCTCCGACCTCATCGCCGAAGCCCAGGACGAAATCCGCGAAATCCTGTTCATGTTGAGAGCATAACCCCGGAAACCTCCGATCAACCGCTGATTTCTTGCTCGTACTCCGGAAACGAAAAGCAGGCAAGTTGTTACGCACAGTGCACATTTGAAGACAACCGGCTTTCCTCATGGCACATTCGATGGCAAAATCACACGTTACCTGCAAATTCATAGGTGCCGAGACATGCGTCTCAATACAAAAATTTCCCTGTTTTTCGCAGCCATTGCCGTTGCGCTGGTCATCGTCGTTGCCGGAATCAGCCTTTACGCCTTCAACAGCTTTTCCATCAATCTGACGACTTCGCATGTTCGCACGGCTTCCGAGATCATCCGTGTGCACCTCACGGACGCCATGATCAACAATTCCATCGAACAGCAGGAATCCTTTCTCCGGCGTGTTACCGAAGTCCAGGGATTGCTTTCCGTGCGCGTGGTGCGCTCGCCTCAGGTAGTTGCCCAGTTTGGCCCCAGCAGCATCGGAGACACGCCGCTCGACGACGTCGAAAAAAAAGTGGTGCAGAACGGACAGCCGGAATACCAGGTGATCGATCTGAACGACGATCTCCTGTTTCGCAGCACCATTCCCTATATCGCGGATTCGCGCGGCACGCCCAATTGCCTGCAATGTCACAGTGTGCGCGAAGGCGCGGTACTGGGCGCGGTGAGCATGACGGTATCCATCAAGGACCTGCGGCGGCAGGCGCTTTTCACCGTAGGCGGCATCGTGCTTACGGTTGCCCTGTTTACTTCCTCGCTGTTCGTTTTCCTCTACCGCATCCTGCGTCCGGTTTCCAGCACGGCCAAGGATGTGGAAGATGTGGTGCGGCGGGCGATCAATGGCGATTTCAGGGGTGCCATCGTCAGGCAGACCAACGACGAAATTGGTCAGATCGCTTCCGAAATGAGCCGTCTGATGCACTTTCTCAATGACGGCTTGGGATATATCAGCGGACAGGTGGCGCTCCTCACCGGACGCAAGCCCAATCAGGACGAAAATCTGCTGTCCGCCACCATTGACATGGTAAACGGCCTGACCCGCGCCTCGCACTTCAAGCAGGCGATTGAAGAAGACGAAGCCAAGGTGGAAATCTATCAGCGGCTTTCCACTACCTTGCAGGACGAATTCAAGTTGCATGATTTTTCCATTTATGAGGTGTCGCAGAACAAGAACGAGATGAGCAGCGTGATTGTCGACGGCACGCTCTCCGCCGCCTGCCACTGGTGCAACCCGCAAATTCTCGAACGTCCCGAAACCTGTCGCGTCCGGCGTACCGGGCATCTGGTGGATGGTTTTGTCCAGCCCGACATCTGCTATGCCTTCAACCCGCCCGTGGATGGCGCGAACCAGGACTACGGCTACATGTGCTTCCCCGTCATCCAGTCCGGCACGGTCGGCAGCATCGTGCAACTGGTGGTGAAACACGAGGAACAGGAACGGGTGCGCACTGCCCTGCCCTATATCAACGTCTATCTGCGCGAGGCCGCTCCGGTGCTGGAAGCGCGGCGGCTCACCGAAACCCTGAAGGAATCCTCGCTGCGCGACCCGATGACGGGACTGAACAATCGTCGCTATCTTGAGGAATATGTGGAGACCCTGCTTGCCAATGTGCGCCGCCAGCAGATCCATCTGGCAATCATGATGCTCGATCTCGACTACTTCAAGATGGTAAACGACGACCATGGGCACGACGCGGGCGATGCCGTGCTGAAAGCCCTGTCGCAGGTGCTGAAGCAATCCGTGCGTTCATCCGACATGGTGATTCGTTACGGCGGCGAGGAATTCCTGATCGTGCTTCAGGACACCACCGGACCGGATGCCGATCAAGTGGCGGAAAACATCCGCCGCGCGGTGGAAAAACTGCGCGTCAATGTGGGCGGCACCATGTTGCAGAAGACCATTTCCATCGGCCTTTCCGACTATCCGGCGGACAGCAGCACCTTCTGGCAGGCGGTCAAGTTTGCCGACGTGGCGCTTTATCGCGCCAAGCAAACCGGACGCAACCGGGTGGTGCGCTTTACCCCGGAAATGTGGACGGACGATCAGGAATACTGAGTCATGTCCGCGCGCCACGCATTTCTGCCGCAAAGATTCGTCCTTGTCCTGTGCGCGTTCCTGACGCTTTCCGGCTGTTCGCTCCTGGAGACGCGTCCCGCCGCGACGGACGACACGACGCAGGCGGACAGGTCGGCGCGGGAAGAGACGGAGGAAGACAGGGGCGTGGAAGTTGGCGAGATGTCCGCCATGCGCGGCCTGGTTTCCGCCAGGGCGCTGGAAAACCAGGCCGACGCCGATTATCGAGCGCTGCTGAAAAAAGCCAGGGAAAAGGATACGCTGGTTTCCGTCGATGACCCGCGGGCGCGTCGTCTCAACACCATCGCCCAGCGCATCATCCCCTTCGCCCAACGTTTCAATCCGGACATTGCGGAATGGAAATGGGAAGTCAACCTGATCGATTCCAAGGAGATCAACGCCTTCTGCATGCCCGGCGGCAAGATCGCTTTTTATACCGGCCTGATCGATACCTTGAAAGCCACGGACGACGAACTGGCCATCGTCATGGGACACGAGATGGCGCACGCCCTGCGCGAACACGCGCGCGCCCAGATTGCCAAGAGCAAGGTGACTTCCCTGGGCGCGAATCTGTTGGGCATTCTGGTCAGCGGCGGCAAATATGCCAATGTTATCGGTGCCGCAGGCAATTTGCTCACCCTGAAATTTTCCCGCGACGATGAAAGCGAAGCCGATCTGGTGGGGCTTGATCTGGCGGCGCGCGCGGGCTATGACCCACGCGCCGGGGTCAGCCTGTGGCAAAAGATGGCGGAAGCCAGCAAATCCGCCTTCTCGCTTTCCTGGATTTCCACGCACCCCGCCAATGCCGACCGCATCAGGGACATCGAAGCGCAATTGCCCAAGGTCATGCCGCTCTACGAAAAGGCGCAGGCCAGAATGCGTGAAGAACCGGCGCAGGCGCAACGGCAATCCTCCGAACCCCGGCGCAAGCGCGCCGCGCCTGTTTCCCGTAAATCCGCAACCGCCCGATAACGCGCTGCGCCTTCAATTTCCGGGCAGCGCGTCCGTATAGCCGGGAATCACCCGCATTTCCCGCGCGTGGTCGTGTGTCTGTCCGCCATGTCCGTGCCCCGCGTGCCCATGCGTGAAAAGCGCCTGGGCGCAGAGGATGCTGGCGACGCCCAGGCCGATCAGCAGCACCTGTTCGCCGGTTGCCTTCAGGTCGGCGCGTTTGTGCAGTCCGGGAATAAGGTCGGCCACGGCCACGTAAATCATGCTGGCGGCGGCCAGGGCAAGGATATGGGGAATCCACTCCTGCAAATCGGAGAGGATATGAAACGCCAGTACGCCGCCGACCAGCGTGGCGAAACTGGAAAGGAGATTGAAGGCCAGCGCCTTGGCGCGGCTGTAGCCGGAGGCGAGCAGGATGCTGTAATCGCCGAGTTCCTGGGGAATTTCGTGCGCGATGATGGCCAGCGAGGTGACGATTCCCAGACGAATGTCCTGCATGAAGGCGGCGGCGATCAGGATGCCGTCGACGAAGTTGTGAAAGGTGTCGCCAATGAGGATCAGCAGGCCGGAGCGTCCATGGTCGTGACCGGGCGGCAGCGCCTCATGCGCTTCGCAATGATGATGATGGCAATGCCGCCAGAGCACCAGTTTTTCCAGCACGAAAAACCCCAGTATTCCCGCCAGCACACTCGCCGCCACCCGTTCCGGATTGCTTCCTCCGCCAAAGGCGTGGGGAATCACTTCCAGGAACGCCGCGCCCAACAGCGCGCCAATGGCATAGGAAACCAGCATGGGCAGCCGTTTTCCGCCGATGGCGTTGCACAACAACATCGCCGCCAGCACGCTCAACACGCCCCCCGCCACACTGGCCGCGAGAATCCACCCCAAAATCGTCATGCGACAAACTCCGGAAACAAGGGAACGGATTATAGCGGCTGATGCTTCGCGCCACCGCTACTGTCCTCTGACGCGCAGCGTTTCAAAAAGGCAAATGGCGGCGGCGTGGCCGACGTTCAGGGATTCCACGCTTTGCGCGCCGGGCATGGGAATGCGGACGCGTTGTCGCGCGGCAGCCAGTACGCAGGAACGGACGCCCGAACCTTCCGCGCCGAACACCCAGGCCACTGGCCGCGGCCGCAGGTCGATCGCGTAGAGCGATTCAGCGTCCAGCAAGGCGGTCGCAAAGGAGCTGCCCGCAAAGGCGGCAAGAAAGGCGGCGAGGTCGGCGGTTTCGTGTATCCGCAACTGGAACTGCGCCCCTTGTCCGGCGCGCAGCGTCTTGGGCGAGAAGGGATTGGCGCAGCCGACGGACAGCAGTACCTGCGAAAATCCCGCCGCCGCCGCCGTGCGCAGAAGACTGCCGAGATTGCCGGGATCCTGCACGCCATCTAGGAGCAGGCTATCGATATCCGTGGCGGGCGTCTCCGGCGCGGGCGGCAGATGGACGATGGCGATCAGTCCGCCCGGTGTTTCGGTGCCGGAAAGTTCGGCAAACAGCGCGTCCGCCAGCACGACGCATTGCGCCCCCTGACGCTCGCCCGCCGCTAGCCAGTCGGCGATTTCCGCGCGCGCCCTGCTCTTTTCGCTGGCCAGCAGGCAAGGAGGCATTCCGTGCGCCGTATGCCAGGATTCAACGAGATGTATGCCTTCGAGCAGGATTTGCCGCCGTTCTTTCCGCGCATGTCCCGACTGCGCCAGCTTTTTCCATGTCTTGAAAGCAGGGTTTTCCCGCGAGGCGATGACTTTCATCGTAAAACGAACTCCGGTTTGAAACCCCGCCCGTAAGAAAGGCGCGAAGGTTGAGACCCTGGCCTGAAGGCCGGGGTTTCGACCGTAGCCATTCTCGAGGGGGAAAGAAACCCCTTCCCAATGACGTTAGACCGGAAGCCCTGTAGGGTTGCCGCTAATTTCTTGCTGGGCATGACGAAAACAATTCCGGCTGCGTCCGCCAGGCGGCGGCTTCCTCTGATCCATGACGCGCCACGGGCGCAAAACTCCGGCGATGCGCCGGGCAGGGGCCATGCTGTTGCAGGGCCGCCAAGTGCGCCGCCGTGGGATAGCCCATATGCTGGTCAAAGCCGTACCGCGGATAATGGCGGTGCAGGTCGAGCATCAGCGCGTCGCGCGCGGTTTTGGCAAGGATGGAGGCGGCGGCGATGGCGGCGATTTTGCCGTCGCCTCGCACCACGGCGCTTACGGGCATGGCGAGTTGGGGGCAGCGGTTGCCGTCGACCACGGCGGCGGCGGGAATGAGGGCAAGCCCCACCACCGCCCGTTGCATGGCGAGCAGACTGGCTTGCAGGATGTTGATCGCGTCGATTTCCTCGGCGCTGGCCTCCGCCACCGCCCAGGCCAACGCCTGCTCGCGGATGTGTTCCGCCAGATGCGCGCGGCGGCTGGCGGAAAGTTTTTTCGAGTCATTCAGGCCGGCAATGGGATTTTGCGGGTCGAGCAATACTGCCGCCGCCACTACCGGCCCAGCCAATGGGCCGCGCCCGGCTTCGTCGACCCCGCAGACATCGGGCGGCAGTTGGGCCAGTCGGATCAATTCATTGGGCATGGCGTTTTCCAGGGATGGAATAATTTACGATTATCAGGTCATTATCGGATTCAAGGCGTCCGCACCGTGGAGCCTGGAGGTTGCGGGATTATTGACGGAGGTGCCATGTTACGCCTTTGCCGTTGAATGGCGTCATTTCTGATTCAATACGTCCAGCACCGCCGCCGCCGCTTTTTCCGCCGTGTTCTGGCGCAGGGTGTTGTGGATGCGGGCGAATTCGACATCCAGTTCGCTGGCGCGTTCGGGCGCGGCTTCTTTCAGCAGGGCGTCCGCGAGTTTTTCCGGCGTGGCTTCGTCCTGCAACAGTTCCGGCACGATGAAACGCCCGGCGAGAATATTGGGCAGGCCGACATAAGGCAGAAGGGCGCGTCGTTTCATCAGCTTGTAGGTCAGGGGACTGAGCTTGTAGGCGATGACCATCGGACGCTTGATCAGCGCCGCTTCCAGCGTGGCCGTGCCGCTGGCGACGAGCACGGCGTCCGCCGCGCCCATTGCTTCCTTCGTGTGTCCGAACACGATGTGAAAGGGCAAATCCTGCGCCGCCTGTTTGTAGCGCGCCACCTCGAAGGCTAGGCGGGTTTCGCGCGTGATCAGGGGAACGAGGAACAGCGCGTTGGGCACACGCTCGTGAAGCAGTCTGGCAGCCCGGATGAAGGTTTCGCCCAAGCTTTCCACTTCCGACTGGCGGCTTCCGGGCAGAAGCGCGTAAACCGGCTTGTCTTGCGGCAAGCCGAGCTTTTCCCGCATGGCTCGTTTATCGGTAGTCGATGAAATCTGGTCGGCCAGCGGGTGCCCCACATAGGTGACGGGAATTCCGGCCTGCTTGTAGAGCGGCGGCTCCATGGGGAAAAGCGCCAGCACCCGGTCGGCGGCCTTGGCGATTTTCTTGATGCGTCCGCCGCGCCACGCCCAGATCGAGGGACTGACGTAATGCATGGTCTTGACGCCTTTCGTTCTGAGCGCGATTTCCAGATCCAGGTTGAAATCCGGCGCGTCCACGCCAATGAACAAATCCGGTTTTTCCGAGAGTAAACGCGCTTTCAGGGCGCGGCGGATACTGGAAATTTCCCGGTATCGTTTCAGGACTTCGACATAGCCCATGACTGCGAGCTTTTCCAGCGGCCACCAGATTTCCATGCCCTGCGCGCGCATGTTCGTCCCGCCGATGCCGACAAAGGAAACCTGCGGCAACTTTTCCTTCAGCGCCGCCATCAGGTGAGCCGCCAGATGGTCGCCGGAAGATTCCCCCGCGACGAGCGCAATGCGCAACCCCGAAGACTTCGGGTCTGCGCTCATCGGATGATGCCGCGCCTGGAGACGGCGAAGAAATCGAGAAAACGCCGCACATCCGGCGCATCCGCCGCCATTTCTTCCAGCTTGATCCTGGCTTCGTCCAGCATCAGGCCGGATTTGTAGAGGACGCGATAGGCGCGTTTCAGGGCGGTAATCGCTTCCGCGTGAAAACCGCGCCGCTTCAGTCCTTCCACATTGATGCCGTAGGGCGAGGCGGTATTGCCCGCCGCCATCACATAGGGCGGCACGTCCTGCAAAATCACCGTGCCCACCGCCGTCATCACATGCGCGCCGATGCGGCAGAATTGATGCACGCCGGTGTAGCCGCCGAGAATTGCCCAGTCGTCGATATGCACATGCCCGGCCAGTTGGGCGTTGTTGGCGAAGGTGGTGTGATCGCCGACCTGGCAGTCATGCGCGATGTGCACATAGGCCATGATCCAGTTGTCGTCGCCGATGCGGGTAACGCCCGCGTCCTGCGCCGTGCCGATATTGAAAGTGCAGAATTCACGGATGGTGTTGCGGTCACCGATTTCCAGGCGGGTGGGTTCGCCGGAATACTTTTTGTCCTGCGGTGCCTCGCCCAGCGAGGAAAACTGGAAAATCCGGTTTTCCCGCCCGATGCGGGTGTGTCCGGCAATCACCACATGCGGCCCGATGCGGCAGCGCTCACCGATTTCCACATGCTCGCCAATGATGGAATACGCGCCGATTTCCACGCCATCCGCCAGCCGGGCGCCGGGATGCACAATCGCGCCGGGATGTATCTTCGCGCTCACGGCGGATTCGCTCAATCCAGATCGCGCTTGGCGCACATCAGGCTGGCTTCCGCCGCCACTTCGCCGTCTACCCTGGCGACAGCCTTGTATTTCCAGATACCGCGCATCTGGCGTTCGATATCGACGTGAAGATGCAGTTGATCGCCCGGCGCGACCGGCTTCTTGAAACGGGCGCTGTCAATGCCGACAAAATAAAACACCGAATTGTCGGTCGGCTTGGCGCCCATCGTCCTGAACGACAGTATTCCCGCTGCCTGCGCCAGCGCTTCCAGAATCAACACCCCCGGCATGACCGGATGATGCGGGAAATGGCCGACGAAAAAAGGCTCGTTGATGGTGACGTTCTTGTACGCGTGAATGGATGCCCCCGGCGTCAGTTCCAGCACTCGGTCGACCAGCAGAAAAGGATAGCGATGCGGCAGATGTTCAAGAATCTGGTGAATATCCATGAGTTGTGCCTCACAAAACGTAAACAGGTCGGCACTGTAACAGATTAGAAGACAGAAGACAGGGCGTGGAAGAAGGTTTTGCAGCAAAATCATATCGGCGATCCCGGTTTCTTCCCTTATCCTTGTCCGCGCATTCGTGCCCATTCGTTTTCATCTGAAGGAGTGAACATGTCTCAACGGGAAGTAGCCAAGGAGCTTGGCGGCAAGCTGAAGGCGTTATCGGCGGCGGTGCCGGAAACGAGCAAAAATTAGCGACAGCCCTTCAGGGCTGTCGGTCCAACTCCATTGGGAAGGGGTTTCTCTCCCCTCGAGAATGGCTACGGTCGAAACCCCGGCCGCGGCCGGGGTCTCAACCTTCG
>JAIRLE010000129.1 GCA_031259605.1 Zoogloeaceae bacterium
ACCTTCGCGCCTTTCTTGCGGGCGGGGTTTCAAACCGGAGTTGGTTTTATGATGAATGCTCGTTTTTCCCCTCGCCTACCGCGCGGGAGAGGGTGGCGCTTTAGCGCCGGGAGGGGCAACTCCCGGCGCCTTGTTTCAGACGCCTTGATTTTTGCGGTTGCGCGGGCTGAAAATACAATGTCGGCATTCATGCGACTGCCCTGTCCTCTGTCTCCTGTCTCCTGTCTCCTGATCCGTTATACTGCCCGTTCTTCTTGCAACAGGAACGTCTTGCTTCAAATGGGAAAACTCAACGATATATTGCAATTGGCGCATGAACGCGCTCAGGCCATGCAGCTTGCCTATGCCGGGGCGCTGACGCCGACGGAGGCGCATGATGTCTGGCAACTCGCGCCGGGCGCGAAGCTCGTGGATATTCGCACTCGCGCCGAACTGGAACTGATCGGACGCATTCCCGGCGCGGTGGAAATCGAGTGGGCGTTCTATCCCGGCGGCGCGCAAAACCCCAATTTCATGCGTCAGCTGAAGACCCGCGTCGACCGCGAGGCGCTGGTGCTGTTCATCTGCCGCAGCGGCAACCGCTCGGACGACGCCAGCCGCGAAGCCACTCGCGCGGGCTACACTGCCTGCTACAACGTGCTCGAAGGCTTCGAGGGCGACAAGGACGCCAACGCGCAACGCGGCAAGGTCGGCGGTTGGCGGTTGGCGGGGTTGCCCTGGTTCCAGGATTGACCCTCAAGCGCCAGGCAATGAGCGTCTTGCCTTTCGACACCTACGGCGGCTTGTCCGACGCCGAATGCCAGGAACGCATCACCCGCGCCCGTGCCCGTTTGGGCAAGGAAGTTGTGCTGCTCTGCCACCATTACCAACGCGCCGACATTTATCAGTATGCCGATCTGACCGGCGATTCCCTGAAACTTGCGCGCCTTGCCGCCCAAACGGACGCGCCGCACATCGTCTTTTGCGGTGTGCATTTCATGGCCGAAGTCGCGGATATCCTCTCTCGTCCGGAACAAACGGCGCTCCTGCCCGACCTGGCGGCAGGCTGCTCGATGGCCGACATGGCGAACCTCGCCAAAGTGGAACGCTGCTGGCGCGAACTGAGCGAGATCATGGATGTGGAGAAGACCTTCACGCCCGTCACCTACATCAACTCCGCTGCGGAACTGAAAGCCTTCTGCGGCCAGCATGGCGGCATCGTCTGCACTTCCAGCAACGCGGGTGCCATTGCTGGCTGGGCGTTTGCCCAACGCCCGAAAATCCTCTTTTTCCCCGATCAGCATCTGGGGCGCTGGACGGGACACAAGCTGGGCATTCCGCTGGAAGCCATGCCGGTGTGGGACCCGGATTTGCCGCTGGGCGGCCTGACGCCGGATGTCATCGCGCAGGCGAAGATACTGCTCTGGAAAGGCCATTGCGCAGTGCATCAGATGTTCCAGAAAAGGCAGATCGACGCCTTTCGCGCCCGATACCCGGAGGCGCGGGTCATCGTCCATCCGGAATGCGATTTTGCCGTTTGTTCCGCTGCGGATTATGTCGGCTCCACCGAGATGATCGTCAAGACCGTCAAGGAATCGCCCGCCAATACGCGCTGGCTGGTGGGTACGGAACTGAATCTGGTCGAGCGTTTGGCAACGGAAGTTGCGCCGCAGAAGAAAGAGGTGCGCTTCATGTCCAACATCATCTGCATGTGTTCGACCATGCAGCGCATCGACCCGCAACATCTCGCCTGGACACTGGAAAACCTCGTCGCCGGATGCGCCGTCAACCCGATAGTCGTGCCAGAGCGAGAAGCCGGACTCGCCCGCGCCGCGCTTGATCGCATGTTGCGGATTTCCTGAAGCCGCGCCCGCGAGAAAGCGCCTTTTCATCGCGCCCAAAACGCCCGCCATGTTGCCCGATTTCGTCGCTTCCCAGGTTGATCTCACGCCGTACAACACCCTGGCGCTGCCCGCGCGCGCCGAATTCCTTGCCCGCATCCAGAGCGTCGAGCAACTGGCCGCGCTCATCCGTCATCCCGAATTCTCCGGACGCCGCCGCTTCGTGCTGGGCGGCGGTTCCAATCTGCTTGTTGCCGGAGACTTTTCCGGCTTTGTTCTCCATATGTCCATTCCGGGCAAACGCCGGATCGGAGAAGACGCCACACACATCTACCTTGCCGCCGCAGCCGGAGAAAACTGGTCGGATTTCGTGGCCTGGACGCTGGCCTCCGGCTGGCCGGGACTGGAAAACCTCAGCGGCATCCCCGGCACGGCGGGCGCCGCGCCCATCCAGAACATCGGCGCTTACGGCGCGGAAGTCGGTGACTTTCTGCAACAGCTTACTGCGCTGGATCTGGCGCGCGGCGAAACGCTCGTCTTCGATGTCCGCGACTGCGCTCTTGGCTACCGCGACAGCCTGTTCAAGCGGGAAGGCTGGCACCTTTCTGGCCGTTACGCCATCACCGAAGTCGTCTTTCGCCTGCCCAAAAATTGGCGCGCCCGCGCAACCTACGGCGAAGTCGCCGCAAGACTGGCGCAAGACGGCATTACAAACCCCACGCCCGCGCAGCTTGCGCAAGTCATCACCGCCCTGCGCGCGCAGAAGATCCCCGATCCGCGCCAGCTTCCCAACGCGGGCAGCTTTTTTCAGAATCCAAAGGTTTCCGCCGAACTTGCCGCCGCCCTGCAACACGCCCATCCCCGGCTCCCCTGTTATCCGCAGTCCGACGGCAGCGTCAAGCTCGCCGCCGCGTGGCTTGTCGAACATGCAGGCTGGAAAGGACGCAATCTGGGGCCGGTCGGCATGTACGAACAACAGGCGCTCGTCCTGGTCAATCGCGGCGGCGCAAGCTGCCGTGACGTGCAAAACCTTTCCCGTGCCGTGCGCGAAGCCGTATTCGCCCGTTTCGGCGTCTCTCTCGTCCCCGAACCCGTCATCCTCGCGGACAGCGGCGACGCGGGAAACACCAGCCTGTCCCTCTGAAACACGCCCATCTTTCATCCTGATCGGAAACACATCATGTCCCTGCCTGCCGCCGCCTCTCCCGCCATGATTCATCGCAAGGATTACCGCCCGCCGTCCTGGCGGGCGGAACAGGTCGACCTGGATGTGGATTTTCAAACGGAAGGCGATGCCCCGCCACACGCGCAGGTAACGGCGCGAATTGAATTCATGCGCGCATCCGGGGACGACGCGCCGCTGGTTTTGGATGGCGAGGATCTGGAAACCTTGCGTGTCGAAGTCGATGGCATGGCGCATCCCCATGAGATTGCCGCCCATACGCTCACCCTGCGCAATCTGCCGCCGCGGTTCACCCTGACAACCCGCGTGCGGATTTTCCCTGACGCCAACACCCGTCTTTCCGGTCTTTATCGCGCGCAAAACGGCTATTTCAGCCAATGCGAGGCCGAAGGCTTTCGCCGCGTCACCTGGTTTCCGGATCGCCCCGATGTCATGGCGGTCTACCGCGTGACCATTCATGCCGACAAGGCGCGCTTTCCCGTGTTGCTTGCCAACGGCAATCCGCTTGCGGCAGGCGATGAGGCCAATGGGCGTCATTATGCCGTTTGGCACGATCCGTTCAGGAAACCCTGCTACCTGTTCGCGCTGGTCGCCGCCCGGCTGGAAGTACTGCGTGATGCCTTCGTCACCGCCAGCGGGCGCAAGGTGCAACTGGCGGTCTATGTGGAGCCGGGCAAAATCGACCAATGCGCGCACGCGATGCGAGCGCTCAAGAAGGCGATGCGCTGGGACGAGAAACGCTTCGGCCTCGAATGCGACCTCGACCACTACATGATCGTCGCCGTCAGCGACTTCAACATGGGCGCGATGGAAAACAAGGGGCTGAACATCTTCAACGCCAAATACGTGCTGGCGCGTCCGGATGTGGCGACGGACGCGGATTTTGAAGGCATAGACCGGGTGGTGGCGCACGAATACTTCCATAACTGGACAGGTAATCGCGTCACCTGCCGCGACTGGTTCCAGCTTTCCCTGAAGGAAGGTCTGACCGTGTTCCGCGATCAGGAATTCGGCGCGGACACGCATGACCAAAGCGTCGCCCGCATCCGCGAAGTCAGGAGCCTCTACGCCATCCAGTTCCCCGAAGACGCGGGGCCGATGGCGCATCCGGTGCGTCCCGGTGCCTACATGGAAATCAACAATTTCTATACGCCCACCGTCTACGAAAAAGGCGCGGAAGTGGTGCGCATGATGCAAACCCTGATCGGGCGCGACGCCTTTCGCGCCGGCATGGACGAATACTTCCGGCGGCACGATGGACAAGCCGTCACCTGCGACGATTTCGCCGCCGCCATGCAGGCGGCCTCCGGCTTCGATTTCGGGCAATTCATGCGATGGTATGACCAACCTGGCACACCCGAAGTCACGGCAACGGGTGAATATGACGCCGCCGCTTGCCGCTACACGCTTACCCTGGCGCAGCAAAACCCCAAGTCCGTCGCGATGCTGGGCAGCGCCGCCGCGCCGCAACTCATCCCGGTGCGCGTCGCCCTGTTTTCCCCGGCGGGTGAATTGCTGCCACAAACGGAGCGCCTCCTGCCGTTACGCGAAAACCGGCAGACCTTCGTGTTCACCGATGTGAATGCGCCGCCCATCCCTTCGCTGTTGCGCGATTTTTCCGCGCCCGTGCGCCTGGAATTTCCATGGACGGAGGCTGAGCTTGCCCTGCTGCTCGCGCATGAGACCGATCCCTTCGCCGCCTGGGAAGCCGGACAACGCCTTGCCGCCAACATCCTGCTTGCCGGTCTGCCTCCCGCAGGCTTCATCGACGCGGCGCGGCGGCTGTTGAACATCCGCGCAAAACGCGGCGACGCCTTTGTCGCCGAAGTCCTGACCTTGCCCAGCGAGGCCGCGCTGGCGGAAAAAATCGTAGGCGAAGTCGACCCGGACGCCCTGCGCGCCGCCCGCGACGCGCTGCGCCTGACGCTGGCGCAAAACCTGGAGGCCGAATTCTTTTCGCTCCACGGCGAACTTGCCGCCGAATGCGCCCGAAACACCGACGCGCCCGCCGCCGTCGGCCAGCGCGCCCTGAAGAATCTTTGCCTCGGCTATCTGCTGGAACTCGATACGCCGCGTTACCGCAATCTGGCGTATCAGCAATTCGAGCAAGCCGCCAACATGACCGATCAGTTCGCCGCCCTCTCGGCGCTGGTCAACGTCAAGGCCGCCGATTGCCCGGAGCGCGAACAGGCGCTGGCGCATTTTTACGCCCGCTGGCAACACGAGCCGCTGGTGGTCGACAAGTGGCTGTCCGTCCAGGCGGGCAGCCGCCGCCCCGATACGCTGGCGCGGGTTGAAGCGCTCACCCGCCATCCGGCATTCAATCGCGCCAATCCCAACAAGGTTTACGCCTTGCTGCGCGTCTTTTCCAGCAACCTCGCCGCCTTCCACGCTGCCGACGGCGCGAGCTACCGCCTGCTTGCCGAAGAAATCAAAATCATGGACGCGAAAAATCCCCAGGTTGCCGCCCGCCTTGCCCGCGCCTTCGACCACTGGAAAAAATTCGACGCCAACCGCCAACGGCACAGCCGCGCCGCGCTGGAATCCCTGCGTCAACACCCCGGCCTTTCCACCGACGTGCGCGAAATCGTCGTCCTCGCGTGTTCCTGATTCCACCCATTGCCCGGAATCACTCCTCCCGCGCGCGGCCAACCTGGGGAGCAGCCGCCATCTGGCGCGCCAGCGTCGCGTACAGCGGCTCGCTGATGAGGCGTGAAATACCGGAGGACATGAGCGAGACCACCATCAGGGCGATCACCAGGTCGTAGCCATCCACCATTTCCATGACAATCAGGAATGAGGTCATGGGCGCTTGCGTGGCGGCAGCCAGAAAGCCTGCCATGCACAGCGCCAGCACCATGCCGGGCATGGCGCTCTGGTCGAGCAACGGCGCGAGCGTATGCCCCACGCCCGCGCCAATGGCAAGCGAAGGCGCGAAAATGCCGCCCGGCAAGCCGGAAAAATATGCCGCAAGCGTTGCCGCGAACTTGGCGGGCGTAAAGTACCAGGGCAGTTGCGCTTCGGCTTCCAATAGCGCCTGCGTCTGTTCCAGTCCGCTGCCATAGACCGCGCCGCCCGTGACCGCGCCCAGGCTGGCGACGAACAGGCCGCAGATCGCCACGAAAACGAACGGACGCCGTCGGCGCAGATTGCCCAGCGCGCCGCGCCAGCTGCCCGTGCCGATGATCATCATGCGCGAAAACAGTCCGCCCAGAAGCCCGCAAGTGAGGGCGGCCAGCGCCGCCGCCGCCAGTTGATCGCCTTCTCCGGCAATGATCGGCACCGCGCCAAAATAATTGCCGCCGCTGCCTTTCATGGCCTGCGCGGTCACGCCCGCCAGCACGATGGCGGTAATGATCAGTCCGGACATGCGCGCTTCCACGCCCCGGATCATTTCCTCGATGGCGAACATGACGCCCGCCAGCGGCGCGTTGAACGCCGCCGCGATTCCCGCCGCGCCACCCGCCACCAGAAGATGAACGCGCTGAATCCGCAAGGCGGCGGGCAAGAGATGATGAATGGCGTTCATCAGCGAAGCGCCCACCTGCACGGTCGGCCCTTCCCGTCCCAGCGAAAAGCCGCAACCCACGGCGCCCGCCCCGACCAGAATCTTGCCAAAGATGATGCGGATGGACAACAGTGGCCGCCATGCGCTTTTTTCCTTGACATGTCCCACTGTTTGCGCGCGCTGTATTTCCACCAGCGTCTGCGGGATGCCGCTGCCTTCCGCGCCGGCAAAATAACGGCGCGTCAGCCATACGCACAACACGCCGCCCAGCGGCGTGACAATGAACGGCAACCACCAGAACTGCCGCGCCGCGCGCATGAAATAATGCGTCATTCCCGACGAAAGCTCGGCAAACAATACCGCCAACAGACCCACACCCACCGCGCCGCCCCAAAACACCAGCCTTCCCAGCCAGATTCGGGAATCCACGGCGCGACGCCGCAAGAAAGTACGCAGGTTCATCGTAAAACCAGCTCCGGTTCAAACCTCCGCCTGAAGGAAGCGGCGCGAGGAATTATCGCTTAAAGCTCGCCATGATACGCCATCAGAATATGGCGACAAGGACGCCTTTAGCTACGAAAATACTCCGCCACAGTCGGCATGATATTACTTCCGCCCGGTATCGCGCGGCTCGATCGGCAAACCGGACAAGGCCGCGGACTGGAGAAAGCGCGGTCTCCGTCTGCCTTTCTGGCACACCGCGTCTTGCCGCGCACGGAAACGAAGGAAGTCGGGCTAGATTCCCGCCCCCGCCACCAGCGCGTCGTCATCCCGCTCGAACACCTTCATGCGCGAGGGGGTGAGGCGCACTTCCTGGCCTTCGCTCAAGCCTTGCGCGACGAGTTGGTCGCGGCTCATTTCCACTTCAAAGTGCCGGGCATCGACGGAAAGCCCCACGAGTTCGATGCGTGCGAGCGCGCCAAAGCCCAGGATGCGGGTGATTCTGGCGGCAACGCCGATGGCGTTGGCCTTGTCTTCCGGCACGATATCCAGTTCATACGGACGCACGAAGGCGGTGACGGACGCGCCTGCCGTCAGGGATTTGGCTTCCAGCGCGGCATCGGCATGCAAAAGCGCGTCATCCAGACGCACGCGGCCCGCTTCGACGCGGCCATGAAAATAATTGACCGCGCCCAAAAAGCCATAGACAAAGGGCGTCGCCGGATGCTGATAGACTTCCTGCGGCGTGCCGACCTGTTCGATGCGCCCATGATTCATCAGCACCACGCTGTCGGAAACTTCCAGCGCTTCCTCCTGATCGTGGGTGACGAAAATGGAGGTGATGTGCAGTTCGTCATGCAAACGCCTGAGCCAGCGGCGCAGTTCCTTCCTGACCTTGGCGTCGAGCGCGCCGAAGGGTTCGTCGAGCAGCAGCACACGCGGTTCCACCGCCAGGGCGCGGGCAAGCGCGATGCGTTGCCGCTGGCCGCCGGAGAGCTGCGCGGGCAGATGTTCGGCAAGCCAGTCGAGTTGCACCAGTTCCAGGAGCGCCCGCACCTTCTTGCGGATGTCCGCTTCCGCCGGTCGCTGTTTGCGCGGTTTTACACGCAATCCGAACGCGACGTTCTCGAAGACGCTGAGGTGGCGAAAAAGGGCGTAATGCTGAAAGACAAAGCCGACTTGGCGTTCGCGCACATGGGTGCTGGAGGCATCTTCGCCTTCCAGCAGCACCGTGCCCCGATCCGCGGTTTCCAGACCGGCGATGATGCGCAACAGCGTGGTCTTGCCGCAGCCGGAAGGGCCGAGCAACGCCGTCAGTTGTCCGCCGGGAAAGGCGAGACTGATGTCGTCCAGGGCGATGAAATCGCCGAATTGCTTGTGGATGTCGCGTACTTCGATGCTCATGGGCTGGCTTCCTCTCCATCGTTGTTCAAGTCAAGGCTCTGCTCCGCCTTCCATTCCACCCAGGTCTTGACGACGAGCGTCACCAGCGCCAACAGCGCCAGCAGCGAGGCGACGGCGAAAGAGGCGGCGAAATTGTATTCGTTGTAGAGAATCTCGACTTGCAGGGGCATGGTGTTGGTCATGCCGCGAATGTGGCCGGAAACCACCGATACCGCGCCGAATTCGCCCAT
>JAIRLE010000136.1 GCA_031259605.1 Zoogloeaceae bacterium
GTGATGGAAGCGACCGGTCGTCTCGAACACGAGGCGGCGCTGACCCTGTGCGCGGCGGAGCTGCCCGTCATGGTCATCAATCCCCGGCAGGCGCGTCGATTCGGCGAAGCGGCGGGGCATCTCTCCAAGACGGACGCCATCGACGCACGTTGCCTTGCTGATCAGGCGCATTGCCTCTACCACACCGACAAGCGAGACCGTCTGTTCATGCGTCTGCCCAAAGAAGAACAGGAAACCCTGTTGGCTTGGGTGACGCGGCGCGCCCGACTGGTCGAGATCAAGGTGGCCGAACCGCATCGCCTGGCGGGTGCTCCCGTTGCGCGGCGAACCGGTCGCCGTGCAGGTGCTGTACCGCGTCGAGTCCGCGCAATGGGTAAGCGTCGAGTACATCAACGGCGGCGTCGATCCCGGTGCGCAGGACTACAGTCCGGGCAGCGTACTGATCTCGGCAAATGCCGAAGCCGCGCAAAAGGACGCCGCAACCCTGGGCAAGGCGCTGCGCTATTCCTTCGGGCGGGCCGGGCGCGGCTACAAGGAACGGTGGTGCATGTCCGCGCCCGTGCTTGAAACTTGAATGGCACCGGACGGCAAATGACCGCGCACAATAAAACCATCCTGAGGGAGGGCGAATGGTGATTTCCGCTCGCCTTCGTCAACAGCGAAGCACATCGCGCCGTGGCAATCCGGCGGTTCAGCTGCCAAGAACGCTGGAGCAACCTGAAAGGCCGTCTGCTGCCGCATCGCTTCGATCCGGATCGTCTCCAGGGGTTTCCCTCGCCCGCTGCGGGAGAGGGTGGCTAGCGCCGAGAGAGGGGCGGCGGCTCATCCCTGAACCGTGTTGTCCGGGGTGAATCGCCCCCTCATCCGCCCTCTGGGCACCTTCTCCCCCTGAAGGGGGAGAAGGAAAACCCAGCGCTTCCCACGACAATCCGAGAGCATGAACCGGTTCTCAGGACGATAAGCGTGACAGGGGCAGTGACGTTACTTCAACCCCAGCTTGCCGCGCAGGGTGGAGAGGTCTTCCGCCAGCTTGTTGATGGCGGCGGCCATTACCGTGCGATCCTTGTCGGTGAGCTTTTCGTAGGAAACGTAGCCCTTGCCGCCATTCGTCTCGTAAAGCTTGAGAATGTCATAGACAGTCTTGAAGTTCTTGTCGACCTCGGCCAGGAATTTGGCTTCCTTTTTTTCGATCAGCGGACGCACCAGTTCGACAATCTTGTAGGAACCGTCGGTATTGGCCTTGAAGTCCCACAGATCTACCTTGCTGTAGCGGTTTTCCTCGCCGGAAATCTTGGTGGCGGCCACTTCTTCCATCAGCACCGCGGCGCCGCCCACCACCACTTCAGGCGGGAAAGTCAACTTGCCGATGCGCGCTTGCAGTTCCTTTACATCGGCCAAGAGCTTGTCGGCGACCTGCTTCACGTCGCTGGCGCTGTTCTTCTCCCACAGGCTGTATTCGATGCGATGGAAACCGGGGAATTCCGGATCCTTTTCGGCGCCTTCGTAGTCGTCGGCGCGCGAGTCAATGGCCGCGTCCAGGTCGCTGAACAGTTCGGCAATCGGCTCGACGCGCTCGTAATACACACGGGTGGGCGCATACAGCGCCTTGGCGCGCGCCACGTCGCCCGCCTTGACGGCGGCGACGAACTTGGCTGTTTCCCTGGCAAGTTGATCCACGTTCTCGCTGACATAGATCTTGTACTCGGCGACCGGGCCGACAAGATCCAGCGGCGCGGACTGGGCAAGGGCGACGCCGCTTGCAACGCTGCCGGCCAGCAGGGCCATGGTGGGGATGAGGTGTTTGATGTTCATGCTGGTAATCTCCTGGCTTATAGCCATTGGGTTTGAAAAAACGAAAAAACTGCTTAATGCGCCGGAGCGCGGACGGCGGCAATCAGCGCGCTGCCGAAATAATCACCTTCATGGGCCACACCCGGCAGGGTGAAGAAGTAGCCGCCGCCTACGGGCTTCAGGTATTCCTCCAGCGGCTCGCCGTCCAGACGCCGTTGTACGGTGATGAAGCCCTTTTCCAGATCGGCCTGGTAGCAAATGAAGAGCAGCCCCTGGTCGAGCTGACCGTTCTTTGCCACGCCGTTGAAATAGTTGAATGGACGGCGCAGGATGATATTGTCCTGTGTTTCCGGCGTACGGTCGTTGGCGAGGCGAATGTGCGAATCCAGCGGAGTTTTTTCGCCCTCCGGATCGCGGGTGTAGTCGGGTACGTCGGATTCCTTGGCGTACGGCTTGTCCAGCGGCGCGCCTGTTACCTTGGTGCGACCGATGAAAGCCTCCTGTTCCCACAGAGGCGCACGGTCCCAGCGTTCGACGAAATTGCGGATGATGCGCACGGCCTGGTAACTGCCGCCCAGCGCCCAGGCGGGTTCATTCCGTTCCGGCCCGACCCAGACGAGGTGATTCATCAATGCCTCGTCCCCCGCGTCTGGATTGGCCGATCCGTCGCGGAAACCGAGGAGATTGCGCGCGCTCTCCGCCAGACCGTCCGGGCCAGGCTGGATGACCGGCACATTGCCCTCCTGCATCCAGCGCAGCACCAGTTGATCAGCCAGGTTCTTGAGGATGTCGCGCAGGGCGTGTTGCGTGGTGTCCTGCGTGTTGGCGCAGATTTGCAGGTTCAGGTCGCCGTGGCAGAGGGCGGCGTCCAGCGCGTCGTTGGGAAAGCGCGTCATGCGGATAAGGCGTCGCGGCTTGTGCGGCTTGAGCCACGGCCTGTCCTCGAACAGCGAATTGCCCAGCGAGACGGTAATGGTGAGCGCGTCCGGCGGGATGTGCGGGCCAAGAATGCCGGAATCGGCGGGCGGCAGACGCGGATCGTATTCCGGCGGCGTGCCGCCATGCGTCAGGAATATAGCGCGCTCCGTCAGCCGCCTGAAAAGGCGCTCCAGCGCGTCGGGCGTCTCGGCCAGCACGGAAAAACTGGCGATCATGCCATTGGCCGGACGCAGGTTGATGACGCCAGACTGGTGTTTGCCGAAGAAGGGAACCCGATCCTCGGGCGAGGCGATGTTCGTCACCGGGGCATTGGTCACGTTGGTTTCGTGTCCGCCCAGACGGGAAGCGGCACCGACGCCGCCCATCCAGGCGGCCCCCAGCGCGGCGACGCCCATTTTGAGCGCCATGCGACGGTTGGTGGGCGCATCCGGGATACGCGTCCCCTTGCGCGCCGTGACGTCACGCGGGGCGGGAGTTTCCTGTTTTGTCATCATGGTGGTTTTCCTGTGATGTGTGAAGGAATCGGCAAAGGTCATTGCAGACCCAGTGCCGGATTGATCTTTGCGAGCGTGTCGGCAAGCGCCCCCATCTTTTGCGCCAGTTCGCCGCGCTGCGCGTCGCTTATCCGCGCGTAGGACGGGAAGGCGTCCTCCACGCGCAGGGCGTCCAAAGCCTCATGCAAGGCTTGCAAGCGCTGGCGATGTTCTTCGGCCAGCGGGGCGTCGGCGGCGGAAAGCAGGGCGTCGAGCAACATCACGCTTTTTTCCATGCCTTCGAGATTGGCTTCGAGATCGGCCAGATCGCTTTGGGCATAAGGGTTTTCACTCTTGGCGATGGCGCCGTCGGCCAGACGCCGGGCTTGCCAGAGCGCGCTGCCGGCCAGGTCTTCGGGGCGCTGTTGCACACCTTCGCGCAGCCGCGCCTTGAGCGCCTGCGCATCTTCGGCCAGCTGCCGCGCGAAGGGTTCGAGTCCCTTGAAGCGACCATCCTTGAACAGTCCTTTTTCCAGACGGTGGAAACCGGTAAAGGCGGCATCCTCTTCGCGTTCCGCCAGGTAGTCGGCCTGCGGGTTGATACGCGACTGCAAATCGGCCATGCGCCCGACCACGGCCTCCATGCGTTTGTAGGGCGCGCGGGCGTCCAGCCAGAACTGGCGCGCGGATTTCAGATCGCCAGCCGCAACGGCCTCGGAGAGCGCCTCCGTCTCACGGGCCAGCGCGTTCGACTGCAACACCAGGAAGACGCGCATTTCCGACAGGGGACCGATGAAGGACTGCACCGGAGGCCGCAGGCGCTCCGCTTCGGAAGCCTCGGTGCGCGTGACCTTCAACGTGCCGCGCGGATTGGTCAGCAGTCCGCAGGTAATGACGAATTCGCCCGGCCTCAACTTGACGGTCAGGAACGAATGAAATCCCGGCGCGATGTTTTCGCGTTCGGCCAGCACCATCACGCCGTCGAGAATCTCCCATTCCAGGGTGCGGCGCGAGGCGTTGTGGATCTCGAACGTGGTTGTCCCCGCCGGCACGACGAAATCCAGCGGTTCGCAAGTCTGGTCGTTGATGACCACCTTGTGCGTATCGCCGCGTTGCGGGCCTTCCGCCGTGCGCGTCGCCTGTACGAACAGCCACAGGGAAAGCGCGACCAGCGTAGCCGAGCCAAAGAGCGCCAGATGCACGAAACGGGCGGGTGCGGGAACACTCCCGGCACCAGTTGGCGTGGGTTCGGTGGTGGATGTGGTTTGCGCAACCGGCGCGGCCTCCACAACCGCACTGGCGCGCGGGCGCAGGAATAGCGCCAGTGCCGGAATCAGATACAGAAACCAAGCCAGCACCTCGCCCCAGGCGGGCGACTCGTGATAGCCCAGCAGTCCCGAAAGCACCGTGCCCGTCACGCTGGAATTGGAGAGCACACCGCTGAAATCGTATGCCACGCTCTGCATCAGGTTCCACACCCCAGCCTCATGCAGATTGCGCAGTACGCCGGAAAGGAGACCGGCGGCCACCAGCAGGATGAACATGCCCGTCCATTTGAAGAATTTCGCCAGATTCAGCCGCACACCGCCCCAGTAGATGCCCAACCCCAGGAGCACCGCCACCGCGATGCCGCCAAGCGCGCCCGATGGCGCGACCCAGCCGGGGCTTTGCTGGAAGATGGCCAAGAGGAAAAAGACGGATTCCAGTCCTTCGCGCGCCACGGCGAAGAACGCCATGCCCATCAGCGCCCAGGTCGCGCCCCTGTAGTCACTCGCGCCGCCGCCGATGGCCGCATCCACGGAGCCGAGCAATTGCGCCTTGATCGAGTGTGCCGCCCCGCGCATCCAGAACGCCATGTATGTAAGCACGCCCACCGCCACCAGCCCGATGACGGCCTCGAACAATTCCTGGGCTTTTTGTGGAAACTCGTGCCCAGTCATCAGCACGGCCGCACCCATGAAAATCGACATGGCCACCGCCAGCAACACGCCGACCCAAACAGTCGGCAGCCAGCGCGCGCGGCCCGTCTGATGGAGATAACTGGCGATGATGCCGACGATCAGGGCGGCTTCCAGCCCTTCGCGCAGCATGATGAGGAAAGGAACGAACATGGCAGTCCTTGACAACCTTCAGGAATGAGAATGCTTCCCAGAATAATTCCTGTTCATGGATGGATGGTAAGGAGTGCGCGTTCACGTGTCAAGCGCCTGGAGGACAGAGCGCTCGCCCTGTCTTTTGTCATGACATGGGCGCGGGCACGGCAAACCACAGTCCCGGCGCGGTCAGAAGGCCGCCCAGATTGACGGCAAGGATGGCGTGTTTCATCGCGGGGGCAAGCAGCGAGGGTTCAATGGGGGCGGAATATGGTCACACATCAAAGACCGCGGTCGTGTAGATGTCCTGCACATCATCGAGATTTTCCAGAGCGTCCAGGAGTTTTTGCATCCTGGGGGCATCGTCGCCGGAAAGTTCGCTTTCGGATTCCGGCTTCATGGTGACTTCGCCGAATTCCGCCTTGAATCCGGCGGCTTCCAGCGCGTCTTTCACCTGGATGAAATCGCCGGGCGCGGTGAGGATTTCGATGGAACCGTCGTCGTTGGCGAGCACGTCCTGCGCGCCCGCTTCGATGGCGGCGTCCATCAATGCCGCTTCGTCCGTGCCGGGAGCGAAAATGAGCTGGCCGCAGTGTTTGAACTGGAAGGCTACGCAACCATCCGTACCCATGTTGCCGCCGTGTTTGGCAAAGGCGTGGCGCACCTCGGCCACGGTGCGGGTCTTGTTGTCGGTCAGGCAATCCACGATCACCGCCGCGCCGCCGATGCCGTAGCCTTCGTAGCGGATTTCCACGTATTCCACGCCTTCCAGTTCCCCCGTGCCTTTCTTGATGGCGTTGTCGATCTTGTCCTTGGGCATGTTCTGTCCCTTGGCCTTGTCGACCGCCATGCGCAGGCGGGGATTGAAGGCGATGTCGCCGCCGCCCATTCTGGCGGCGACGGTGATTTCCTTGGCAACCTTTGAAAAAGCCGCGCCGCGCTTTTCATCCTGGCGTCCTTTGCGGTGCTGGATGTTGGCCCATTTGCTGTGTCCGGCCATGATGTACCTCGATGCTCTGCAAGCGTTGATGGAGCATTGGATTCTAGCATTCGCCGTCAGGGCGTCCGTATGCCCGGCAAGGCGGTATACTGCGCGCACGAATTGTCCATGGAGGAAAAAATGAAGACCGCATCATGGAAAACGGCGCTGTGCTCCAGCGCCCTGTTGCTCTCCGCCTGTGGCGTGGAAGTGTTGACCACGACAGCCACCGTGGGCGAACTGAAGGCCGAGGAGGCCAGGAACGCCCAACGGCAAATGGAAAAAATGCAGGAAAACCTGAAGGAAATACAGGCGCTTTCGGCGCAACACGAAGCCGCGCTGGAAGCCGCCATCGCCGCCCGACCGCCCAGTCCCCCGCCTGAAGCGGAATGATCCCGGATGATGCCGCCCGCATCCGATGCCGACGATTCGGTGTAACGCCATCGCCGCAAGCTGCAATTTTCCCTTTCCAAATGCGGACAAACCCTGACGCCTGATCCTTGATGCGCTTAACCAAACTCAAACTTGCCGGATTCAAGTCTTTTGTCGATCCCGTTACCGTGGCCTTTCCGGGGCAACTGGTGGGCGTGGTGGGGCCGAACGGCTGCGGCAAGTCGAACATCATGGACGCGGCGCGCTGGGTATTGGGCGAATCCAGGGCATCGGAACTGCGCGGCGAATCCATGCAGGACGTAATCTTCAACGGCACGAGCGATCGGAAACCGGTAGCGCGCGCCTCGGTGGAACTGGTGTTCGACAACACCTCCGGCCGCGCCCTGGGGCAGTGGAGCCAGTATGCCGAACTCTCGGTAAAAAGAGTGCTGACGCGCAACGGGCAGTCGGATTACTTCATCAACAACCTGAAGGTGCGCCGCAAGGACATTACCGATCTCTTCCTTGGCACCGGTCTGGGACCAAGGGCGTATGCCATCATCGGACAGGGGATGATCTCGCGCATCATCGAGGCGCGCCCCGACGATCTGCGCGTCTTTCTCGAAGAGGCCGCGGGCGTGACGCGCTACAAGGAGCGGCGGAAAGAAACGGAAGGACGGCTGGAAGACACGCGGGAGAATCTCTCACGGGTAGAGGACATTCGCCTGGAATTGTCGGCGCAGATGGAAAAGCTGGACGCGCAGGCGGAAGTGGCGCGGCGGTATCACCAGTTCAACGCGGAACTGACGCAAAAGCAGCAGTTCCTGTGGTTGACGCGCAAAAGGGAAGCGCAGGCCGGACAGCAAAAGCTGGCGCTGGAAGCGGCGCGCGCCGACGCGGAACTGGAAGCGGCGGCCGCCGCCCTGCGCAAGACGGAGGCGACGCTTCTCGCGGCGCGGGAAGCGCATTTCGCGGCGAGCGACGCCGTGCATCAGGCGCAGAGCGCCCTGTATTCGGTCAACGCCGAGGCCGCAAGGCTGGAAGCCGAGATTCGCCATCGCCAGGAAATCGAGCGGCAACTGGCGGCGCGCCTGGCGCGTCTGGCGGGTGAAGAAGCGCACTGGCGGGAACAGGCGGAAAAACATTTCGACGCCGAGGCGCGCTGGAAATCCTTGCGCGATCTGGCGGACACGCGCCGACAGGCGGCCGGAGCGCGCCAGGAGTCCAGCGTGAAGGCGTTGCAACAGGCCAGGGCGGAACAGGAGGCGGCGCGTGCCGAAGTGGAACGTCTGCACCGGGAGGCGGCGTGCGCGGAGCAGGAATTGCAGGTGGAACTGACGCACCGGGCACACGCCGAACGCAGTTTGCAAAGGCTGCTGCAACGACGGGAGCTTCTGCAACAGGAAGCGGCGGCACATGTCGCGCCGGAAAAAACGACGCTGGCGGAAGCCGAACTGGCCGTCATGCAGGCGGATGTCAGGGAAGTGGAGGCGCGTCTGCGAGCGGAACGGGAAGCGTTGCCGCAACAGGAAGCCGAACGGCAAACGCTTGCCGCGCGCCTGGAAGCGGAGACGCTGGAGGCCGCCGCCATCGAAGCGCGTCTCCAGGTTTTGCGGGAGACGCAAAAGGCGGCAACGCAAGTGGGCAATCTGCCGCAATGGTTGCAGCGTTACGGCCTTGCCGACGCGCCGCCCTTGTGGCGCGCCCTGCGGGTGAAGCCGGGATGGGAGACGGCGGTGGAAGCGGTGTTGCGCGAGCGTCTCAAGGCGATCCTGGCAACGCGGGAAGCCGTCGGACAGTCTGCGGACTGGGCGGAAAACCGGCCCGGCGGCAAGCTGACGCTGTGTTTGCCGGAAAGCGTGGATGCGCCACCCGCCGATATTTCCCCAAACAGTCTGTTCATGCGGGTGGAGGTGGAAGACGCCACATGGCGGCCTTTGCTGGCGGCATGGCTGGGACAGGCATGGACGGCGGAAAATCTATCGGCGGCGCTGGCGGCAAGGACGGATCTGCCGCCAGGATGTTGCTGGGTGACGCCAGCGGGCGATGTGCTGGAACGGCAGGCGCTTTCCCTGTTCGCGCCCGATGCGGCGGGACACGGCCTGCTGGAGCGGCAACGGGAAATCGGGATGCTGGAAGAGGCGTATGCGCGTTTGCGGCAGACGACCGCCGCGGGGCGCGCGCGACAGGCGCTGCTGGATGCGGCCTGTCGCGCCCGGCAAGGCAAGGTGGACGCTTTGCGCCGCGAACAGGGCGAATTGCAGTCCCGCATTCATGTCGCGCAGGTGGAAGTCCTGAAACACGCCCAGGCGCTGGAACGGCATCAGACGGATGTGGCGCGGCGCGAGGCGCAAATGGCGGAACTGGCGCGGGAAGCGCAAGATGAAAGCGAACGCGCCGCCGCCATGGCAGAAGGCATCGCCGCATTGCAAACGCGGGCAAAAGCCGGAGGCGCGGCGGAGGACGCGGCGCGCCTCCGGCTGGAAGCGGCGGAACAGGCGCTGAATGAGGCGCGCGAACAGGCGGCGGCGATGGAGCGCGAGACGCGTGAAGCCGAGTTTTCGCAGCGCGAATGCGTGGGCAAACTGGCGGAAATCGCCGCCGGGCTTGCCTTGGCGGAGCGCGAATTGCAGCGCATCGAGACGGATTTGACCGCTTGCCGCGCAGAGAAGACGGAAGCGCCGCCCCGGACGCTTGACGAAGCCTTGCAGGATGCGCTGTCCCAAAGAAGTCTGCGCGAAGCGGAACTGGCGGCGCAAAAGAATGGCATGGAAGCCGCCGCCGCCGCCCTGCGCGCGCTGGAAGAAGAGCGTCTGCGCATCGAACAGTCCCTGGAACCCATGCGCAAACGCATCAACGACTTGCGCTTGAAGGAGCAGGCCGCCGCCCTGAACGCGGCGCAATTGGCGGCGCAACTGGAGGATGCCGGCACCGACGAAGCCGCGCTGTCCATTGCGCTGGCGGCCAGTCCGGCGCGACCGCAGACGCTCCTTCAGGAGATCGAGAACTTGCAGGAAGCCATCGGCGGGCTGGGCGCGGTCAATCTTGCCGCCTTGCAGGAACTGGAAGCCGCGCGCGCGCGGAAGAACTATCTGGACGCGCAGGCCGCCGATCTCACGGAAGCAATGGAGACGCTGGAAAACGCCATTCGCCGCATCGATCGGGAAACGCGCCATCTGCTGCAAAGTACCTTCGACGCGGTCAACGGTCACTTCGGCCGCCTGTTTCCGGAGCTTTTTGGCGGCGGGCGGGCGGCGCTGGTAATGACCGGCGAGGAAATCCTCGATGCTGGCGTCCAGGTGTTCGCGCAGCCGCCGGGCAAGAAAAACTCCACTATCCATCTTTTGCCGGGCGGCGAAAAGGCGCTGACGGCAATAGCTCTGGTATTCTCCCTGTTCTTGCTGAACCCCGCCCCTTTTTGCCTCCTGGACGAAGTGGACGCGCCGCTGGATGATTCCAATACCGAGCGCTTCTGCCAGATGGTAAGAAAGATGTCCGGGCAGACCCAGTTTTTGTTCATCAGCCATAACAAGATTGCCATGGAAATGGCGAGTCAGCTGGTGGGCGTTACCATGCAGGAATCCGGCGTTTCCCGCGTGGTGGAAGTGGATATGGAAGCAGCCTTGAAGATGAGAGAGGAATCCTGATGAATGAATTGCAGATAGGCGTCTTCGCGCTGGGCGGGATACTGATAGCCGGTGTTCTGGCGTACAACAAATGGCAGGAAATCCGGCACCGCAAAATGGCGGAACGCATGTTCCCGCCAACGCGCGTCAAATCCGGTGCCGACGCCGAGATTGACGTTCTTTTCCGCCGTAACGCGCGCGCCGCTCCTCCCGCGGATACTTCCGCGGCGGAAGACGGCGGCGGCATGACGCCGCCGGAACGCCGGGAGCCGGGGATTTTTGCCGCTTCCGGCGCGCCGCGGGCGGAAGACGGCCTTGAAGAAGAGAACGAAGAAGACAACGACGCGGCGGATGACGCCGACGACGACGATTCTGGCGCGTTTTCCGCCGAGCCGCCGCGTGACTTGCTCTGGAGCGGCATTGACGTCATTGCGGCGCTGGAACTAGTGGAGGCGGCTTCTGCCGGGGAAATGCTGGCGTTTTTGCAGGACATGCCGCCGCGCGGCCAGAAGCTGTTGCGCTGGATAGGGCAAAACGAAGCGCAGGGCAAGTGGGAATTGCTGACGCCGGAGTGTCGCGCGCGCTATCGGCATTTGCGCCTGGGCCTGCAACTTACCGACCGCGAAAGCGGACCGGTGGGCGCGAGCGAATTCGCGCTATTTACTCGCATCGTGCGTCAGGCGGCAAAGGCGCACATGGTGGTGGCCGAACCGTTGCCGGATCGCCAGGAGGCGCTGGATCAGGCGCAGCAACTGGAGCAGTTCTGCTATGAATCCGACGTGCAGATCGGCGTGAATCTCGCCTGCCGGAAATCGCCTTTCCCCGGCACCAAAATCCGGGCATTGGCGGAAGCATCGGGCATGACGCTGGAAGACGGCGTTTATGCGCGGCGCGACGAAAAAACAGGCGCGACGCTCTTTTCATTGCAAAATGCCGAAGGCGGGAATTTCACCGCCGATGACCTGAAAAACCTGCGCAGCAATGGTCTGGTCTTCCTGCTGGACGTTCCGGTTACGCCGCATGGTCAATATGTCTACCGGCAGATGATCGATACCGCCAAACGCTTTGCCGAAACACTGGACGGCGTGTTGATCGACGATCGACGCCAGCCGCTTTCCGAGTCGCAACTGGCGCAGATCTGCCAGAACTATGTCATCGATATCCAGAGACGCATGGAAGCGGCCGGCCTGACTCCCGGCGGCGCGCTGGCGCGCAGGTTGTTCCGCTAGGCGGACAAGACGGAATTTCGCGGATGCGCAACATGCTTCCTGGCAACGATGGCCTTCTTTCCGGGACGCCGACACGGATGGACGCGGCGGACGCGGGACAGCGCATGGCGGCGCTCTGCCGCGAACTCGCGGCGCACGATCGCGCCTATTATGAACTCGACGCGCCAACGATTGCCGATGCCGACTACGATGCCCTGTTCCGCGAGCTTCAGGCGCTGGAGGCCGCATATCCGGAATTGCGCGCCGTTGATTCGCCGACGCGGCGGGTCGGCGGACGGGCGCTGGAAGCCTTCGCGCAGGTCGCCCACAGCGTGCCCATGCGCTCCATCCAAACGGAAACAAATACCGATGCTTCCGGCGCGGCAAGTTTCGACGCGCGTGTGCGCAAGGAATTGGAACTCGCCGAAGACGCGCCGCCGGTGGAATACGTCGCCGAACTGAAATTCGACGGACTGGCGGTCAGCCTGCGTTATGAGCAAGGAATACTGACGCAGGGCGCGACGCGCGGCGATGGCGCAATCGGCGAGGATGTGACGCAAAATCTCAAGACCGTGCGTGACATTCCGCTGCGCTTGCAAGGCGATGCCGACAAAATCCCGTCGGTGCTGGAAGTGCGTGGTGAGGCCTATATGCGGCGTGATGATTTGGCGCGTCACAACGAACGGGCAAGGGCGCGCGGCGAGAAACCGCTGGTCAATCCCCGAAATGGCGCAGCCGGCAGCATCCGCCAGCTCGATCCGCGTATTGCCGGGCAGAGACCGCTCAAGTTTTTTGCCTATGGCATTGGCACGGTTGCAGGCTGGGATTTGCCCGCAACCCATGCCGAATTGCTGGCGGCGCTGGCGGATTTCGGTTTTCCCGTCTGCGAACACCGGGCGGTCGTGCAGGGCGCGGAAGCGTTGGCGGCGTTTCACGCGCGCATGGGAAGTTTGCGTCCGCGATTGCCGTTCGACATCGACGGCGTGGTGTACAAGGTAAACAGCCTGGAATATCAGCGACGTCTGGGGTTTCGCACGCGTGAGCCGCGCTGGGCCGTCGCCCACAAATATCCGCCGGAAGAAGCGCGAACAAAAGTGGAAGCCATCGACGTGCAGGTGGGGCGCACCGGCGCGATTACGCCCGTCGCGCGGCTGACGCCGGTCTTTGTCGGCGGCGTCACCGTCACCAACGCCACGCTGCACAATGAAGACGAAGTGCGCAGGAAGGATGTGCGCGTCGGCGATACGGTGATCGTGCGCCGCGCCGGGGACGTGATTCCCGAAATCGCGCGCGTGACGCTGGAGGACGGTGACGCGCCCCGGAACCCGCCTTTTGAACTGCCGCGAATTTGCCCCGAATGCGGCTCGCGCGTGGTGCGCGAGGAAGGCGGGGCGATTGTGCGCTGCTCCGGCAATCTGGTGTGTCCGGCGCAGGTCAAGGGCGCGCTACTGCATTTCGCCTCGCGCCGGGCGATGGACATCGAAGGACTGGGCGACAAGCTGGTCGAGCAACTGGTCGAAACGGGACTGGTCAAGACGCCCGCCGACCTCTATGCCCTGACGTTGCCCCAACTTGCGGCGCTGGCGCGCATGGGCGAAAAATCCGCCGAAAACCTGCTGGCGGCCATCGAAAAAAGCAAGGCCGCCAGCCTGTCCCGTTTCATTTTCGCGCTGGGCGCGCGCAATGTGGGCGAGACGACGGCAAGGGATCTGGCACGCCATTTCGGCAACCTTGCCGCCCTGATGACAGCGGAGATGAACGCCCTGCTGAAAGTGCCCGACGTGGGGCCGGTCGTAGCCGAATCCGTCCGCGATTTCTTCGCCGAGCCACATAACCGGGAAGTCATCCGCCGCCTGATCGAGGCGGGCGTGACCTGGGAAGAACGCGAAGGACCATCCGCCGCGCCGCCGGGGCCGCTATCCGGCAAGGTGTTCGTCTTGACCGGGACGCTCCCCACGCTCTCCCGCGACGCAGCCAGAATCAGGATCGAAGCGGCGGGCGGCAAGGCGAGCGGCTCCGTTTCCAAGAAAACCGACTACGTCGTCGCGGGCAACGAAGCCGGTTCCAAACTCGCCAAAGCGCTGGAACTGGGGCTAACGGTCATCGACGAGGCAGCGCTCATAGCCATGCTGGAGCAAGACGATGCCTGATGGACGGCGGATCGGCATCGCGCCAGAGCGTATCCGTTCGATATGCGTCAGCCTTTCATTGGGCACCATCCTGCTGCTGGCGTCCTGTCGCATGGCATGGGCGGAGCCGCCCATCCATGCTCGTGGTTTTCTGGCGGAACAACTGCGCTACGAACGGGTGCGCGTCGCCCATGCTCGCAAGAACGCCGCGCTGGAGAAACTCTTGCGCCAGGCGGGGATTGAAACGGGCGACCTGAACATCCTGCTCTTGGCCTACAAAGCGGAAGGCGTGCTTGAGCTTTACGCCAAATCCGGCGCGGCAAGCCGCTACCGGAAGCTGCGAAGCTATGCAATCTGCCAGGTTCCCGGAAACCTGGGGCCGAAACGCCAGTTGGGGGATGAGCAGGTTCCCGAGGGGTTTTATCATATCGATCGCTTCAATCCCCGGAGCAATTATCTGCTTTCCCTGGGCATCAATTATCCCAATGCCGCCGACAAGATAAAGAGCAGGGGCAAAAATCCGGGCGGCGATATTTTCATTCACGGCGCTTGCGTCAGCATCGGCTGCCTGCCCATGACCGATGACAAAATCCAGGAAATCTACCTTTATGCCGTCCACGCCAGGAACAGCGGCCAGCGCAAGATTCCCGTCTATATTTTCCCTTTCAGGATGACCCGCGCCAACATGCAAGAATACGCGGCGAGCAACGCGGGACATCCCGCCTTGCTCCGCTTCTGGAAAAGCCTGGAAAAGGGCTACGCGCGTTTTTCGGAAAACGCCCGGGCGCTGCCGGTGCGGATTGATGAAAAAGGCGAATATGTGTTTTGACGACAACCCATCATGGAAAAGCAACCCACAGGAGAAGGATATGAAAAGAATTCGCAAGGCGGTATTCCCCGTGGCGGGGCTGGGAACGCGCTTCCTGCCGGCAACCAAGGCCAGTCCGAAGGAAATGCTGCCGATAGTCGACAAGCCCTTGATCCAGTACGCGGTGGAAGAAGCGGTGGCGGCGGGGATTACGGAACTGATTTTCGTCACCGGGCGCAGCAAACGGGCGATCGAGGATCACTTCGACAAGGCGTTCGAGCTGGAAACCGATCTGGAAAAAAAGGGCAAGACCGAGATGCTCGCGGTGGTGAAAAACATCCTGCCGCGTTCGGTGCATTGCGTCTACATCCGCCAGGCCGAGGCGCTGGGACTGGGACACGCGGTACTCTGCGCCAGGGAAGTGGTTGGCGACGAGCCTTTTGCCGTGGTGCTCGCCGATGACCTGCTGGACGCGCAGCCCGCGGTGTTGAGACAGATGACAGATGCCTACGACGAATACCGTTCCTCCCTCTTGGCGGTGCATGAAGTGCCGCAGGCGGAGACGGCGAGTTACGGCATCGTCGCCTCGCGTCCGCTTGCCGGACGTGTCGAGCAAGTGAGCGCCATCGTGGAAAAGCCAAGGCCGGAAGACGCGCCTTCCCATCTTGCGGTCGTCGGGCGTTACGTGCTCGCGCCGCGTATTTTCCATCATCTGGAAACCGGACAACCGGGCGCGGGCGGCGAGATCCAGTTGACCGACGGCATTGCCGCGCTGATGGCGGAAGAACGAATATTGGCCTATCGTTACGCCGGCACGCGCTATGATTGCGGTTCCAAATTGGGGTATCTGCAAGCCTCGGTCGTGTTTGGTCTGCGCCATCCCGATGTGGGCGCGGCCTTTGGCGCGTATCTGAAAACCCTTTGATTTTTCCAGGGAAGACCATGCATCGTGAAGAAGCCTTGGCGCTCCTGAAGAACGCCGAACTGATCCATCCGGAAACCGTGGTGCAAGACGCGGTGCGGCAAGTGGCGGCGCGCGTCAAGGAGGAACTTGCGGGAGAGAATCCGGTCGTGCTCTGCGTGATGAGCGGCGCGGTGCCTTTTGCCGGAGAACTTCTGCAACGGCTCGATTTTCCGCTGGATTTCGATTACCTGCATGCCAGCCGCTATGGCGCGAATACCAGCGGTCACAACAAGCTTACCTGGCGCAGCGGCCCGTGGATAGACTTGAAGGATCGCGTCGTGCTGGTGGTCGATGACATCCTCGATGAAGGGATCACGCTTTCCACCATCTGCGAGCGCATCCGGCAGATGGGCGCAAGGCGTGTGCTGACGGCGGTGTTTGTCGAAAAAGCCACCGGACGCGCCAAACCCATCCAGACCGATTTCGTCGGCCTTGCCGTCCCCGACCGCTTCGTCTTCGGTTTTGGCATGGACATCTGCGGCGCGTGGCGCAACCTGCCCGCGATTTACGCCGTTCGGACACCGGTTTCCTGACATCCTTCGATTCCTTCCATGCCCGAACTCCCTGAAGTCGAAGTCAGCCGCCTGGGTTTGCTGCCGCATCTGCTGCATGAACCCGTGGTGGGTTGCCTGGCGCGCCGCGCCGATCTGCGCCTGCCCATGCCGCAGGATTTGGCGGCGCGGCTGACCGGGCATCGCCTGGCGGCCATCGTCCGGCGCGGCAAGTATCTGCTGTTTCACTGGCCGACGGCAAGCGGCTGGCTGCTGCTGCACCTGGGCATGTCCGGCAGCCTGCGCCTGACGCCGCCAGACGCGCCTGCGGGTTTGCACGATCATTTCGATCTGTGTTTTCCCCGCGTCATCCTGCGCCTGAAGGACCCGCGCCGCTTTGGCCTGGTGCTCTGGCTGGAAGGCGAACATCCGGAAACGCACCCGCTACTCGAACCTCTGGGCGTGGAACCCTTGTCGGAGGCTTTTACGGCGGATTGTCTGGCGGCATTGCTGAAAGGACGCACAACGCCGATCAAGACGCTTTTGATGAGCGCTCGCCGGATTGTCGGCATAGGCAACATTTACGCGGCGGAAAGCCTGTACCGTGCCGCCATATCCCCGCTGCGCCCCGCTGCCGACCTTCGCCCCAAGGAAATCCAGAGGCTCGCGGCATCCATCCGGGAGACCTTGCAAGAAGCCATCGAAGCAGGCGGCAGCAGTGTGCGCGATTACGTGCACAGCGATGGCGGCGCGGGCAGTTTCCAATTGCGCGCCGCCGTCTACGACCGCACCGGACAACCTTGCCCGCGCTGCGCCGCACCCATCCGCCAGATTCGCCAATCCGGACGTTCCAGCTTTTATTGCCCACGGTGCCAAAAATAAGGGAAAACGCAAGGCGGATATTCTGAAAAGCGGATTGTCCATCCAGAAAATGACGGATTCTTCATCTGGAGATTCTGGTGAGCCATTCCGCCATGCCTTGTTTCTCAAGACAGACGGTTTCCTTTGTTTTACGGAAAATCATCACGCCATCAAAATAACCATGATTCAGCTTGCCAAATGGGATTTTCGCTGCTGTTTCATAAATTTCTGCTGCAAGAACAGCTTCGGGCAAAGGCTCGTCCATGGTTGTAACCACGAGGATGTCTGGCGCACAATCCAGCAGAGCCTGCCGGATATCCGGAACGGAAAAATCCAATAAAAAAGCGGTCGCGCTCAGATCGCTCAATCGGTACACAGGCGGAGAACGCCCGGTTAGCAGATATAAGGCATGCATACCCCTGCTGATGCTGAGTGTGCCATTTTCAGGAATTATCTTTCTGATTTCCGCAGCCATGAACAGATACTTCGATCGGCTCGTGAACTTTTCCGGCCATTCCCCGCCAGGAGCGGCAATCAATGTTTCGAGCGTTACCGGCCAGTGCTCCATCGACAATCTGGAACAGGAAAAATAAAGCCAGACCGCAGACAACACGATGCCCGTCACGGCAAGCATATTGTTTATTCTTCCGTGCGCCCACTCCATGGCGCGCCATAGCCGTATAATTTCGCGCAAGGCCAACGCGCATAACCCGGCAAGACCGGGAAGAGCAATTGCGAAATGATAAGCGTAGCATATCTTCGTAGCCGACTCGACCAAGGCCGCGCCGATGAAAGACAGCCAGAAAACTGTCGCCAACAGCAAAGACTTGTCGCGGCGAAGAAAGATGACTGCCGACAATATCACAATGGCTGCCGCACCAAAGGCCAGCGCGATGGAGGAAAAACGAATTGTCGCCAATCCGTAGAAAATAAAATATTCCAGAAGCCGATCACTGGGAACACTGCCAACCATGATGCCTGCTGCACGATACGCGGCGATGGTTTCCGCCGCGCCTCCACGCGCGATGAGAATTCCGCCGATCAATAAGATACCCGCCGCAACACCGCCAATAAAGAACTGCAAAGCCGCTTTCTTGCCTTGCGCAATGAATACGCTGACCAAACCCAATAGCGCAAAGGGAACGAAGGTTTCCCGGAGAACAACGGCCAATGCCGTCAAGGCACCCGCCATCCACCAGGCGCTGCCGGGTTTCTTGTCCCGTATGGCGCCTATTCCAATAACCAATGCCAGAAGCAGAGGCACGAAGGCCGCCGTGATGCTG
The DNA here is from genome assembly GCA_031259605.1 of Zoogloeaceae bacterium. GTDB lineage: Bacteria > Pseudomonadota > Gammaproteobacteria > Burkholderiales > Rhodocyclaceae > Azovibrio. Next base: position 18,018 of record JAIRLE010000136.1, read on the forward strand.
TTCTTGAATCCACTATCGATAAAGACGAGCTGATTCATGGTAAAAGTAAAGACAAAGGCAATGAGCGCCGCGCCCGTATTGCTGTTGCATGTCCTTGCCAACACCCTGTACAACAGGAACGCCATGACGACGGCCACGCCAAGATCGATAAGCCGCAATGAAATCAAGGGATTGTATTGCAGGGAAAACACCCATGAACACAACATGGGATAAAGGGAAAGCCCGCCGTAGTCCGGAATGCCCTGCCCGTTGACGAGGCTGTGATGGATCTGTTGCGCGACATGAGCGTAATAACCTTCATCCGATACCGGGAACCGCCCCAGCAACATCAGGCGTGGAAACACCGTTCCCGCCAGAATCACACTCGCCAACAGCGCCATGTCGCCAATGCGCGAAACCATTGGCGTCTGAAATCCTCGAATGGAAAATATCGTCATGTTTCTTCAAGCAGCAAGGTTGTCGTATTCCGGACGAAGCGATCCGGGCGGGCGATTGCGGTGTGAGGAGCGTGGCGCATTTTCATCAGCGGCCACTGATTCGCTTTCAAATGTCCGATCGTCGGTCGTCGCCATTGAAGACATGCCTGGCAGGTGAGGGAAGCCATTCGCCGGAGCGGACGGCCCGCCTCGCCGGAGCCGTTGCCACGATCTCCAGAGATGTTCCGAACGGCTTGTGACCGGCTTTTGCGGATATCCATGGACATCGTGAATCGTCCCTCCGCCCTGGAAAAGGCTCGAAGTTTTACCGAGGGAGCGTACAGGCGGATGCAAAACATGTCCTGTAACCTCCCGCAGAGCGGCACCACGCCTTATCCATTCCGCCATGCCTTGTTTTGCGCTACAAACCATCTCCTTCGTCCTACGGAAAATGATCACGTTGGCAAAATGACCAGAATTCTGCTTGCCAATCAGAATTTCCGTTGTTGCTTCATAAATTCCCGTTGCGAGAATGGATTCGATCAAAGGCGCATTCCCATCCGTAGCCATGAGCCAATCCCGGACTGTGATCATGATGACGTCTGGCGCACAATCCAACAGAACCTGCCGAATATCCGGAATGGAAAAATTCAGCAGAATGGCAGTTGCGCTCAGATCACTCAATCGGTATGCAGGCGGGAAATGTCCTGTCAGTGGATATAACAAATGCGCGCCCCCGTTGATGCTGAGTGTGCCATTTTCAGGAATGACCTTTTTGATTTCTGCGGCCACGAATAGAGCATCCGATTGATTCGTGAACTTTTCTGGCCATTTCCCGCCCGGTGCGGCAATCAATGTTTCGAGCGTTACCGGCCAATGAGCCATTGCCAACACGGAGCAGGAAAAGTAAATCCAGGCTACCAACAATATGGCGCTCGCCACCGCAAGAACGTAGTTTATTCTTTTGTTCATCCAGCGCATGACGGGCCATATCAGGATGATTTCGCGCAAGGCCAGTGCGCACAATCCGGCAAATCCGGGAAGCGCAATGGCGAAGTGATAAGCGTAACATATCTTCGTGGCCGTCTCGATCAAAGCCGTCACGATGAAAAACAGCCAGAAACCAGCAGCCAACAAGATGGAATTGTCACGGCGAAAAAAGATGGCGGCCAACAGCGCCACAATGGCCAATGCGCTGAATGTCATCGCGATGACAGAAGAATGGATTGCCATCGATCCATATGTAATGAAATTTTCCAGACGCCGATCGCCGGGAACAGTGTCAAATATGATGCTCGCAGAACGATAGTGCGCGATGGTTTCCGCTATCCCTCCGCGCGCGGCGAGGACTCCGCCGATCAATAAAATGCCCGTCGCCATGCCGCCGATAAAAAACTGCAAAGCCGCCTTTTTGCCCTGCGCAATGAATACGCTGACCAGTCCCAATACCGCAAAGGGAACGAAGGTTTCCCGGAAGACGACGGCCAATGCCGTCAACGCGCCCGCCATCCACCAGGTGTTGCCGGATTTCCTGTCCTGTATGGCTCTCGTTCCAATATACAATGCCAAGAGCAGAGGCACAAAAGCTATTACAATACTGTTCTTGAATCCACTGTCGATAAAAACAGGTTGGTTCAAGGTAAAGGTAAAAACCAGGGTGATGAGCGCCGCGCCGGTATTGTTGTTACATATTCTCGCCAACACCTTGTACAATAGAAACGCCATGATGACGGCTACGCCCAGATCAATCAGCCGCAATGCAATGAAGGGGTTGTATTGCAGGAAAGGTGCCCATGCGCACAACATGGGATAAAAGGAAATCCCACCAGTATCCGGTATGCCTTGCCCATTGGCCAGACTGTGGTAAATCTGCTGCGCGATATAGATGTAATAACCATCGTCCGATACTGGAGGATAACCCAGCACCATCAGGCGCGGGAACACCGTCCCCGCCAGAATCACGCCCACCAGCAGCGCCATGTCGCCAATGCGCGAAATCTTTGGCGTCTGGAATTCCCGGATGAAAAACATTGTCATATTTGTTTGAATCTATTGTTATTGCGCCTGGATAATTCGATTCCGGCGAGTGTTTGCAGCGTTGCAGATGAGAAGCATATCACGTTTTCATGGTGTCCATACGTCGAATGCCCGGCATCCAGAGCAATCGCATGAATGCCCGTTTTCCCCTTCACCCACTGCGCGGGAAGAGAGAAAGGCGCAAGGTTTTCCCTTCTCCCGCTTTTGCGGAAAAGGGGCGGCAAATCCCTTCCTTCCCCCGTTTGGGGAAAGGGATGAGGGAATGGGGGTCCGCTCTTCCGCCAAGCGGGAGAGCGGACGGCAGCGGCGGCGCGGACTGAAAATACGATAACAGCATCCATGCGATTGCCCTGCCTGACATCTGGCCGCTGACCTGCTATAGTTCCTCCATTTCATGGGAGAGCGCAGGCTAGGATGCAAGACCTGCCGCCGAAGGCGCAACGCACCCGCAAACGCTCAGGCAGAAGGACCATGAGGCCGGCGGCTCGCGTTATATGCGGGTTACCGCAACTCTGGAGAGCAAGCGCCGGTTTTCAGGCGCTCACCGATGGGGCAAACGGTTATCCCAAGTTCCGGGATGACCGCAATCTCTCAGGTACCAAGGACAGGGGGGTGAAACAAAAAGTGTTTTTGTCTGCTTCGCGCCTTTCATCTTCAGGGATTGATGATGCTCAAAACTACGGTTTTAAATGCCGCGCACCGCGCGCTCCATGCCCGCATGGTGGATTTCGGCGGCTGGGAAATGCCAGTCAATTATGGTTCGCAAATTGGGGAACACCATGCCGTCCGCCGCGACGTCGGCGTGTTCGATGTCTCCCACATGTGTGCCGTGGATGCGACTGGCGCTGACGTCAAGGCTTTCTTGCGACGGCTGATCGCCAATGACGTCGACAAACTCAAGACGCCGGGGAAGGCGCTGTACAGCGCCATGCTGAATGAATCCGGCGGCGTGATGGATGATTTGATTGTCTATCGTCTCGACGACACTGATTACCGCATCGTCATCAACGCGGGCACAACGGACAAGGATTTGGCGTGGATGTCGGCGCGATTGAAGGATTGGCGGCTGACGGCGGCGCTAACGCCCCTGAAGGGTGAGCGGGAAGCCGGAATGATTGCCGTGCAGGGGCCGAACGCCCGCAAAAAAGTCTGGGCGGCGTTGCCGGAAATCCAAAACGCCACGCAAAATCTGCCGCCTTTTTTTGGCGCGCGGATTCCGGTCTCCGCATACGGCGAACTGTTCATCGCCACGACCGGCTATACGGGCGAGGACGGCTTCGAGATTACGCTCTCCGCCGCGCAAACGGAAAAACTGTGGAACGCCCTGCTGGCCGCGGGCGTAGCGCCATGCGGGTTGGGCGCGCGCGATACCTTGCGCCTGGAAGCGGGCATGAATCTTTATGGTCAGGACATGGATGAGCGGGTCTCGCCGCTGGACGCGGGTCTGGCCTGGTGTGTCGATCTGGCTTCCGACCGGGATTTCGTCGGTAAAAGCGCCTTGCTTGCCCAAGGCCAGCGCCATGTCTTTCTTGGCCTGAAATTGTTGGAGAAAGGCGTGTTGCGCGCTCGCCAGAAAGTCCGTGCGTTGCAAGGCGAGGGCGAGATTACCAGCGGCACCTTTTCGCCGACGCTGGAAGTTGCCATCGCGCTGGCGCGTCTGCCTTTGGGCGTGGTTGCAGGCGACAGGGCGGAAGTGGAGATTCGCGGCAAATGGCTGCCAGCGGAGGTCGTCAAACCGCCGTTCGTCCGCAATGGAAAGGCCGTCGGCGCAAAATGAAAACCCGCCTTGCGTTTTTGGGTTTGAATGTGACAGGACACCGTATGCTTGGGGAGGATGTCTTGTCGTTGTGCATGGGTTCGCGATCCGACCTTGCCCGGTTGCGCGCTTCCGCTTTCCCCTGGCCAAAAGCAGCACTTCTGGAGGATTGCAAATGATCATACCGAACGAACTGAAATACACGCGCACACACGAATGGGTGCGTGCTGAAGCCAATGGCGCGCTCTATGTGGGCATTACCGACCACGCACAGGAATTGCTGGGCGATCTGGTTTTTGTGGAGTTGCCGGAAGTCGGCCGGACGCTGGCGGCGGAAGAAGCCAGCGTGGTGCTGGAATCCGTCAAGGCGGCTGCGGACGCCTACGCGCCCGTGGCTGGCGTCGTGACCGCCGTCAATGAAGCCGTGGTTGCCGCGCCGGAATGCGTCAATCAGGATGCCTACGCCGCCTGGTTGTTCCAGCTCGAACCCGCCAATGCCGCCGACGTGGACAAACTGCTGGATGCCGCCGCCTACAAGGCCGCCATCGACGCGCAATAACGCGCTTCCTTCCTGATTTCCGACTTTCAACCATGACCGCCCTTGCCCTTGCCGACCTGTTGCAACAGGATGCTTTCATCGCCCGCCATCTTGGCCCGAGTCCCACTGAACAAATGGAAATGCTGACCGCCATTGGCGCGGACAACCTGGACGAATTGATGGCGCAGACCCTGCCCGCCGCCATTCACCTGCCCGCCGTCGTGGATTTGCCGCCGCCGCGCGCGGAACATCGGGCGCTGGACGACTTGAAGCGCATCGCGCAAAAGAATGTGCTGAAAAAAAACCTGATCGGCCTGGGTTATCACGACACATTGTTGCCCAATGTCATTTTGCGCAACGTACTGGAAAATCCCGGCTGGTACACCGCCTACACCCCCTATCAGGCGGAAATCGCGCAAGGACGGCTGGAAGCCCTGCTCACTTTCCAGCAAGTGGTCATGGATTTGACCGGACTGGAACTGGCGAACGCTTCCCTGCTTGACGAGGCCACCGCCGCCGCCGAGGCCATGAGCATGGCGCGGCGGTTGAGCAAGTCGGCATCCATGCGCTTTTTCGTCGATGGCACCGCTTTTCCGCAAACCGTGGACGTGCTGAAAACCCGCGCCGCCGGTTCTGGCTTTGAATTGGTGTTTGGCGACGCGGGAGAAGCGTCGCGGCATGACGTATTCGGGGCGTTGCTGCAATACCCGGACGCAAAAGGCGAAGTCCGCGATTTGAGCGTATCCATCGCCGCGCTCAAGGCGGCAGGCGCGATAGCCGTCGTTGCCGCCGACCTGTTGGCGCTGGCCTTGCTGAAATCGCCCGGCGACATGGGCGCGGACATCGTTCTGGGTTCCAGTCAGCGTTTCGGCATTCCTTGCGGCTTTGGCGGCCCGCACGCCGCCTTTTTTGCCGCTCGCGCCGCTTACGCCCGCTCCATGCCGGGACGCATCATCGGCGTCTCGCGCGATGTCAATGGCAAACCCGCGTTGCGCATGGCGCTGCAAACCCGCGAACAACATATCCGCCGGGAAAAAGCCAATTCCAACATCTGTACCGCGCAGGCGCTCCTGGCCAACATGGCGGGCTTTTATGCCGTCTATCACGGGCCGAAAGGCATTGACGTCATCGCGCGCCGCATTCACCGTCTTGCCGCGATTCTCGACGCGGGACTACAGGAAGCGGGTATTCGCCAATTGAACCTGGCGTATTTCGACACCCTGCGTCTGGATGTGGGCGAACGGGCAAGCGCCATACACCAGGCCGCGCAGGCGGCGGGCTACAACCTGCGCCTGCAAGACGGAGAAATCGGCATTGCCGTCAATGAAGGCATCACGCCGGAAGACGTTGCCGCGCTTCTTTTCGTCATTACCGGCGGGACGCCAGACATTGCCGCGCTGGATGCCCGTATTGCCGCCCATGACCCGGCGCTGCCGGAAAACCTGCTGCGTCACGACGCCATTCTGACGCATCCCGTGTTCAACCGGCATCATAGCGAACACGCCATGCTGCGCTACCTGAAAAAACTGCAAAACCGCGATCTGGCGCTCGACCACGCCATGATCCCGCTGGGTTCCTGCACCATGAAGCTGAATGCCGTCAGCGCCATGCTGCCCGTCACCTGGGCGGAATTCGCCGATATGCACCCTTTCGCGCCACGCGAACAGACGCTGGGCTATCAAGCGTTGATCGCCCAGCTTGCCGAATGGCTGAAGGCCATCACCGGCTTTGACGCCATCTCTTTGCAGCCCAATTCCGGGGCGCAGGGCGAATACGCCGGTCTGACGGCGATTCGCCGCTATCACGCCAGCCGTGGCGAGGCGATGCGCAAGGTCTGCCTGATTCCCAAATCGGCGCACGGCACCAATCCGGCTTCCGCGCAGATGGCGGGCATGACGGTGGTGGAGGTCGAATGCGACGCGGCGGGCAACGTAGACATCGCCGATCTCAAGGCCAAGGCCAAAACCCACGCCGCCGCGCTGGCGGCGTTGATGTTCACCTATCCTTCCACGCATGGCCTGTTCGAGGAAAATCCGCGGGAAATCTGCGCGCTCATCCACGCCCACGGCGGACAGGTGTATATGGACGGTGCCAACCTCAATGCCCAGGTCGGCCTCACCGCCCCCGGCTTCATCGGCGCGGACGTGTCGCACATCAACCTGCACAAGACCTTCGCCATTCCACATGGCGGCGGCGGACCGGGCATGGGGCCAATCGGCCTGAAGGCGCATCTCGCGCCTTTCATGCCCGGACACGTGACGAACGCGCAACACAGCGACGCACAGGGCGCGGTCGCCGCCGCTCCTTTCGGTTCCGCTTCCATCCTGCCGATTTCCTGGATGTACATTGCCATGCTGGGCGGCAAGGGACTGAAACAGGCAACCCAAGTCGCCATTCTCAACGCCAACTACATCGCCCGCCGCCTGCACGCGCATTACCCGGTGCTGCATGTCGGCAAGAACGGGCGCGTGGCGCATGAGTGCATTCTCGACATCCGTCCGGTCAAGGCCGCGACGGGCGTCACGGAAATCGACATTGCCAAACGCTTGATGGATTACGGCTTTCACGCGCCCACCGTGAGTTTCCCCGTCCCCGGCGCGCTGATGGTGGAGCCGACGGAATCCGAAAACAAGGCCGAACTGGATCGTTTCATCGCGGCGATGATCAATATCCGCGCCGAAATCCGCCAGATAGAAAACGGCGTGTGGCCGAAAAACGACAATCCGTTGAAACACGCCCCGCACACCCAGGAGACGCTTGCCGCCGCCGATTGGCCGCGCCCCTACAGCCGCGAGATCGCCGCCTTTCCCCTGCCCTGGGTCAAGGAAAACAAGTTCTGGCCTGCCGTGGGACGCGTCGACGATGTGTACGGCGACCGGAATCTGGTATGTGGCCTGCCTCCCGGCTTCGGATGACGGCAGCGGGAAAAGCGCAAGTCTCCCGCTTTTGTCATTGACGGCAGGTTGAACACGCAACCAAAAAAAACGGAGACCGAGGTCTCCGTCTTGGCGTGTCGGGGCGGAAATCAGAAAGTGTGCTTCAGGCCGATATTGAAGCCGTTCTGGTAGCCGGTGCCGCCGTTGGAAGCGTCGCCAGCGGAAGCGGTGCGCTGTACCTTGTTGGCATTGTTGCCGTCCGCGTTGTCATTGCTGATATCCGACACGGCGGCATAAAAGTTGGTGCGCTT
>JAIRLE010000139.1 GCA_031259605.1 Zoogloeaceae bacterium
CCAGTTTCGGCGTCAAACCCCTGCCTCTTGCCGGAGACCGGGGATCAGCTCCTGTTGGACGACATGCCAACGTTGCAGTAAAAGTTCGTCGCGGGTAGTCTTCATGGGCGGGCGTCATGCTCATCGGATTCAGAACCCGGAACATGCCAGAAATGGCCGCCCGCACCCTCCGCCGATCAGCACGGCTCAGAACCCGATTCTGCGGAGTTTTGCAAAAGGCTCATGAATGTCTTCCGCTTTTTCCGTGCAACTGATTCGTGTATCATTTCACGGCTTTTTGTCTTTTGGAGACCATCATGCGGCGAAGCATTCTTGGCGTGTTGTGCGCATTTTTTTTCATGGGCGGCATGGAGGCGGCCCAATCCGAGGAGAATGCTTCCTTGTCTTATGCCGTGCCGGATCTGGTGTTGCAGATCGCCAAGGGGTTCGGCGACGTCAAACTTGGGCAGGACAAGAGAGGCTGGCCCCTCATTGTCGGGCGCTCCGAGGGCTTCAATTACTACATCTTTTTCTATGGCTGCGAGGAAGATCTGGAAAAATGCAAGGCCATCGCCTTTCGCGGTTTCTGGAAGAAACCGGAAGTCGCCAACCTTCTGGAAATCCTCAATGCCTACAACGCGAAACTGCGTTTCGGCAAGGCCTATCTCTACGAGAATGGCGATCTCGTACTCGATCTGGAAGTCGAGATGCAATACGGAATGAGCCGCGAAAACCTGGAAGAAAACTTCCGCAACTGGATCGGCGCCGTGCGCGGCTTCAAAAGAGACGTGGCCGCTAAATTATCCGATTCCTGATTCCCAGAAAGAATACCCATGCAATGTGAATCGGGCGTTCGGGCTGGAAAACAGCCCGTGTCCTGCACACAGACGGCGCTGGACATGGCACCTGCCCGCCGCGACAATGACGCCCAAGGCGAGATCGATGCCGCCGGAGGCACGGCAGCGGAAATGGAAAAAACGCGAGCAAGAGCAACAGCAGGCGCGGCAAAGAGGAAACAGCGACAATGGCAGCGGACTGGGGATTCTCCCCGGCAGGGGGATTTTCCGGTGATGTGCCCCCTGTCCCGCCCGCGGCGCAACCGCCATCCCGGGAAATCCGTTCCGGCAGTCTTGCAAAGCTGATTCCATGCACAAGGATCGAATCGCTTGCAGCGTCATTCCGTGCGGCATCAAAGACGGCGCGTTCATTTTCGTCAGCTATGCCCATCAGGATTCCGCCCGGGTATTCTCCATCATCGAGCGGCTCCATGCCGCGGGTTATGCCTTCTGGTACGACGAGGGAATCACTATCGGCTCGACCTGGACGGACGAGATTGCCGCCGCCATCATGAAGAGCCAGGTTTGTCTCATCTTTCTTTCGAAAAACGCCGTCGAGTCGCCTTATGTCCGGGCGGAAATCGAATTCGCCCTGAGCCGCCAGAGAAAGATCATCCCGGTTTACCTGGACGGAACGGAAGCCCTGCCGCCGGGTCTTGCCCTGGGACTTGGCACGATCCAGGGAATCCTGGATACCCGGGATTCCGGCGGAACCGTCCGGAAAATACGCGCGGCGCTGGAATGCGGCCAGATGCCCAGGCAAGACCGTGCCAGTGACGCGCCCCCGACCCATGACGCGCCCCGGAAGATTGCCTCCGTCCCGACGCGTTTCGGCGTCAAGGCGGTCGCAATGGTCATTGGCGGAGGAGTCGCGGCGGCGATTGCCGTCGCGGCGGTACTGTTCGCCCTTCCGGCAAAATCGCCCGATCTGCCGGGCGCCGCCAAAACGGACAGCGAAGAAACGGCAAGAGCGAATATCGCCAACCCCGCCAATGCCGTCGGCGCGCCGCCGGACGAACCGTTCGACGAGCCGAAAAGCGGCGAGACCGCCGCCGTCGAGGCGCTCAACAACAAGGGTGCCGAGCTGTTGCGGCAAGGAAAATTCGATGCCGCGATTGCCGTCTTCGACGACGCGGATCGCCGTTTCGGCCAGGATGCCTCGCCCGCCGTGCGCACCGTGCTTGCCAATGCGCTCGAAGGAAAAGGCGTGGCACTGCACCGGCAGGGTGAAACCGACGCGGCGCTGGCGATCTGTGACGAACTCGATCGCCGCTTCGGTCAGGACACGTCTCTCCCCACGCGTTTCGCGGTTGTCCAATCGCTTGTCCGCATCAAGGCCGATATCCTGTTCGATCGGAAAAGATATGATGAAGCCATTGAAGTGTATGAGGATATCGATCGCCGTTTCGGCCAGGACGACTTGCCCGGCACGCGTGAGCAGGTTGCCCGCTCACTCATCAACAAGGGCGGAGCCTTGTCCAGGCAAGGCAAATCCGACGCGGCGATTGTCGCCTTCGAGGAAACCGACCGCCGCTTCGGCCAGGACCCGTCTTCCGGCATGCGCCGATTGATTGCCGTGTCGCTTGTCAACAAGGGCATGGTTCTGGCTGGCGAGAGCAAACGCGCCGCAGCCGTTGCCGCGTTCGAGGAAGTCGAGCGCCGTTTTTCCCGGGACCCGTCTCCCGACATACGCGAGCAGGTTGCCCTGGCGCGCGAAAACAAGGCCAGGATGGACGGCAGTCAAATGTCCCCATGCCCGAACCCGACAGCTTCCGGTATAAAGTGCTATACGTTTTGAAATTCCGGCAAAATTTGACGGCAGCCCTTCAGGGATGCCGGTTTAACGTCATTGGGAAAGGGCTTCTCTCTCCTCCCCAATGGTTGCGGTCGAGACCCCGGCCTTCAGGGCGGGGCTCGACTTTCACACCGTCCCGAAGGGCGGGTTTTCAAACCGGAGTTGGTTTTACGATGAACCTGGAGAAATTGCCATGATGCAAAATCAAAAACACTTCTGTCTCTTCCTCGCCGCCGCGTTCGTTTTCCTGTTTTCCCTTGTGGCGCATGCGCAACAAAGTTCGCAAGACAGGGCTTGGGCGCTCCGGGAGAAGGGTTCCGTCCTTCTGGAGCAAAAGAAATACGACGCCGCGATTGCCGTCTTCGAAGAAGTCGATCGCCGCTTTGGCCAAGATGCCTCGCCAGAAGTGCGCTCCCACGTCGTCAATGCGCTTGTGGAGAGAGCCATTGCGTTGGAGATGCAAGGCAGAACCAGCCTGGCGCTGCTTGCCTGTGACGAGATCGATCGCCGCTTCGGTCGGGACACGTTTCTCATCGTGCGCCATCAGGTTGTCCTGGCGCTCAACCGCGTCAAGGCCAAGATATTGTTCGAGCAGAAAAAATATGACGAAGCGATCGAGGTGTATGGGGTTCTGATCGACCGTTTCGGCGATGACGACTATTCCCGGACACGCGGGCAACTCCTCGAGGCAACCCTTAACATGGGCAACGCCTATGGCCGAAAGGGCGAGTTCGATGAGGCCATCGAACTTTTCGAGGCGATGGATCGCTCTTACACCGAAAATATGGCGACGTTCGATCGCACCTTCGTGGTAGACGGGCAGCTCGGGATCATGCATCCCGGTCACAGCCTGATTGTCGAGGCCCTTTACGCCAAGAGCGGCATGCTTCTCGAACAGAATAAACGCGCCGCGACCATCGCCACGCTCGAGGAAATCGAACGCCGCTTCGGCCAGGACACGGAACCCAAGGTACGCCATTGGGTCGCCTTGGCGCGTAAATTCAGAGCCAACATGAATTGACATCCTCCTCCCTTCAGCACAGGTATCTACACAGCCGACGGTGGTGGCCCGGAATGTGGTAACGGCGGCGGGGAGTCAACAGCGTCGCTGCGCTCCGCATGGAACGCACTGGATTGCCACGTCACTGCGCTTCTCGCAATGACGAGTCTTGCCGAAGAATTCCCCTCGCCCCCCACGGGGGGCATAGGTACCCACACACGCCGAAATAGCCGGCGATAAAAACAGCGGCGCTCACGCGCCGGATGGAACAACACCCTCTCCCGCCCTTCGGGCACCCTCCCCCGCGCCGGGCGGGGGAGGGTTTCCATCCATGCGGCGCACAGCGACGCCATTGCGCAGTTGCGCGGATACCTCGCCGGGATGTGCGCCGGACTCGAAGCCCGGATCGGGATGGACGGGGAACATGCGCATGCGCATCCGCTCGTGGAATATCCGCCCGGAATCGCCGTCTCAACCCCGGTCGGCAGTCTCGGGGGCGTTTCTTCACGCCTTCCGTGAAAGGAGCGCCCGGATATTGAACCTCGTTACCGGAAGGACGCCCTGTGGTCGCCCCCCTGTTTCGCGGCATCCCGCGGCGGAGCGCCCATCGCCATCGTGCGCCGGTACGGCGGGCAGCGGCAAACGCCAATCCGACCCGACGTCAATCCGACCGCCCGGGGGACGCCTGCGGCATCCCGCGCCATCCCCGCCCGATTCGGTCGGCTTCGCCGGAATGTCGCCGCGCGACAGTCCGGATTGGAGGGGTTTCACGGCGCACCGGACAAGCGGACAGGCGGAGTGTCCTGGCTACTCTCGTCCCGATGCCCGGACCCCGAGGCGAGAGGAGGTCATCCAAACCTCGTCATTGCGAAGCGCGTCAACAGGAAACGCGATCGATGAGGATTTGCAGCACGAAGGCTTTTTTTCAACGGAGAATTGCAGCGTTCTCCATGCGGACAGGAGTGGCATCATATATAAAAACCATTTTAATTCACATAGTTAATGAATTTTTCGGCGACGAATTCTTGCTTGGCACGTTGTTTGCGGAGAGGAAAGCGCGAATCGCCGGAAGGGCCAAGAAACCGCCTTCCGGCAAATGTCTTTCCGGACATCCCGCAATCCACTCAATCCGGCAAGGAGCGAAGCATGAATGACGCGAAACGTTGGCACAGGCTGGCCGCCGTCATCAAACCCGAAACCCGCCTGTTCATCGACGGGAAATTTGTCGACGCGGTTGACGGACAACGCCTCGTCACGTTGAACCCGGCCACCGAGGCACCTATCGCCGAAGTGGCGCGCGGCAACGAAAAAGACGTCGACCTTGCGGTCAAGGCTGCCCGCCGCGCGTTCAAAAGCGGCGTGTGGTCGCGCAAAGCGCCGCGCGAGCGCATGGAAGTCCT
>JAIRLE010000195.1 GCA_031259605.1 Zoogloeaceae bacterium
GGGGTAGAAATGCTGAACGTTTTGGCGATGAACGCTTTCAGCGCTGCGAAAGACGCGTTTCCCAAACCCCGCGCGCACGCGACCACCGCGATGTCTTCCCCGATGCACTCTCGCATTTCTTTTTCCGTCCGTAGAAATTAGGCTGCATGCGCAAGCCGAAGCTGCTGAAAACCTCGCACATTCTACCTGTCGTTATCAAAACCGCCAATCGTGACAATAGCCTGGTGTGCAATCAAAAGTGGAGGAAGCCTGTGTGCCAACCTGATTTCATCAAAAGCGAGGAGCGAAGCCCGTGATAATCCAGACGACCTTTCCGCTTGTCTTGCAGATCCAGAGGACCGAGGACTGATGACAGAAGACAGCGATTCATGCGGGCTTGATGCGCCCGGCAACCGATCTGTCCTTCGTCTTCTGTCCTTCGTCTTCTGTCTTCTGTCTTCTGTCTTCTGTCATTGCCGCGTCGTCGCGCCCCGATTGCCCTGCGGATGACGCTTGCTTCCCGATCGCCGTTCTCCGAATCTGCTACCATTCCTTCCTGAAAATCCTGAAGGCGCGAGGGTGCGTCGTTCGCGGCTTTTGTCTGGCGTTGCCGCCAGTTTTCCTGAACCTTTGACAGCCTGAAAAAAATGCTTGGACGTGTGATTACCGGGGCTATCCTGGTGGTGTTGGGTGTGTTGCTGCTGGCGGCCAACCTGCGCTTTTTCAACCTGAACGGCGCGGCGATCATGGCGATCTGGTGGCCTTTGGGCTTGCTGTTGCTGGGCAGCCTGCTGATCAATCTGCGCGCCTGGTTTCTCGGCGTGACGCTGGTGTTGTATGGCTTCTTGTTTCTTGCCATTGAACTGAACCTGTTGCAGGCGTCCGTGGCCTCCCTTGTCCGCGTCTGGTGGCCGCTGGGTTTGCTGCTCGTCGGCGTCGTGCTGATCGTGAATCGCCGCGTTTAGAACCTGTTTGCGATCTTCAAATATCCCGTCGCCGCCTGCCGTTCCCTCTCCCCGGCTTTATCGTAAAACCAACTCCGGTTTGAAACCCCGCCCTTCAGGGGCGGCAACCGATATGGTCGTCTCTTCCCGCGAGTGGCATAATCCCGATATTTCCTTGAACGGGGGAATTCTGTCATGAATCGCGTCTTCTGGTTATTGCCCCTGCTGTTTGTCGCGTCTGTCCTGGCGGATGAAAGCCTGCCGACTGTAACGATGTACAAGAATCCGTCTTGCGGCTGCTGCGGCGCGTGGGCAAAACACCTGCAAAACGCCGGATTTTCCCGTCCGCAGAGTCACGCGGCTACGGACATGAGCACCGCGCGCCGCGCCCTGGGGATGCCCGAAAAATATGCCTCATGCCATACCGCCAAAGTAGGTCGGTATCTGCTGGAAGGCCACGTTCCCGCCGCCGACATCAAACGTCTGCTGCGCGAGCATCCCGACGCCATCGGTCTTGCCGTGCCGGGAATGCCGATGGGTTCTCCCGGCATGGAAGGCGGCAAGGCGGAAACCTACGACACCTTGCTGATCCTCAAGGACGGCAGCGCGCGCGTCTTCCAGCGCCATCCCACGCCCTGACGGCAAGCCCAGGACAATCGCACGGAATGCCCGCCCTCTCCCGCTTCGCGGAAGAGGGCAAAGCCTTGCGCCAGCGCTTGCCTTTCTCTCTTCTCGGAGAGTGTGCCCGGAATGGGCGAGGGGGGCGTTCCATGCGCGGCAAAAACCTCAAACTCGTATATGCCATGCCTGAAACCAGGGAAAGATAGCGCGATTATCCTGGTTTCTTGGCCGGCGCGGCGCCCCTGGCCAACGACAGCGGCAGGCATCGGGGCAAGCGCAGCAAAGATTAGCGACAGCCCTTCAGGGCTGTCGGTCCAACTCCATGAATGTCCTTTGTTGCCGGGCTGCGCTGCGCTTGCCCGACTTGCGCGTCATCCCCCTGCCCTCTGATGCTCAATCCTTACCCATGACCGTTCATCCGAAAAATTACACCGTTCGTCTGAAAATTAGTTGGTTGCAGTAATCGTTATATAAAACATGGTTATGATTAGGTAACGGTTTGTGCGAGTAATAGATGATATGTTTGATTAAGTTGACGGTTAATCATTGTCCATGGCGATATTTTATCACGATGAAGAATGCTCAAGGCTTCGGGCGTTCTGGCTCCATGCAAGGTCATGGGGACGGGATGGCTGGAGGCAGATGGAGGAAGGAAGACATGATGCAAGGATTGTTGTGCGGACGCAGCGGCGCGCGGGGGTTTACCCTGCTGGAGATGATGGTGACCTCTATCATTGTCGTCATATTGGCGGCGATGGCGATTACCTCATGGGACATGATTCAGAGGAACCGGATCGTCAGCGGCACGGGTGAAGTTGCTTCCGCGCTGGGTCTGGCGCGCAGCGAGGCCATTCTGCGGCAGCTTCCCGTGGCGCTTTGCGCGGAGAATGGGGAATTGACCGATGGTTGGCGGATTGTTGTCAACAATCCGGATTGCGCGGTTGCGGGCGGCGCGTTGAGTGGCGATGTGTTGTTTGCCCGTGAGGAGCCTTTGAAATCGGTTTCCCTGTGCACTACGGGTTGTAGCGTCGTCACGCCGGATAAATTTGTTTTCGGTCCGTTGGGCAATCTGGTGGGCGGGCCAGCCACTGCGGTTTTGTGCGTAGCGGGGAATATGAAGGTAGGGCGGGAGATTGTGGTGAATGTGGCGGGACTGGTGAAAACCAGTTCATATGATTGTCCCTGAACCCGCATTTTTTAATGAACAGGAATGAGGTTACTACCATGAAGAGCAACAATGTACCCAACAGACAACACATGCAGCGGGGCGTTTCCCTGCTGGAGGTTCTGGTGACTGCCCTGATACTGAGTATCGGCATGATGGGACTCCTGGGCAACCAGCTTGTCGCGCTGAAGATGAACCAGGCGGCCGCATCGCGCTCCATTGCCTCGGAGTATGCTTACGCCATGATGGACAAAATCAGGAGTAATTCCGCCGCGGCCAACAATGGCGATTACGATGTAGGGGCGCTGACCCTGGCAAGCGCGATTCCGGCGGGCAGCGGCGTTGCCGGCACGGAGCGCAAGTTGTGGGCAAACCAGCTTCAGCGGGCGTTGCCGGGCGCGCTGGTGCAGATTTGCCGCCGGACGAACATGGCGGGCACCTTTACGGGCTGCGCCGCTGCGGGGGAATACTTCATGGTGCGCGTGGCCTGGCAGCAGGGGGAGGACGCCAGGCTGATGTTTGACGCAACCAGAGCCGTTGAAGGTCCCGATTCGCAATCCGTTGAAATTGTGGGGCGCATATGAAAACCGAAGCTGTTTCCAGGCGTCACCGAGCGCGTGGTCTTTCGCTGGTGGAAGTTCTCGTGGCCCTGAGTATTGGCGTCATCATTCTGGGCGCGGTGTTGTACACCTATATTGGCAGCCGTTCCACCTACCGGCTCAATTATGAGATGTCGCGCTTGCAGGAAAATGGCCGCATCGTCATGAACATGCTGGAAAGGGACCTGCGCATGAGCGCCTATGCGGGTTGTGCCGGTCTTTCCACGCTGAAGACGCCGGATGCGTTCGTTGCGGCGCGCGATGATATCCGCAATGGTGTTTCTGCCGAAAAGATAACGAGCATTCCAGCGTTCACGGGCACCATCGGGGACATCATCTATCGGTTGCGCGCGATTGCGCCGTCGCTCAATGTGGGTATCGAGGCGATCGCCGCCGACAACAAGTCGCTGACCGTGCGTTATCCGGACAACGCCATTCCCGACGGGCTGGTGCTGATTTCCGATTGCCGTTTTGGCGAGTTGCTGCCCATCAAGATGGTCACGCCCGCGGGCAGCGGCCAGTTCAGTCTGGGGTTGGATGAGGAGATTACGCAGAACTTCACCCCGGAATACAGCCGGGCTTTTATCCTGCCGATGGCGGCAGGCGAGATTGGCATCTCGTATGATATCGTGGCGGTTCCTTCGCCGGAAGGCGGCGCAAACATCCTGGCGCTGACCCGGAATGGGGACGAGTTGACGGATGGGATCGAGGCGTTTCGCGTTTGTTTCGGTCTGGGCAATGCCTATGCTTCCGATTCCGATGATGAGAGCAAGGTCACTGAATACAGGCTCCCGGAGAGCGTCACCACCGACGCGGAGAAGGAATCGATCACCACGGTACAGGTAGACATGTTGCTGGCTTCCGCTTCCGCCAATGTGCTGGAAGCCGACGTATCGCAGACTTTCCTTCTGTGCGGCGGCGACCCTGCCGCGACAGTCACCAGAAACGACCGCCGGGCGCGCAAGTTGTTCAGCACGACGGTCAGTCTGCGCAACAAGGTATGGAGAGGTTCATGAAAACGCAAAAAGCACACGAACGCGGTTTTACGCTGGTGATGGGCGTCGTCGTCCTGGTCGTCATGGCGTTGTTGAGCGTCACGTCCATACGCGGCACGATGCTGCAGGAGCGGCTGGCGGGCAGTTTCGCGGAGCAGAACCAGGCGTTCCAGGCGGCGGAAAGCGCCTTGCGCTACGGGCAGAAGATGCTCGCCGACGGCGACGCCAAGTCCACCTCTGAGGGGGGGTGCCTCTATGCCCCGAACACCGCGCCGGCCCCGGACATCGATTACGACGACTGGATGGCGGCGCACACCTGCGACATTCCCGGCGACTATTACCGCGATGCGTTCGGCGCGGAAAAGCCGATCTTCTTCATCGAACGACAGGAATCCGGGTCGGGCGGCGGCTCGCGCGGCGACTCGCTCGGGGCCGCCGGCAGTGAGTGGAATACTTCCTCTGGCTCCGAGGTGGCGGCCTTCCGGATCACCGCCCTGGGCATGGGCGGCGTCAAGCAGGCCGGCAAGCCGACGATCCTGGTTGTCCTTCAGTCTTCCGTCCGCTGAGCTTTTTCAACAGCACCGCGCAATCTTGTTTTCAGGAGGCATCATCATGAAACCCGTTTCCACCCCCAGGCAAGCGGCGGTTCGCCGCTTCTCCCTCACTCCCGTCGCCTGCGCCGTGGCGCTGGCCTTCGTCTCTCCCGCCATCGGACAGACGCTCGACATCGCCCAGGTGCCATTGTTCGCGGGCAGCAGCTCATCGGCCAACCTGCTCTACATCCATGACGATTCCGGGTCGATG
>JAIRLE010000012.1 GCA_031259605.1 Zoogloeaceae bacterium
ATGTCAAAACTCCTTCGAGTTGTCGAGTCATGGCCTGGATGTCGTCGTCGTCCACTTCGTTGCGCCAGCAACAAACCGGAACCAGTTCCCCCCGGTTTCCTGGACTGAAAAATGGACTCAAAAACCCTGGCTACCCATGGGTTTCCGTTGCTTCCGGCAGACTGTGAAGAATGGAAAAACCATTATTTTCAACAGCTTGCGGATATCTACAGAAACCGTTGGAACAGAGTCTGGGTTTCCACGTCGCTACGCTCCTCGCTTTTGACGGGGCGGAAGAATGGATACGACGCTTGAACGCCTCTCAAGGTATTTTCAAAACAGCTTCTGAGAGCCTGTTCATCGTAAAACCAACTCCGGTTTGAAACCCCGCCCGTAAGAAAGGCGCGAAGGTTGAGACCCCGGCCGAGGCCGGGGTTTCGACCGTAGCCATTCTCGAGGGGAAAGAACCCCCCTTCCCAATGGAGTTGGACCGACAGCCCTGAAGGGCTGTCGCTAATTTTTGCTTATTGCCCCGTGACGCTCGCTGCCGTTCCGTCCGCAGGATTCGTTATCCGCCAGGATTCGCCGCCCGCCAGGGCTTGAAATTTTTGGGCGCGCCCCCATTTCTCCCCCATCTTTTTTCGAGGAGAAGTCCGCATGACTGCCAGCAAGGAAACGCTTGGATTCCAGACCGAGGTGAAGCAGCTTTTGCAGTTGATGATTCATTCGCTCTACAGCAACAAGGAAATCTTTTTGCGTGAACTGATTTCCAATGCCTCGGACGCCTGCGACCGGCTGCGTTTCGAGGCGCTGAACAATGCCGGTCTGTACGGCGATGACGCCGACCTGAAAATTCGTGTCGCTTTCGACAAGGCGGCGCGCACCCTTACGGTGAGTGACAATGGCATTGGCCTTTCCCGTGAGGAAGCCGTTACCCATCTGGGAACCATCGCCAAATCCGGCACACAGGAATTTTTCAAGGCGCTGACGGGAGACCAGGCGAAGGACGCGCATCTGATCGGTCAGTTCGGCGTCGGCTTTTATTCTTCGTTCATCGTTGCCGACAAGGTGACGGTGGTTTCCCGCCGCGCTGGTCTGGCGGCGGATCAGGCGGTATGTTGGGAATCCGCGGGCGAGGGCGATTTTTCCGTCAGCATGGCGGAAAAGGCGGGGCGCGGTACGGAAGTCACCTTGCATTTGCGCGCGGGCGAAGATGAATTTCTCGACGGCTGGCGTCTCAAATCCATCATCCGCAGGTATTCCGATCACATCACCCTGCCGATTCGCATGATGGGCGAAAAATGGGACGAGGAGAAGAAAGCGCAGGTGTCCAGTGGCGAGGAGGAAACCGTCAACCAGGCCAGCGCCTTGTGGGCGCGCGGCAAGAACGAGGTAAGCGAGGCGGAGTATCAGGAATTCTACAAACACGTCGCGCACGATTTCGAAGACCCGCTCGCCTGGACGCACACCAGGGTCGAGGGCAAGCAGGAATATACCCAGCTTCTCTACATTCCCGCGCGCGCGCCTTTCGATCTTTGGGATCGCAATGCCCGGCATGGCGTCAAGCTCTATGTGAAGCGCGTATTCATCATGGATGACGCCGAAAAGCTGATGCCGCTCTACTTGCGTTTCGTGCGTGGCGTGGTGGATTCTTCCGACCTGCCTCTGAATGTTTCGCGCGAGATATTGCAGGAAAGCAAGGATATCGAGGCCATCCGCAACGGCTGCGCCCGTAAGGTGCTGGCGCTTCTGGAGTCGCTGGCCGACAGCGAAGACGCTGCCCTTCGGGAGAAATACACGAAATTCTGGGGCGAATTCGGCAAGGTGTTGAAGGAAGGCGTGGGCGAGGACTTTGCCCACAAGGAGAAGATTGCGGGCCTGTTGCGTTTTGCCTCCACGCATGCGGATACGGCGGAAGAAACGGTGTCGCTCAAGGATTACATCGGCCGCATGAAGGAGGGACAGGAGAAGATTTACTACGTTACCGCCGAATCCTTCAAGGCGGCGCGGAACAGTCCGCATCTGGAAATCTTCCGCAAGAAGGATATCGAGGTGCTGCTCCTTTCCGATCGGGTGGATGAATGGGTGGTCGGACACATGTCCGAATTCGACGGCAAGCCCCTGCAATCCGTCGCCAAGGGCGGGCTGGATCTGGGCAAGCTGGAAGATGCGACCGAGAAGGAAGCGGCGGAAAAAGCCGCCGATGAATACCGGGAATTGCTGGAAAAGGTGAAAAAATCCCTGGGCGAGCGGGTGAAGGAAGTGCGCGTCACGCACCGTCTGACCGATTCGCCATCCTGTCTGGTGACGGAGGACTTTGATGTCTCCGGCAATCTCGCGCGCATCTTGAAGGCCGCTGGGCAAAAAGCGCCGGAGGCGAAGCCCATCTTGGAAATCAACCCCCACCACCCCGCCGTGCAACACCTGAAATACGAGGAAGCGCGCTTCGACGACTGGGCGGCGCTGCTCTTTGAACAGGCGGAACTCGCCGAGGGCGGCCAGCTCGAAGACCCGGCGGGATTCGTGAAACGGGTAAACGGCCTGATGCTGGCGCTATCGGGCGGCAGATGACGGCATCGGGAATCAGGGCACGAGGATAGCGACCATCCCTTGCCTCTCCCTCTCCCGCTTGCGGGAGAGGGTGGCGCTTTAGCGCCGGGAGAGGGACGGCGGCTCATTCCGAATCCGGTCTCATGAGCAGGCTCCAACCCGCAGCGAACGCATGGAAATATCCAAATCATCCGAACGGCGCTCCGGTCTTGCGCCCGTTCATGACGCCGCTACCCGCATCCTGGTGCTGGGCAGTTTTCCTTCGCCCGCCTCGCTGGCGGCAGGGCAATATTACGGGCATCCGCAAAACCAGTTCTGGCGGCTCATGGGCACGATTCTCGGTGTGCCGCTCCATGCGTTGCCTTACCCGGAGCGCATCGGGCATTTGCTGCGCCACGGCATTGGCATTTGGGACGTATACCAGAGTTGCGTCCGTCCTGGCGCGATGGATGCCGACATCCGCGCCGGAAAAGCCAACGACTTTGTTTCGTTGTTGCGACAGATGCCGTGTCTGGTCAGGCTTTGCTTCAACGGCAAGACCGCTGCGAGATTCGCGCCGTGCCTTACCGCGCTCGCCGCCGCTGGACGCGAAGTGACGGCCTGTGTCCTTCCTTCCTCCAGCCCCGCCTATACTCTGTCTTTCGCGCAAAAGCTCGAGCGCTGGCGGAAGGGCGTGTCCGCCGCCTGACGCCTGCGGCGCGCCGTCGGCATCATCCGTTCAAGTCCAATTGTAGCCAAGCAAAGCCGTGCGGCTCTGGGGTTCAAGGAAGAGAACGATTCCGCGCGCATGATGACCATGGTTCTCCGCCTCCACAAAACAGACGAAAGCAAGAAATTAACGGCAGCCTTGAAGGGCTGCCGTTAATGCTCCCTTCCAGAGATGGGCGATATGGCCTAACGTGCTTTTGCTGGGTCGATGGTGATGCGATCAGTGGAAGCCAAACGAAAGTAATGTGCCCCAACCAACGACGAACATTGCAACGGCGCTAATGCTGGCATACAGAACGAATATAAGCGCTTTGCTGAATACTGCCATTCCCTCAGCGGTGAAAATTGGGAAAGCGCCTCCAAGTACTAGAAGAGAACCAAGGAAGAGTGTAGTTTCAGCAGGCATGTCATACCCAATGAGGATAATCAAGCTGAGAAAAACGACTGTGCCCCACACAGGCAGTGTGATGAGTACAAGAGCTTTGAGGAAGGACATGACATTGCCTGATGTTCAGCAGACGCCGTTGCGGGTGTATGCTCCGTCTTCAAAAGGCATATCACACAAAATTGCATACACCATCCCGCTGATTGCATTCATCGTAAAACCAACTCCGGTTTGAAACCCCGTCCGTAAGAAAGGCGCGAAGGCCGGGGTCTCGACTGTAGCCATTCTCGAGGGGAGAGAAACCCCTTTCCAATGGAGTTGGACCGACAGCCCTGAAGGGCTGTCGCTAATTTTTGCCTTGATCTCCATGCCAGAAACCGGTGCCGCCTCGCCGCATGACGACCGGATCGGCGACGCGAGTGTCTTCGTCCATATGGAATTATCGCACAAGGACGGCGCATGTTCCAAGGCAATCGCATGAATGCCGATATTGTATTTTCAGTCCGCGCAGCCGCAAAAATCAAGGCGTCTGGAACAAGGTGCCGGGAGCGGGCGGCGGTTCATTCCTGAACTGTGCTTTCCGGGATGAACCGTCCCTCATTCGCTCTCCGGGTGCCGGGTGCCTTCTTCCCAGGGACGGAGCATGAAAAGCGCTTCATATTCATCCCGGGAGAGAGGCAAAGCGCGGGTTTTCCCTCTGCTTTTTTCAAGACAGCTTCTCAGAGCGCAAGCGCCGCGCCAAAGGACTGCTGATACCGCGCGCAAATTTCCGCGCGTGTGGGGCGGTGATTTTGCGCGCCCTGGCTTTCGACCTTGATCGCGCCCATGAGCGAGGCGAGGCGGCCTGTTTTTTCCCAGTCGAATTGATTCATGATGCCGTACAGAAGACCGGCGCGGTAAGCATCGCCGCAGCCGGTGGGGTCGATGACCGCGCTTGTCTGCGCGCAGGGAATTTCCAGCATCCGTCCGGGAAGATAAATGCGCGACCCCAGCGCGCCGCGAGTGACAACCAGGGCGCGCACCTGCCGGGCGAGCATCTCGATGCTTTTTCCGCTGCGCTCGACGGTCAGTTGAACCTCGTAATCGTTGAAGCAGGCGTAATCCGCCAGACCGAGAAATTGCAGCAGTTCTTCCCCGTCAAACAGCGGCAGGCCCTGACCGGGATCGAAAATGAAGGGAATGTTCTGCGCCGCGAAATCCCGCGCGTGTTGCAACATGCCGGCGCGTCCGTCCGGGCCGACCAGTCCCAACTGGATGTTTTCGGCATGTTCCACGCGGTTCTGCTGCGAACAGTTCATCGCGCCGGGATGGAAGGCGGTAATCTGGTTGTCGTCGAGATCGGTGGTGATGAAGGCTTGCGCCGTGAAGGTTCCGGGCACTTGCCGGACGTGCGTGAGCGCCAGGCCAAGCGCTTCCAGGCGTTGCCGGTAGGGCGCGAAATCGTCGCCCACGGTCGCCATGATCAGCGCCTCGCCGCCCAGCAGTTTCAGGTTGTAGGCGATGTTGCCCGCGCAGCCGCCGAATTCGCGGCGCAGTTCCGGCACCAGGAAGGAAACGTTGAGAATATGGATTCGATCCGGCAGGATATGGCGCTTGAAACGATCCGGAAACACCATGGTGTTGTCGTAGGCAAGGGAACCGCAGATGAGGGCGCGTGGCATGGAAACACTCAGAAATAGAAAAGATAGAGACTGTAGCCCGTGGGGTTGAGGTCGCCTGCGTCCAGATCCAACTGGAGCTCGACGCTGCCCGGCGCGAAGGCGGGGGGCGCGGCGGCGGACAGGTATTCGGCGGGCGCAAAAACGCGGCGCGCCAGGATATTGTCAAAACTGTCGGTCAGGGAAATTTCCAGTTGCGGCCAGGTCTGCGGGTAGCGGGACTGGTTTTTCAGCGTGGCGACGAGCTGAAAATGACCGGGGCGCGTCCTGGGCGAAAACTCGGCGGCACCGATGGAAAGCCATTCGACTTCCTTGGCCAACGGCATGTCGATATTGAAAGCGGAAAATATCCGCAGGGTAATCGGTGCCTGACGCCCCAATTCGCTCCGATAGTGATAGGCCATCTGGAAAAGCAGCAAAAGGGCAAGCAACAGGGAAGCCAGCACGAAAGGCCACAGCGGATAGGCGGCGTCGACGGCAGACTCGTTCGGCGCATCCGACCAGCGGGAAACGTTGGCGGCGTCCGCTTCCTCGTCATCCGGCACGACGGGCAAGCCGTCGGCGTCTTCCCGCGCCAGCAGCGCGTCGATGGGATCCGGCAGATGGAGGAGGGATGTTGCGCGCGGCGTCATCCCGGATGCGGCGGCAGCGGGTTCGGGTGTGGCGCTGACGTCTGACGGCGCGGCTGTCCAGTCCGCAAAAACATCATCATTCTTGCCAGTGCCGGGTTTTTCGGGAAGCATCGGCGTTTCCAGAAACGGCGCATCCAGCGCATCCTCATGCGGCGCGTCGTCCGTGTCGGCGGCGGGCTGCGTGGGCACGGCCTCCGGCCTGTACCCGCGTTCTTCCGGATCCAGATATCCCATGGCGTTGAAAGCCCGCCTGCACACGCCGCACCGCACCTTGCCGTCGCGCGCAAGCAACTGCTCGCGAGTGACGCGAAACGCGGTACGGCAGTGGGGGCAACGGGTCAGCATGAGGGCTTCGTTCCGGAAAGCAGCGCCCAGCCGTCGCGCGTGTCGCTCACGGCAAGGGGAATCCAGGGCGCGTAGATGCCGACAAGCGCCGCCGCCTGTTCCGGCAGGATGCCGGAAAGCGCGAGACTGCCGCCAGGGCGAACGTGGGCGCAAAGGGCAGGTGCCAGCATACGTAATGGATTGGCAAGGATATTGGCGAGCACCAGATCGTAATCGCCGGAAAGCGGGGCGGACAAGTCGTGGAAGTCAATCGCGACGGCGTTTTTTTCCGCGTTGCGCGCGGCGGCGGCAATGGCGTGCGGGTCGATATCCACGCCCGTGACCCGCGCCGCGCCCAACCGGGCGGCGGCAATCGCCAGAATGCCGGAGCCGCAGCCGTAATCCAGCACACTTTTTCCGGCGGGAGGCGCGTGCTCCAGCCATTCCAGACACAGGCGGGTGGTGGGATGCGAACCGGTGCCAAAGGCCATGCCAGGGTCGAGGCTCAGGTTGATGGCGTTTTCGTCCGGGCTTTCATGCCAGGACGGCACAATCCATAGACGTTCGGAAACCCGGATTGGCGCAAACTGCGCTTGGGTGCGCGCCACCCAATTTTCTTCTTCCACTTCGTCCAGAGTAAAAGCGGGCGCGGCGGGCAGGCGTAGATGCTTCGCGGCGGCCTCCATGAGACGGGCGACTGGCGCGTTTTCCGAAAATAAAGCGACGATGCGCGCATGTTCCCAGAGGATTGCCGCATTTTTTTCGCCAGGTTCGCCGAATTGCGGTTTTTCCGCCGGTGTTCCCGCGTCGGCGTCCTCTATGCTGGCGGACAGCGCCCCGACTGCCAGCAGTGCGTCGCAAAAGTCCTCGGCGCGCGCGGCGTTGGCAAGGAAGGCGGCGCTGATCCAGGCCATGCCGCCTACTTTTTGACCTCGCCTTGGGCGGCCAGTTTTTGCTCCAGATAGTGGATACTGGCACCGCCCTTGATAAACAGGGCATCCAGCATCAATTCCTGATGCAAGGGGATATTGGTCTTGATGCCTTCCACGCCCATTTCGGAAAGCGCGATACGCATCCGGCGTATCGCCTGTTCGCGGGTATCGCCGTAGGCAATGACCTTGGCGACCATGGAATCGTAATACGGCGGCACCACATAGCCTTGGTAGATATGCGAATCCACACGAATGCCGGGGCCGCCAGGCGGGTGATAAACGCTGATCTTGCCGGGAAACGGCGTGAACGTGCGTGGATCTTCGGCGTTGATGCGGCATTCGATGGCGTGGCCGCGAAAGCTGACGTCGCGCTGCCGGATGCCCAGCTTTTCCCCGGCGGCGACGCGAATCTGCGCCTGCACGATGTCGATGCCGGTAATCGCTTCCGTGACCGGGTGCTCCACTTGTACGCGGGTATTCATTTCGATGAAATAGAACTCGCCTCTTTCGTAGAGGAACTCAAAGGTTCCCGCGCCGCGATAGCCGATTTTGCGGCAGGCTTCGGCGCAGCGTTCGCCGATGCGGGTGATGTGCCGGGCGGGAATCAGCGGCGCGGGCGCTTCCTCGATGATTTTCTGGTGGCGGCGCTGCATGGAACAATCGCGTTCGCCCAGATGCACCGCGTTGCCGTGCTGGTCGGCAAGAATCTGGATTTCGACGTGGCGGGGATTTTCCAGGTATTTTTCCATATATACCGTCGGATTGCCGAAAGCCGATTGCGCCTCGGTACGCGTCATGGCGACGGCGTTCAGGAGCGCCGCTTCGGTATGCACGACGCGCATTCCGCGACCGCCGCCGCCGCCGGAAGCCTTGATGATGATTGGATAACCGATGCTTTTGGCGATGCGGCCGATTTCCGCGGAATCATCGTTGAGCGCGCCGTCGGAACCAGGAACGCAGGGAACGTCGGCGGCGCGCATGGCCTCCTTGGCGGAAATCTTGTCGCCCATGTAGCGGATGGTTTCCGCCTTGGGGCCGATGAAGACGAAGCCGGAGGATTCCACGCGCTCGGCGAAATCAGCGTTTTCCGAAAGAAAGCCGTAGCCGGGATGGATGGCCTGGGAATCGGTGACTTCCGCCGCCGAAATAATGGCCGGGACGTTGAGATAACTTTGCGCAGAAGGCGCGGGGCCGATGCAGACGGATTCGTCGGCGAGCTTCACGTATTTGGCGTCGCGGTCGGCTTCCGAATGCACCACCACGGTCTTGACGCCCAGTTCCCGGCAGGCGCGCTGCACCCGGAGCGCAATCTCCCCCCGGTTGGCGATGAGGATCTTCTCGAACATGTTCGCTATCCGTCAGCCGATGATGAACAAGGGTTCGCCGAATTCCACCGGTTGGCCGTTGTCCACCAGGATGGCCTTGACGACGCCGGAAGCATCCGCCTCGATTTCGTTCAAGAGCTTCATCGCCTCGATGATGCACAGCGTGTCGCCCTGCTTGACCGCCTGCCCGACCTCGACGAAGGCGTTCGCGCCCGGCGAGGGTGAACGATAGAAGGTGCCGACCATTGGCGACTTCACTGCATGGCCTTCCGGCACGTCATCCTTTTCATCATCCAAATTGATGCCGGGCGCGCCGCCTGCCGCCGCCACGGGCAGACCGGCCGGGATGGCATATTGCGCGGGCAACGCGCCCGCCGGAGCGAATTTGGCGATGCGCACCTTTTCTTCGCCTTCGGTGACTTCCAGCTCGGAAATACCGGATTCCTGCACCAGATCGATGAGTTTCTTCAGTTTCCGTAAGTCCATGAAAGGCTCTCCTTCAGAGTCTGTAGCGAGTATGTTCGCGGATTTTGTCCGCTTGTTCGCCGCTTTTGGCGGATAGATGCTCAGTCCGTGTTGAGTTTGTTGAGAAGATATTCCAGCGCCAGCAGATAACCCTGGTGTCCCAGTCCGCTGATGACGCCGATGGCGATGTCGGAAAAAAACGAATGCTGGCGGAAGGTTTCGCGCGCATGCACGTTGGAAAGGTGCACTTCGATGAAGGGAATTCCCGTTGCCGCCAGCGCGTCCCGTACCGCCACGCTGGTATGCGTCCAGGCGGCGGGATTGATGATGATGTAGCGCACTTCCTGCGCCCGCGCCGCGTGGATGCGCTCAATCAACGCGCCTTCGTGGTTGCTTTGGAAACTTTCCAGATCGACCCCGGCAATTTCGGCGCGCCGCGCCAATGCCAGATTGATGTCCGCCAGCGTTACCTCGCCGTAATGTTGCGGCTCACGCCCGCCCAAGAGGTTGAGATTAGGGCCGTGCAACACCAGCAGACGGGGCTGAGGAATCGCCTTTTTGCGCGATCGGGAAGTGTTTTTTTGCGTCTTCATGTCCGCAAGTTTGCCGCAATTGACCGCATTTTGTCCAGTTTTTTGCTTTTTCGGGGCGCAAACGGCGGCGCGAGTTTTACCCTCGTCTGCTTGCGGGAGAGAGAACAACAGGCGACGGCGCGGTCTGCAAGTCTTGGCAAGACGGCAAGTCCCGGCGAATGATGTGGACGGCTTTCTGGATTGTTTCGCTACGCTTGCAATGACGATGGTTTTGTTTTGGATTTATCCGCGACATGGCGGGGCGTGATTGGAAGTGGAGGTCTTCCCCTGTTTCCTGTGGCGATTCCGGTAAAAAAGCCATTGTCATCGTAAAGCCAACTCCGGTTTGAAACCCCGCCCGTTGATAAGGCGCGAAGGTCGAGACCCCGGCCGAGGCCGGGGTTTCGACCGTAGCCATTCTCGAGGGGAGAGAAACCCCTTCCCAATGGAGTTGTACCGACAGCCCTGAAGGGCTGTCGCCAATTTTTGCTCGTGTTCGCGCCGAATTCTCTGGTTTCTGGCACGTCAAATCCTGGTGGCATAATATTCCACGACGCGCTGCAAATCCAGCGGGAAGGGCGCGGCGTCCAGGCCGTCCGGCAGGTGGGCGAGCGTTGCCGTCAGGGCGGCATCGTCCCTTTTCAGCCATTCCGGGCAGGAGAGCGCCGGGTCTTCCAGGGCGGCGCGCAGCACGAAGAGTTTTTTTCCGGATTCCGTGGGACCGAAGGTTTCGCCGGCCTTGACCCGCAACGAAGGAATCGTCACCCGTCGGCCATTCAACTGGATATGCCCGTGGTTGACCAATTGCCGGGCGGCGGGAATCGTCGGCGCGAAACCGGCGCGAAAGACGAGATTGTCCAGACGCCGCTCCAGAAATTCCACGATCTTGCCGCCCGTCTGCGCCTTCTGCCGCTGGGCTTCCTTGACGACGCGCCGCAACTGCCGTTCGGAAAGCCCGTAGTTGAAGCGAATCTTCTGTTTTTCCATCAATTGCAGTCCGTATTCGGACTTGC
>JAIRLE010000002.1 GCA_031259605.1 Zoogloeaceae bacterium
CATTTTAAGAACGGAAATCTGTTCTGGGTCAATGACATCGACAAAATCTTTCACTCCACGGGCAACAAGTCCTATGTGGTCAATCCCGACGCGCCGGAAACTTATTGGTACAATTTGACGCTCTATGAAACGGACTTGTACAATTTCAACATTGATTACGATCCCAACATCAAACAAATCAAACTGTGGGTCAATCTGCCCGTGTCCGTCGGCACATGGGACGGCCGAAAAAAGCCAGTCGGCATGCTCGGCACAGGCATCGACCTGACGGATTTTTCCAATTTCGTGGCTTCGGCTTTCAAGGAATTCGACGCGAAGATCACGACGTACGTCTTCAACGATTTAGCCGAGATCACGGCGGCGGCGGACTACGATTTGGTTTTTAACAAGAAATTGCTCACAGACCATCTCGGAAGCGCCGGCGCGGAAATCGTCAAAATCGCAGGCTCGCTCGCCGCGTCGAATCATCGCGTGTTTACCTTTGAGGGCGAGGTGTATTTGGTAAGCTCCATCCCGGAAATGAAGTGGTATCTGGCGGTCGGCTATCCGGCGCCGGGGCTTTTGGCGCTCAACTCCGCGATGAACGCCGTGTATTTCGGGATGCTCCTGCTCGTCCTGCTCAGCTTGTTTGCCATCAACGTTTTCGTTGCCCGCACGAACAGCGCCTTGGCCGAGCAAAACGCCCACCTGCTGGCGGCCAATCAAAAAGCGGAAGCCGCGTCCCGGGCCAAAAGCGCTTTTCTGGCAAAGATGTCCCACGAAATCCGCACGCCCATGAACGCCATTACCGGCATGTCGGAACTCATCCTGCGGGAGGATATCTCCCCCGCCGCCAGTGAATACGCGCTTGGCGTCAAACAGGCGGGAGCGAATTTGCTGGCCATCATCAACGACATATTGGATTTTTCCAAAATTGAGTCAGGCAAGACGGAAATCATCCTGAAAGAATACCTATTTGCTTCGCTGCTCAACGACGTGATCGTCATTATACGCACACGGCTCGCGGAAAAGCCCGTGTGTTTTGTCGCCGACATTGACAGCGCGCTGCCGAGAAAGCTGATCGGCGACGAAACGCGCATCAGGCAAATTCTGCTGAACGTCCTGAGCAACGCCGTCAAATACACAAACGAGGGCCGCATTGCCTTGACGATAGGTTGCGAGCCGGAGGAAGACGGCAGGGTCATTCTCGCCTGTGAGATATCCGATACGGGCATTGGCATCAGGAAAGAGGATATGGACAAGCTCTTCGACGACTTTGCGCAATTTGACCTTTCGCGCCACAGCGGCGTTGAGGGAACGGGACTGGGGCTCGCCATTGTCCACAGCCTTTGCCGCGCGATGGGCGGCGAGATCGACGTGTCCAGCAACTACGGGGAGGGCAGCGTCTTTACCGTTCGCATCCCGCAGCTGGTAAAGGACGGCGAGCCTTTTGCCCTAGTGGAGAACCCGGAGGAAAAATGCGTGCTGGTGTACGAATGCAGGGAGATTTACGCCAACTCCGTTGTTCGCTCCATCGGCAATCTCGGCGTCTCCTGCGCGCTCGCGCCGAGCCGCGCGGATTTTGAGCAATTTCTGAAAGGCGGGCGCACGTACAGCCATATTTTCGTCGCGTCCCATCTGTTTGCGCAAGCGCGCGGCATGATCGCGGAGCGCGGCGCGGGCGCCGTGCCGGTGCTGATGGCGGAGTTCGGCGAAACTGTGGCGGAGGAAAATGTACGCGCCATCTCAATGCCGCTCCATTGCGCATCCATTGCGAACGTTCTGAACAACAAGACGAAAATGGCAAATTACGGCGAAGCCGCCGGCGCGAGCGTCCGCTTTACGGCGCCGGAAGCCCGCGTGCTGATCGTGGACGACATCGCCACCAACCTGAAAGTAACCGCTGGACTGCTCGCGCCTTATGAAATGGTCGTGGAAGCCGTCAACAACGGCAAGGCGGCGATTTGCCTCGCGCGAAAAAACCGTTATGACATGATTTTTATGGATCACATGATGCCCGAAGTGAATGGCGTCGAAGCGACGGTGGCGATCCGGTCTGCGGACGAAGCGCACTGCCGGAGCGTACCCATTGTGGCGCTTACGGCCAACGCGGTTTCCGGCATGAAAGAGATGTTTCTGGAAATGGGCTTCAGCGATTATTTGGCCAAACCGATCGAAACCGCCAGCCTACATGAAATAGTTGAACGCTACATACCGCAAGAGAAGCGGCGAAGCGCGGGCAAAAATGGGAAAGGCGATTCCGCCTCGCAAAGCGCCGGTTTCTAAATCGAAGGCTTGGACACGGGGCGGGGGGCCGCCATGGCGGGCGGCGGCGCAGGGAACTGCCGCAAGGCGCTTGGGATGTTTTGCGGCTCTGTCGCGGAGCGTGCGTTGCTGTCCGAGTTCCATGCCGCCATATTGAACGATTTGCTGGAGGGATTTGCGCGACGAACGCCGCTCGGAAAAGATTGGTCCTCCCTAACCTGTCGGCATTGGCGCCAGCAGGCTTTAATCCGGGCGCGCGGGATGATCGAGAAGGCCGTTTTGCGTTTCGCGCTCCAAGCGCTTTTTGTGTATCCGAGCAATGTTTTTCAGGCGCAGGCGCTTTTTCTCGGCCGACAGCTCATGGTCGCTCTTTAAAGTAAAGCCCTTGCCCATCACGTCCG
>JAIRLE010000018.1 GCA_031259605.1 Zoogloeaceae bacterium
GAACCCGGCCTCGACCGCCTCATCCGCGCCGCTTACAAACTCCTCGGCCTGCAAACCTACTTCACCGCGGGCGTGAAGGAAGTGCGCGCCTGGACGATCCACAGGGGCGACACCGCGCCACAGGCCGCCGGCGTCATCCACACCGACTTCGAGCGCGGCTTCATCCGGGCGCAGACCATCGCCTTCGAGGACTTCATTCAATATCAGGGCGAACATGGCGCGAAAGAGGCGGGCAGAATGCGCGCCGAAGGAAAGGACTATGTGGTGAGGGATGGGGATGTGATGAATTTTCTGTTCAATGTATAGAGTCAGGCATCAAATGCCAGGAATCAGGGATCGGGAAAAATAGCGACCTTCGGGTGGGAGAAAGGGAATTTGGAGGACTTTTTCTCCTTCTTCACCGGCGCGCAGCGCCCCTCGCTCAGAGCCGAAGGCCGGAAGAGGGAGGCGTTCCATGTGGCGCAGCCGCAAACTTCCTGTCTTCCGGGAGCAAAAATTAGCGACAGCCCTTCAGGGCTGTCGGTCCAACTCCATTGGGAAGGGGTTTCTCTCCCCTAGAGAATGGCTACGGTCGAAACCCCGGCCGCGGCCGGGGTCTCAACCTTCGCGCCTTTCTTACGGGCGAGGTTTCAAACCGGAGTTCGTTTTACGATGAATCACGCGAGCAAGAAATTAGTAGGGGCAACCCTTGTGGTTGCCCTCCCCTGCCGTCATCTGCGGATGAGGGGGAGAAGGAAAATCAAACATTTCACACAGGGCAATCCGAGATTATGAACAGGTCCTGACATCTGACGCCCGATGCGCGACAATGGCGGTTATGAATCCTTTTCGTTCATCGTTTTTGTGCGGCCTGTTGTTGTGCGCGCCTTGCGTTCTTGCCCATCCAGCGCTGGAGGCGGTGGAAAACTTTGTGCGCGGCGAACTGGCGCTGCGGCATTCCGGCAAGATCAGCGTACAGGTCGGGCCGCTGGATGCGCGGCTGCGCTTGCCGGAGTGCGCCCGTTATCAGGCGTATCTGCCCAACAATCTGGACGCCGGTCGGTTGGCGGGCAACGCCAGTGTCGGACTGCGCTGTCTCGCGCCGACGCGCTGGAACATCTTTGTTCCGGTCAAAATTGCCATCGAGACGGATTATCTTGCCGCCGCAAACGCCATTCCCGCCGGACACGTCGTGCGGGAAGCGGATCTGGTCCTGCGCGTGGGCAATCTCGGCGACCTGCCCGCCAATGTGCTTGCCCGCCCCGAACAGGCCATTGGCAAGACGCTCAAGACGGCGCTTGCGCCGGGGCAACCCCTGCGCCAGGAATTGCTCGCCATGCCCGTCGTGATTCGTTCGGGGCAATCCGTGCTGCTGGTTTTTCGCGGCGCGGGCTTTACCGCCACCAATGAAGGCCGCGCCCTGAACCAGGCCAGCGAAGGCCAGGTCGCGCAGGCGCGTACCGCTTCCGGCACGGTTGTCAGCGGCATCGCCCAGGCCGATGGCACAATTCTTGTTAATGCTTCGCCATGAAGGTCACGCGGCAGGGGAAACGGAATTTTTTGCCATTTCCGCCAGGATGACCTCAAGATGCCGCCCCAAATTGCCGTTACAAATCATGAGGAATCCAGGAACTCCCCTGTTCATTAGGTGAAGCAGATGAAAGTCGAAACCACATATCCATTTACGCCCGCGCCTGCCGCGCGCGCCGCCGCCAAACCGACCAGCGCGGAAAGATCCGGCGACCAGGTCAGGTTGAGCGATGTCGTCCAACTGCACGCTTCCGAAGCGCCGGTCGACGACAGCCGTGTGCAGGAAATCAAACAGGCCATCGCCGAAGGCCGCTTTCGCATCAACCCGGAAGCCATTGCCGACCGTTTGATCAGTACCGCACAAGAACTCATTGCCGCGCAACGCCGGGTGTAGCGCCACGAAATCATGGACACCGCAGCAAACTTTGCACAAATCCTGGACGCCGAAATCACGGCGGTTCGGCAATTTGTCGCGCTCTTGCAGGAAGAACAGCGGCAATTGCGGGAAAACGAGATTGATGCGCTGGAAAGCACCACCGTCAACAAGCTCCAGTTTGCCGAGGAACTGCAAGAAATCGGCAAGGCACGCCACGCCTGTTTGCGCCAACTGGGCATCGCCGGTCATGATGATAACGGTCTGAGCGTGGAAAACTGGCTTATTGCGCAAGGCAATCCCCGTCTGCTGCAAGCCTGGCACACCCTGCAAAATCTGGCGCGTGACGCCAAATCCCTGAATGAACTCAATGGCCGATGCATCGCGCTCCTGTCGCGCAACGCCCGCGAACAACTCGATGCGCTTGCCGGGCGGCAAGCCCACGGCGTTTTCTACAAGCCCGACGGCCAGACCACTGTCAGTGGGAGCTTTCGCATCAGCGATTCCGTTTGAATGCAATCGAAACAACGGCATTGCCGCGCCGAACTTGTCGAACAGGCGCTTGTTTTCGTTTCGCTTGCCGTCCTCTCTCCCGCCTGGCGGGAGAGAGTGCCCCGACAGGGGCGAGAGAGGGTGTCGTATCCACGGCAAAGCCGCAAAAATCAGGGCGTCTGGAACACAACACGCCCAAGCGCAATACCCTCTCCCGCAAAAACGGGAGAGGGGAAAACTTTGCGCCTTTCTCTTTCCACGCAGCGGATGAAGAGGAAGATGACGCATGGAGTAGAATCAAATCTTTTGTAGATAGGCGCAGGAATAGGGATGACTATGGGGATGGCTATGCTCCGGTTTTCCAAGATGCAAGGGCTGGGCAATGATTTTGTCGTGATCGATGGTGTACGCCAGCATACCGAACTGACGCCGGAGCGAGTGCGTTTTCTGGCGGATCGGCATTTTGGCGTGGGTTGCGATCAGGTGTTGCTGGTGGAAGCGGACGCGCAGGCGGAGGTGGATTTTTGCTATCGCATTTTCAACGCTGACGGCGGCGAGGTGGAACAATGCGGTAATGGCGCGCGCTGTTTTGCCCGCTTTGTCCATGATGTCGGTCTTACGGACAAGCGGGAAATCCAGGTGCGCACCGCCAAGGGCGTCATCACGTCGAAGCTGGAAGCGGATGGGCAGGTGACGGTCGACATGGGCGCGCCGCGCTTTGCGCCAGCGGAAATTCCTTTTCTGGCCGACAGGGAAGCCTTGACCTATCCGCTGGCGCTGGCGGACGTTACGCTTACCGTCAGCGCGCTCTCCATGGGCAATCCGCATGTCGTGCAGGTGGTGGCGGATGTGGATGCCGCGCCCGTGGCGGCGCAAGGCCCGTTGCTGGCGGCGCATCCGCGTTTTCCGCAGGGAGCGAACGCGGGATTTTGGGCGGTGCGGGATCGTGAACATATTCATTTGCGAGTATTCGAGCGCGGCGCGGGCGAAACCCTGGCGTGCGGCACGGGCGCTTGCGCGGCGGTGGTCGCGGGCATTCGCCTGGGGCTGCTGGATGCGACGGTCGAGGTTTCCACTCGCGGCGGTTGTCTGGTCATCCATTGGGAGGGCGCGGGGCATCCGGTGTGGATGACCGGCCCGGCGGTCAGCGTTTTCAGGGGAGAAATCGAGTTATGAAGACGGAAGAAGTCATCGAATATCTGGAGGCGACGCCCCAGTTCTTTGAGCAATGCGCCGATCGACTGGCGGAAATTTTTGTGCCGCATCCGCATGGCGGACGCGCCATTTCGCTGAGCGAGCGGCAAATGCTGACGCTGCGCGACAAAAACCGCAAACTGGAACAGCGCTTGAGCGAGTTGCTTTCCTTTGGCGAGGAAAACGACGTAATCAGTGAAAAAATGCATCGTCTCGCCGTGGGTCTGGTAGCCGCCGAAACGTTCCCGGCGGCGCTGCACCTCATCCATCTGCATCTGCGCGATGACTTCGCCATTCCGCGCGTAGCCCTGCGTCTGTGGCGCAAACCGGGGGATGTGGCCGACCTGCCGGAATTCGCGGCGGTCAGCGCCGATTTGCAGGATTTTGCCGAGCGGCTGGAAAAACCCTACTGCGGCGCGAGCGCCAATCCGGGCGACATGGCGGGCGTGGCGACATCGGCCTGGTTTGGCGCGTATGCCGCCCATATTCGTTCGCAGGCGCTGGTTTCCCTGCGCAACGGCGGCGGCGCCATCGGCCTGCTCGCGCTGGGCAGCGAAGACGTCGAGCGCTTTTATAGCGGCATGGGGACGCTGTATCTGGAACGTCTGGGCGAAATCATTTCCGCCGTGCTGGGGCGCGTCACCCACAGCGCGTTGTAGACGCCCTGCCGCCCTTATCCAGCAAGAAATTAGCGGCAGCCCTTCAGGGCTACCGGTCTAACGTCATTGGGAAGGGGTTTCTCTCCCCTTCCCAATGGCTACGGTCGAAACCCCGACCTTCGCCCCGCCCTGAAGGGCGGGGGTTCAAACCGGAGTCAGTTTTACGATGAACGCGCCGCCCGGCGCCAGCAGCGCCAACGCGAAACAGGTGGCGGCGTATCTGGCCTGGCTTTCCGTCCAGCGCCGCCAGTCGGCGCATACGCTTTCCGCTTACGCGCGCGATTTGGCGCGGCTTGCCGCCCTGTCTGCCGGACAGCCCTTTGCCGCGCTGGATGTCAACAGCATTCGCCGCCAGATTGCCCTGCTGCATGGCAAGGGACTTTCCGGGCGTTCGCTGGCGCGGCTGTTGTCGGCGTGGCGTGGTTTTTTCCGCTGGCTGCAACAACAGGGCGAGATAACGCGCAATCCTTGCCTGACCCTGCGCGCGCCCAAATCGCCCCGCCGTTTGCCGGACGCGCTTTCCGTGGAGGAAAGCATCGGCCTTCTGAGCGGCGCGCGCGCCGATGACGCCGAAGCGGACGCCGTACTCATCCTGCGCGATCTGGCGATGTTCGAGTTGTTTTATTCTTCCGGCTTGCGTCTTTCCGAACTCGATGGCCTGAATCTCGACGCGCTGGAAGACTTGCGCGCCAGCGGTGAAATCCGCGTTACCGGCAAGCGCAACAAGACTCGCGTCGTCCCGGTGGGCGGCAAGGCGCAAGAAGCGCTGGACGCTTGGGCGGCGGTGCGCGCCAGACTGGCCGCGCCGGAAGAAAACGCGCTCTTCGTCAGCTGCCGGGGGACGCGCATCAGTATGCGGATGATCCAGAAACGCCTGGAGCGCCGAGCAAAGGAAGCCGGGTTTTCCATACCCGTGCACCCGCACATGTTGCGTCACTCCTTCGCTTCGCATCTCTTGCAATCTTCTGGCGACCTGCGTGCCGTGCAGGAAATGCTCGGCCACAGCAGCATCGCCTCCACCCAGGTTTATACCCATCTGGATTTCCAGCACCTGAGCAAGATTTACGATCAGGCGCACCCGCGGGCGCGGCGCAAAAAACAGAAGACAGACGACTGACCCCGCTCTTGGGCGGCGCGGAATTTTTCAAAACTTGAAACGCGTGGGGGTTGTCCCTATATGGGTTCCAGTGCCGCCCCGGCCATTTTTTTGTGAAAGGAGAAACTCGCATGAATGCCTTGACGCCCTTGCATGACCCGCTGGACGAACTTTTCCGCGGCTTTTTCGTCCGACCGATGGATTTGCACGCGGGCAACGCCCCCGCGTCCCCTCCTGCCATCCGCATGGATGTGAAGGAAGAGGAAAACGCCTATGTGGTGCATGCCGAATTGCCCGGCGTGAAAAAGGAGGATATCCACATTACCGTCGACGGCAACCTTGTTTCCATCAGCGCGGAAATCCAAAGCCAGAGCGAAACGAAGGAAGGCGAGCGCGTGCTGCGTTCCGAACGTTACTTCGGCAAGCTGTCCCGTTCCTTCCAGTTGGCGCAGGATGTCGACGACACCCAGTCCGCCGCCCGCTTCAATGACGGAATCCTGGAACTGACGCTGCCCAAGCGCGCTGCTGTCGCCAGCAAACGCATCGCGGTGCAGTAAGCGCCTGTTCATCGTAAAACCAACTCCGGTTTGAAACCCCGCCCGCAAGAAAGGCGCGAAGGTTGAGACCCCGGCCGCGGCCGGGGTTTCGACCGTAGCCATTCTCGAGGGGAAAGACCCCCCTTCCCAATGACGTCAGACCGGCAGCCCTGAAGGGCTGCCGCTGATTTCCTGCTGCGATTGCCCTGCCTCGCCTCTACGGCGAACCTTGTAAAACGGCGGCCTGTAGTAGAATCCACACGCTTGCGCCACACACCGACGATAGGAACTTCCATGTCCGAACTCCATGCCCTGACCGCCCTCTCTCCCCTGGATGGCCGCTATGCCGACAAGCTGGACGCGCTGCGTCCGTATTTTTCCGAATGCGCCCTGATTCGCCGCCGTCTGCAAGTGGAAATCGAATGGCTGAAAGCGCTGGCAAACGAAAGCCATTTCGCCGAAATCCCCGCCTTTTCGCCCGCCGCCACGCAGGAACTGGATACGCTGGTCGCCCGCTTCGGTCCCGAGCAGGCCGCCGAGGTCAAGGCCATTGAAACCGTCACCAACCACGACGTCAAGGCGCTGGAATACTGGGTGCGCGAAAAGACGCGCGACAACGCCGAAATCGCCAGCGCCAGCGAATTCATTCATTTCGCCTGCACTTCGGAAGACATCAACAACCTTTCCTACGCCTTGATGCTGCACGCCGCGCGCGGCAAGGCATTGCTGCCGCTCCTGGCCGAAATCATCTCCCGCCTGCGCGGCCTCGCGCACGAACTGGCCGAAGCGCCCATGATGTGCCGCACCCACGGACAGCCCGCCACGCCTTCCACCATGGGCAAGGAACTGGCCAATGTCGTCTACCGCCTGGAACGTGCCTACAGCAACATCGCCACCATCGGCATCACCGGGAAAATCAACGGCGCGGTCGGCAACTACAATGCCCATCTTGCCGCCTATCCCGGCTTCGACTGGGAAGCTTTCGCCCGCCGCTTCGTCGAATGCCTGGGACTGGAATTCAACCCCTACACCACCCAGATCGAGCCGCACGACACCTTCGCGGAACTGTTCGACGCCTTTGCCCGCGCCAATACCATCCTGTTGGATCTGGATCGCGACATCTGGGGCTACATCGCCATAGGCTACTTCCGGCAAAAAGTCAAGGAAGGCGAAGTCGGATCCTCCACCATGCCGCACAAGGTCAATCCCATCGACTTCGAAAATTCCGAAGGCAACCTGGGGCTTGCCAACGCCCTTTTGCGCCACATGGCCGAAAAACTGCCCATCTCCCGCTGGCAGCGCGATCTCACCGATTCCACCGTGCTGCGGAACGTGGGCGTCGCGCTGGGCTATGCCCTGCTCGGCTACACGGCGCTCCTGCGT
The DNA here is from genome assembly GCA_031259605.1 of Zoogloeaceae bacterium. Taxonomy (GTDB): domain Bacteria; phylum Pseudomonadota; class Gammaproteobacteria; order Burkholderiales; family Rhodocyclaceae; genus Azovibrio. Next base: position 7,243 of record JAIRLE010000018.1, read on the forward strand.
GGCCTCGACAAGCTGGAAGCCAACGCGCCCGCCATGCTCGCCGACCTCGAAGCCAACTGGCTGCTGCTCGCGGAACCCGTCCAGACCGTCATGCGCCGCTACGGCATCAATAAACCCTACGAAAAACTCAAGGCGCTCACCCGCGGCAAGGCCATCGGCAAAGAAGACATGCAGACGTTCATCAAGACCCTGGACATCCCCGATGCCGCCAAAGCCCGGCTCCTGAAACTCACTCCGCAAAACTACCTCGGCAATGCCCCCGGACTCGCCCAGCGCATCTAGTCCCTTTGCCTTGCGGGCGGTAACTTTTGCGGGGGCGGCGGCGCGCAAGGATGCCGGCGCGTCACGCCTCGCCAAAGGTCTTGCGAAAGCGGGCATACAGCAGACAGAGCGCGGCGGCGGCGAAAAGCATGACCTGTTGGCCTTTCGTCGTTTTGCGTCATTGGCATTCCTTTTCGTTGCGAAAATCCTGCGTCGCCTCGTCTTCGGCAATAAAGCGGTAGCCTGCGGCTTTCAGCAACAGGCCGGTTTCGCACAGCGGCAGTCCCATGATGTCGGCGAAGGATGTGCTTGACGGACAGTCCCGCGCCACCCTCACGCCCGATGGTAGGGATGGTTTTTCAGGAGGCTTGCGGCGCGATACAGTTGTTCGCACAGCAAGAGACGGGCGAGACCGTGCGGCAGGGTGAGACTGGAAAGACGCAGCAGTTCGGCGGCTTCTGTTTTCAATTCATCATCGAGGCCGTCCGCGCCGCCGATCAGGATTGCCGTATCGTCACCCGTCCGCATCCATTCCCGCAGGGCATCGGCGAATTGCCGGGTGGTGAGATCGCGTCCCTTCTCGTCCAGCGCGATGAGGTGTTGCCTTGTTGCGCCCAGCGCCTGCCGGATACGGATTTTTTCCGCCGCCTGAATCTGCGCGCGGCGCTTGCCGCCGCCAGGTTCGGGCTTGATTTCCACGACGCGAACGGCGATCTCGCGCGGCATACGCCGCAAATATTCTTCGCAGCCGGCCCGCACCCAGTCCGGCTGCCGGTTTCCCACGGCGAGGATCGTCAATTTCACCGTAAAACCAACTCCGTTTTGAAATCCCGCCCTTCGGGGCGGTGCGAAGTTCTTGCTGGCCACTGCTTTCCGATCCCCGTCCCCCAAAGTTCTTCCAGGTTGTAGAAGGCGCGCACGGCGGGCTGCATCACATGCACGACGATGTCACCCAAGTCGATCAGCACCCACTCGCCGTTTTCCTCGCCTTCCACGGAAAGCACCTCGCCGCCCGCCGCGCGCACCTTGCCGGCGACGTTGCGCGCCAGCGCGCGTACTTGGCGACCGGAATCGCCACAAGCGATGATCATCCGCGCAAAAAGGTCGGTGCGGCGGGCGGTATTGAGGATTTCTATCTCTTTCGCCTTGATGTCTTCCAGCGCCGAAACGGCGATTTTCTGCAATGTGCGAAGTTCCATGAGGTTGCGTGGCAAAAAGTAAAGTGACGCAAGACTATAGGCGAGGAAGCGGCTTGCCGCAAACCGGATTTACGCCTGTTCCGAAATGCGCCCCGGCGCTTCGGTGGGGAAAAAATCCCGGTACAGGACGCAGAGAAGGCTGATGTGCAGGGCCAGTACGACAATCCACAGGAAATTGAGCAGCGGCATGACCAGATTCGCGCGAACGGCAAAAAACGGGACGAAGAGGAAGAATACGCCCAGAGTCAGGGCGATGAACAGCATGAAGACCAACAGAATATCGCGCCAGTTGTATCCGATGACGGCAAAATTGCAAAACAGTGCTTTGCCGATGGAATAACGCCGCCAGACGATCAAAAGGGGCGTAAACCACTGCGCCATGACGAGGGGAGCGAACAGAAGAATCAGGCGCAGGGCGGGCATGAGGTTTTGCGTTTCTTCCGTGAGCGGGGGTTCGGAATTGCGCCGCAACAGCGTGTGAATGAATTCCGGATCGATCCGGGCAAGCAGGTATAGCGCCAGGAACGTGTAGCACGACAACAGCAGCGCCAGCCCCGCAAGCGGCAAAAGACGTTCCCACAGGGAGCGAACGAGCGCCATGGGGGAAGGATGCGGGCTGAGCGCCAGGTTCGCCATGCCGGCGATCAGGCAAAGCCAGAGCAATTGCGGCAGCAGGGAGCCGAAGTAGGGTATCCGGCGGACTTGCAGCGCCAGCAACAGAAAGCACATCGGCGTCGCCAGAAACAGGAATGGCCTTCGGGCAAACAGGCGGATGGTGGCGTAAAGCCAGTACCAACTGCGGCGGGATGAAAAAACGGACATGCGGCGAAAATCTCCCTGTAGATTCAGACGCCCGCGAAAATATCGCGGTAGGCGGCATGGAGCGTGGCGAACAGCACCGGGAAGAACACGACGAACCCCAGTCCCAGAGTGCACAAGCCCAAAAACAGAATGATCGCCAGTATCGGCGCGAACAGGGTGAAGCAAAGGAGGTTTTTCTGGTACGCCGCGGCGCTGGCGGTGAGCGCCGCGCCGATGGACATGGCGTGCGGCATGACCAGCAACAGGGTGAACAGCCCGATGACGCTGACAGCCTGAAAAAGTAAAAAACCGAACAAGAAAAAAGGAGGTGCCGACAGCAGCATGAACAGTAGCGCCGGACCGCTTGAGGCGGCGGAAAGATTGCCAAAAAGACCCAGCGCCAAGCTGGTCAGCAGGGTGCCGACGGCAAGAAATACCAGGAAAGCGATGCCGCTTAAAAGGGCAACCGGGACGACAAGGCTGGGTTGTCCGGAAAACAGCCGGTAAAAAAGCGCCGGATGCGGGGAATGCGCGCAGGCGTACAACATCGCCGCTGACATGAACGTCAGGAGGATTGCCGGTAGCGCCACGCCCGATAACAGACCCGTGTCTGCAAGAACGTGTGCGCACAGCAGAAGTCCGAAAGAAAATACGCCGCCCATGCCCAGCCAATGGAGCGGCGCGGCGCGAAACGTCGCCCAGCCCTGCCGCAGCCAGTCGAACAGATTGCCTGTCGCGACGCGGCGGCTCGCGCCGGTAAAGGCGGCGGGCGGCAGAGGGAAGGCGCTCATGCCGCCTCCGGCGCGCGTTGTTCCATGCCGGCCTTGCCGAACCAGTAACCGTTACAGAATCCGGCCGCGTCGGCGGTATGTCGCAACGCCTCCGCCTTGGTCTCCTGGCCGCGGCAGGCGGCGGCGAAGGCGGAGAGAATGGCGTCCATGTGTGCGGTCTGCGGCGAAACGCGGATGCGCTCGATGCCCATGCGTAGGATGTCGGGCATTTGCGCCAGCAGGTTGCAAGTCTGCGCCGACATGGTCTGGATGCCGTTGATGTTGAGAAAGGGCTGGCCTTCCTGCGTTTTGACCAGCAGACCTTCCGGATGTTCCAGACAACGGAACTGGCAGTTATCCTTGTTCAACTCGTAATGACGGGCGGTAAAGCAGCGGGCGGAAAAGGCCAGCGGCAGCTTGCCGAAGACGAACAGTTCGGTCTTCATGCCCGCCGGACGGCTGCGATGCAGTGCCTCCACCGTGGCGCGCGAGGCTTCCAGCGGCGGCACGAAGGCGATGCCGCCCGCGCGCGCGTACCAGTGCAGGGTGGCGGCGTTGTAGATGTTCAGGTGCGCGCCGCAGACGAAGGGCAATCCCCGTTCCGTGGCAATGCCGACCGCGCCCAGATCATTGACTTCCAGCGTCAGGCGATCTTCCTCCGTCAGGCGGCGCAGGGCGCGCAGGTCGCTTTCGGATTCCAGCAGGGCTTGCGCCGCCAGCACCACCTTCTTGCCGCGGCCGATGAGATCGTGCGCCAGTTGCAGCCAGTCGTCGGCGCGCAATTGTTGGCGGCGGGAACAGACGACTTCGCCCAGATAGAAGGTGTCGATGGCCGGATGTGTGGCCAGGTCGGCATAAAACGCCAGGACTTTTTCGCGCGGCCAGAACCAGAGCAGGGGGCCGAGGGTAATTTGGGGAATGTGGGCTTGCGACATATGAAAGCTTTCGGAAAACGGACAAATACGGAAATCTTCAGCGCCACGGGCGGTTATACGCGCCGAGCGTCACCTGCTGTCCCTCGGCGACGCGCGCCAGTTCGCTCTGCCAAAGGGCGTCCACCCGATAGGCAACGCCGCGCCGCACCGCGTCGAGCGCGCTGTCCAACGCCGCGCGCATGACCTTGGTCACCTGGGCGACGTAGGCCGGACTGCGCTGGCGGCCTTCAATCTTCAGGGCGGCGACGCCGATGTGGATGATCTGCGGCAATACCGCCAGCACATTCAGGCTGGTGGGTTCTTCCAGCGCGTAATAGGTTTCGTTGCGCACCGCGAAGCGTCCCTTGCACAGCACCGGATAGCCTGCCGATCGCTGCGGCGGGAAGGTGTCGATGAGGACGCCGTTCAGTCGCGCGTCCAGGTGTTCGCCGGGAGTTTCATCCAGACGCGCGGGACGCTTTTCCCAACGCACGAATTTCGCGGGCGAACAGGCACCGGCGCTGTTGGGCGATTCGCCGGTGGCGTAGGAAGAAAGCCAGCAACGGCCTTCGTTCATCACGCACAGGCTGCCGAAACCGAAGACTTCCACTTCCACCGTGGTATGGGCGATCAGGTTTTCCACCTGCGCCATGGTGAGGACGCGCGGCAGCACGGCGCGGCGAATGCCGAAAGCGCGCTGGCAAAAGTTGATGGCTTCGTAATTGGTTGCCGAACCCTGCACGGAAAGATGCAGATGGAGATCGGGATAACGTTCGCGCGCGTAGGCCATGAGGCCGACATCGGCGAGGATGAGCGCGTCCGCGCCAAAATCCGCTGCCGTATCCACCGCCTTTTGCCAGGCGCTTTCGCGTCCGGGTTGCGGGTAGGTGTTGATGGCGAGCAGGATTTCCCGTCCGTGCCGATGGGCATAGTCCACACCGGCGGCGAGCGTCTTGTCGTCGAAATTCAGACCGGCGAAATTGCGCGCGTTGGTGTCATTCCTGAACCCGGCATAGACCGCGTCCGCGCCGCAATCCACCGCCGCCTTCAAGGCGGGCAGGCTGCCGGCGGGACAAATCAAGGCAGGAATTTTGCCTGCGTTCATGATGATCCAGACTCCCGTTATATGCGTCGAAGGCTGACAAGTATATATGCGCGGCACGGGAAATCACGCTTTTCTCTCGGCCTTCGGGAGAGGAGCGGGAAAGCGGGGAAAGTCTTCGATCATCCCGACATTTGACATCTGGCTTGCCCTTCCCTTGTGCTGAAGGCACAATAGCCCGCTCTTTGAATACTGTCTTGAATTGACTGGAGGCGACGTGTCTACAAACCTGTTTTCCATCGTGCAGGCGGCGGGTTGGCCGATTTGGCCGCTGTTGCTGGCTTCGATGATTGCGGTGGCGCTGATCGGCGAGCGATTCTATTCCCTGCGCAGAAGCCGCATCGTGCCGCCGGGCCTGTTGCAGCGCGTGTTGCACGAAGTCCGGCAAAACAAGAACAGCATAGATGAAGCGGCGCTGCGGGAACTGGAGCAGCATTCGCCCCTGGGCCGGGTGCTGGCGGCGGGACTGCGCAACCGCAACGCCTCGCGCGAAATCATGAAGGAATCCATCGAGGAAACCGGGCGCGCCGTCACGCATGATCTCGAGCGTTATCTCACCACGCTGGGCACCATCGCCTCCATCGCGCCCCTGATGGGGCTTTTCGGCACGGTAGTGGGGATGATCGAAATGTTCGGCGCACAAGGCGGCGCGGTCGGCACGCATGATCCGAGCGTATTGGCGCATGGCATTTCCACCGCCCTTTACAACACCGGATTCGGCATTCTCATCGCCATTCCCAGCATGATTTTCTGGCGGCATTTCCGGGCGCTGATCGACAGTTTCGTGATGGACATGGAACAACAGGCCATCCGCCTGGTGGAAGTGCTGCACGGCGAACGCGGAGAAAGCGCATGAACTTTTCCCGCCAGCGCGGCCGCGAAGAGCCGGAAATCAACCTGATTCCCCTGATCGACGTGCTGTTGGTGGTCATCATTTTCCTGATGCTGACCACCACCTATTCCCGTTTCGCCGCGCTGGAAATCACCCTGCCTTCCGCCGACGCCGAACAGGCGCAGAACCTGCCCAACGAAGTCGAGGTGGCGATTACCGCAGATGGGCAGATGCGGGTAAATAAACAGCTTTTGCGCGCCAATGACGTGCATTTCATCAGCGAAGCCCTGAAACAGGCCGCCGCGGAGCAGACCGACCCGCTCATCGTCATCAGCGCCGACGCCAAGGCCACGCACCAGAGCGTGATCGACGTCATGCAAGCGGCGCAGTCGGCGGGCTATCCGCGCATTTCCTTTACCATCCAGACGCCGCCGGCTTCTCCGTGAGGCGAAAACGCGGGGGAGCATTCATGAAAAACGCCCCGCATGCCGGAAAACAGCGCCGTATCCGCTGGAAAGTGCGCGCGAGCGCATGGCTGACCCGGCACTGGCAACGACGCAAACTGGCGTTCGTCCTGTTGCCGCTCGCGCCATTGGCCGTATTCTTTGCCCTCCTTGCCGCCCTGCGCCGCTTCCTGTATCGCCACGAACTGTTGCGTCGCGTCGCCCTGCCGGTTCCGGTGGTAGTGGTCGGCAATCTTGGCGTGGGCGGCACGGGCAAGACGCCGCTGGTTCTGTCCATTGCCCAGGCGTTGCGGGCGGCGGGCTGGCATCCCGGCATTCTCAGCCGGGGCTATGGAGGCGCGCGCGGCGCGTCAGTGCCTTGTCCGGTTTTTGCGCATTCCGATCCTGCCGATGTGGGCGATGAGCCGGTGTTGCTTGCCCTGCGCGGCAAGTTGCCGGTCTGGGTCGGTCGCGACCGCGCGCAAACGGGCGCGGCGCTGCTGGAAAACTGCCCGGACGTCGATGTGCTGATTTGCGATGACGGCCTGCAACACCTGCGCCTGCGGCGCGACGTGGAGATTGCGATCTTCGACGGTCGCGGCGCGGGCAACGGCTTTCTTCTGCCGTTGGGGCCATTGCGCGAGCCGCTCTCCCGTTTGGCTGGCGCGGATGCCGTCATCTTCAACGGCGCGCCGGACGCGCGTGTGCTGGCGGCCTGCGCGGATGGCGCGCGGTTCGACATGCGGCTTCTTCCCGGCGCGTTTTACCGGCTGGACAACCCGGAGATACGTTGCGCGGCGGATGACCTTGCCCCGAAGACGCTATGCGCACTGGCGGGCATCGGGAATCCGGAGCGGTTTTTTCGTACCCTCGCGCAAATGGGACTGAAGTTTTCCACCCATGCCTTTCCCGATCACCATGTGTATCAAAGCGGCGATTTGCTGTCCTTGCCAGGCGAAGTCCTGCTGATGACGGAAAAGGATGGCGTAAAATGCGCCCGGTTCCGCGCCTGTCCCGGCATGCCGGAAATCTGGGCGCTGCCGGTTACGGCGGAACTCCCGTCGGCCTTTCTCAACCTCCTGCTGGAGAAACTCAAGTGGACGCAAAACTCCTCGACATCCTCGTCTGTCCCCTCTGCAAGGGCGAATTGCTGTACAAGAAAATCGAGCAGGAATTGATCTGCAAGCCCTGCAAACTCGCTTTTGCCATCAAGGACGGCATTCCCATCATGCTGGAAGAAGAAGCGCGCGCGCTGACGCCCGAAGAAGCCTGAGCATGCCGCCGTTCAAGGTCGTCATTCCCGCCCGCTACGCTTCCACCCGTCTGCCGGGCAAGCCGCTGGTGGATTTGTGCGGCAAGCCGATGATCGTGCGCGTGGCGGAAAAAGCGCTGGAATCGGGCGCGGAAGAGGTCATCGTCGCTACCGACCACGCCGACATCGCGGCGGTCATCGAGGCGCAGGCGCTGCCCCGGCTCAAGGCGATGATGACGCGCGCCGATCACGCCAGCGGCACGGATCGTCTGGCGGAAGTCGTGTTGAAGGCCGGATGGGAAGCGGCGACTGCCGTGGTCAATGTGCAGGGTGATGAACCGTTGATCGCGCCGGAACTCATTGGCCGCGTTGCCCAAAGCTTGGCGGAGAGCGGCGCGGACATCGCCACGCTGGCGCATCCCCTGACCGGGGCGGCGGAATTCTTCGATCCCAATGTCGTCAAGGTGGTTTGCCGCGCCAATGGCGATGCCCTGTATTTTTCCCGCGCGCCCATTCCCTATGCGCGTGACGCTTTCCGGGAAAGCCGCGCCGCGCTGCCGCCGGATTTTCCTGCCTGCCGTCATATCGGGCTGTATGCCTATCGCGCCGCCTTTTTGCGCGACTACACGCGACTTCCTCCCGCGCCGCCGGAAATCTTCGAATCGCTGGAGCAACTGCGCGCCCTGTGGCACGGCTGCCGCATCCACGTCCTGCATGTCCCCAACGCCCTGCCGCCCGGCGTCGATACGCCCGCAGATGTCGCGCGCGTTTGCCGACAATTGCGTACTGCGGGGGCGCGTATCCTCGTCCGCTCACGGGAGAGGGGCGGCAGTTCATCGTAAAACCAACTTCGGGTTGAAACCCCGCCCGCAAGAAAGGCGCGAAGCGACGCTTGAACGCCTCTCAAGGTATTTTTAAAACAGCTTCTTACGGCCGGGGTTTCGACCGCAGCCATTGGGGAGGGGAGAGAAACCCCTTCTCAATGGAGTTTGACCGGCA
>JAIRLE010000043.1 GCA_031259605.1 Zoogloeaceae bacterium
GACCTGGATGTAGCCGACGAGGTAATCGTATACGCCAAGCTCCCGCGGGGGCCGCGCGGCTTCCATATCCCGACGCCCGTGGGCAACTACTCCCCGGACTGGGCGATTTCGTTCAGGAAGGGCGCGGTGAAGCACATTTTCTTCATCGCCGAGACCAAGGGCACGATGGACAGCCTGGAACTCCGCCCGATTGAACAGACAAAAATATCCTGCGCCAAGAAACTGTTCAATGAGATTTCCACGTTCGGCGTGAAGTACCACAATGTGGACAGCTACCAAAGTCTGCTCGATGTCATGGAAACGCTGTAGCAATGCCTACCATTTTCAGTCATCCCGCACCGATACTGGCCCTGGGCGTGGCGTTGGGCAGGCGGCGGGTTTCCTCGCGTCTCTTGTTTGCGTTGGCCTTTTTTGCCGTCGCGCCGGATGTGGACGCCATCGGTTTTTATCTGGGTGTTCCCTACGCCAGTTGGCTGGGACATCGGGGCTTTTCGCATTCGCTTGTTTTTGCCGTGTTCTGCGGGCTTGTCGGCGCGGGCGTCGCGCCCTGGCTCAAGGCTTCCCGGCTTTGGGCGGGCGCGCTGGTCTTCCTGGCCGTTGCCAGCCATATCGCACTGGACGCCTTGACCAGCGGCGGGCTGGGCGTTGCCGCCCTGTGGCCGTTTTCGGACACGCGTTATTTCTTCCCCTGGCATCCCATCCGGGTCTCGCCCATGAGCCTTGCGCGCCTGTTCTCGGAGCGGGGCGCGGCTGTCTTCTATTCCGAATTCCTCTGGATCTGGCTGCCGTCGCTGGCGCTGATACTGGCGTCCTGCGCCTGGCGCTTCATGGGCAGACGAAAATGAACCCCGGCAAACCCCATGCGCGTTCCGCCTTTTTGCAGGCGGGACATGTGCCGAGGAAGCGTTTCGGGCAGAATTTCCTGGTCGATCCGGGCGTCATCCACGGGATTGTCGCCGCCATCGACCCGCAGCCGGACGATAATCTGGCGGAAATCGGCCCCGGTCTGGGGGCGCTCACCGATCCCCTGCTTGAACGTCTCGATCGCCTGCATGCGCTGGAAATCGACCGCGACCTGATTGTCCGCCTGAAACGGCGTTTTCACCCCGAACGGCTCATCGTGCACACGGGCGACGCCCTGGCCTTCGATTTCGGCCAATTGGAGCCGGATCTGCGCGTGGCGGGCAATTTGCCGTACAACATTTCCACGCCGCTGCTTTTTCATCTGGCCCGCTTTGCCGATAGAATCCGGGACATGCATTTCATGTTGCAAAAAGAAGTCGTCGAGCGCATGGTGGCCCAACCGGGCAGCCCGGCCTATGGGCGACTTTCCGTCATGCTGCAATACCGTTTTCATCTGGAAAAACTGTTCGATGTGCCGCCGAAAAGTTTCAATCCTTCGCCCAGGGTGTGGTCGGCGCTGGTGCGGCTGATTCCCCGGCCCGCCGCTGAACGCGCGCTGTGCGACATCGCCACGCTGGAAAAAGTCGCTGCCGCCGCTTTTTCCCAACGGCGCAAGATGCTCAGGAATACCCTGAAAGCTCAATTTGCCGAAGACGAACTCGCCGCCCTGGGCATTGCCCCGGACAAGCGCGCCGAAGACATCCCGCTCGCCGGCTTCATCGCGCTCGCCAACGCGCGGACAAAGGCGGAACTTCTTGCTAAAGTCCATCCTGAAAACAACCTGAAGGAGCCTGTATGAAAAAAATCGAAGCCATCATCAAGCCGTTCAAACTCGACGACGTGCGGGAGGCGCTCTCCGAAATCGGCGTGACGGGACTGACGGTCAGCGAAGTCAAGGGTTTTGGCCGCCAGAAGGGACACACGGAACTCTACCGGGGCGCGGAATATGTGGTGGATTTCCTGCCCAAGCTGAAAATCGAAATCGTCATTACCGACGAATTGCTGGAAGTCACGCTCGACGCCATCGTCAAGACCGCGCGCACCAACAAGATTGGCGACGGCAAGATATTTGTCCTGCCTGTCGAACAGGTGGTGCGTATCCGCACTGGAGAAATCGGCGAATCGGCGGTGTAGTTTTCAGGGCATGTCTTCTTTTGCCGATTCCACATAGGCATCCCTGAGCGCCACGGGGCGCGCCGCGTTTTTGCGCATGCGGATGTTGAGCATTTCCACCAGCACGGAAAACGCCATTGCGGAGTAAATATAGCCTTTGGGCACGTGGTGGCCAAAGCCATCGGCTACCAGCACCACGCCGACCACCATCAGAAAGGAAAGCGCCAGCATCTTGACGGTAGGATGTTCGGCCACGAAGTGCGCGATGGGGCCGGAGGCGACCATCATCAGGGCGACCGAAGCCGTTACGGCGGCGACCATCACCGGCAACTGGCTGACCATGCCGATGGCGGTAATGATGGAATCCAGCGAAAACACCAGATCGATGATGATGATCTGTGTAATCACAGCGGCAAAAGAGGCTTTCAGGGTGGAAGAGGCTTCGCCCGCTTCGCCTTCCAGCAACTGATGGATTTCCCCGGTACTTTTCCAGAGCAGGAAAAGTCCGCCCGCCATCAATATCAGGTCACGCCAGGAAAAGCCATGTCCGAACAGGGTCAGCAGCGGTTTGGTCAGTCCGGCCATCCAGGCAAGCAGGGTGAGCAGGAGAATGCGGACGAACATGGCCAGAAACAGGCCAAGCCGCCGCGAAAAATCCCGCCGCTCCGGCGGCAGCCTGTTTACCAGAAGGGCAATGAAAATGATGTTGTCAATGCCCAGCACCAGTTCCAGCGCCGTCAGGGTCAAAAAGGCAAACAGGGCTTCCGGCGTCAAAAGAATGTCCACGGTATTTTTCTCCGAACAAGGCGCGTACTCTACCAGATCAGGCGGCGGCAATCAGCGCCAGAATGTCCTTGCCGTAGCGTCCCCGCTTGGCCTCGCCAACGCCGTGGATGGCGAGCAGTTCCTCCAGGGTTTGGGGTTTTTGGGCGGCAATGGTTTTCAGGGTTTTATTGCCGAAGATGACGTAGGCGGAAACGCCCTGTTTCCTGGCGGCTTCCAGCCGCCACTGGCGCAGACGCTCGAACAGGGCATGCGCCGCCGGATCGAGGTCGGCGGTGAAATCGGCGCGCAACGGTTCTTCGCTTTTGCCTGTTCTGGCGCGGGAGGGGACAATGCGGCGGCGCAGTTCTATCCGCTGTTCGCCTTTCAACAGCGGACGCGCGGCGGGCGTCAGTTTCAGCGCGCCGTATTCTTCCAGATCGACGCGCAGGAAACCCGCCGCCACCAGTTGCCGGAAAATGCCGCGCCAGTCGGCGGCGGCAATATCCGCGCCGACGCCCCAGGTGGAAAGCTGCTGGTGCGCGTATGTCTTTGTCTTCGGGCTTTCCTTGCCGGTCAACACGTCGATTACATGCCGGACGCCAAAGCGCTGTCCGGTGCGGAAGACGGCGGAGAGCGCCTTTTGCGCGGCGACGGTGCCGTCCCAGCATTGCGGCGGATTGAGGCAGGCGTCGCAATTCATGCAGGGCTGACTTTCTTCCCCGAAATGATTGAGCAGCACGACCCGGCGGCAATGCGCGGATTCCGCGTAACTCAGGAGCGCGGAAAGTTTCTGGTGTTCCAGGCGCTTCTGTTCCTCGCCGGCAGTGGATTCCTCGATACGCTTGCAATGCCGGGCGACATCCTGAAGGCCATAGGTCATCCAGGCCTCGGCGGGTTCGCCGTCGCGTCCGGCGCGTCCGGTTTCCTGATAGTAGGCTTCCAGGCTCTTGGGCAAACCCAGATGCGCGACAAAGCGCACATCGGGCTTGTCGATGCCCATGCCGAAGGCGATGGTGGCGACCATGACGAGACCGTCCTCGCGCAGGAAACGGCGCTGGCGCTCGGCGCGCGTCGGCGCGTCCATGCCCGCGTGGTAAGGGAGCGCCGCGTACCCCTGCGCATTCAGCCATTTGGCGGTTTCTTCCACCTTTTTGCGCGACAGGCAATAGACGATGCCGCTCTCGCCCTGGCGCGGCGCGAGAAAATCCAGCAGTTGCCGCCGGGGTTGCTCCTTTTCCACGACGCTGTAGCGGATATTGGGACGATCGAAGCTGGAAATGAAGACCCGCGCCTGCGCAAGCCCCAGACGTTCGATCATTTCCTTTTGCGTGGCTTCGTCGGCGGTGGCCGTGAGCGCGATGCGCGGCACGTTCGGGTGTCGCTGATGAATGGCGGAAAGTTGCAGGTATTCCGGGCGAAAATCGTGTCCCCATTGCGAGACGCAATGCGCTTCGTCGATGGCGAACAGCGCCAGCCGCCCGCCTTGCGCCAGACCGTCGAGCAAGGCGAGGAAGCGCTCGGTCATCAGCCGCTCCGGAGCGACGTAGAGCAGGTCGATCTCATCGGCGAAGAGCCGCTGTTCGGTTTCCCGCACCTCGTTCCAGGCCACGGTGGAATTGAGGAAGGTCGCGCGAATGCCCAGTTGGGTCAGGGCATCCACTTGATCCTGCATGAGCGCGATCAGGGGGGAAACCACGATGGCGACGCCCTGGCGCATCAGGGCCGGAATCTGGTAACAGAGCGATTTTCCACCGCCGGTCGGCATCAGCACCAGCGCGTCGCCGCCATCGACCACCTGCTCGATGATTTCCGCCTGCCGCCCGCGAAAGGCGGGATAGCCGAAGGTGTGCTGGAGAATGTCATGCGCGGTAGGCATGACGGGTATTGTAGACATCAGGGCAACATGCCGAAGGCGCAACCCGCGCCGAACGTTTATCTCTTCGTGGAAAGGGCGGCGGCACTGCCCGCAAGACTCGCCGCCCACAAGGGCCAAGGACTGGTGATGGGCAGGATCGAACTGCCGACCTGTGGGTTATGAATCCACCGCTCTAACCATCTGAGCTACATCACCATCGGCCTCACGCCTTCGCGCAAGAGGCGGCGGATTATAGGAGGGCGCGAAAAGACGGTCAAGTTTGCCGCCGGGATGCGTACAATACCGTCTTTCCGTCTTTTTTGTTTTCCGACATGGAAATCGTCCTCATCAGCGGTCTTTCCGGCTCCGGCAAATCCGTGGCGTTGCATGTGCTGGAGGACCGCGGTTATTACTGCGTGGACAATCTGCCTGCGGCCATGCTGGCATGGCTGGTCGAACTGTTGCAGGCGGAAGGCTACGCGCGCGCCGCAGTGGCCATCGATGTTCGTTCCGGCGCGGCCATCGACACCCTGCCGGAAAAAATCATCGCCCTGCGCCGGGAAGGACATCTGGTCAGTTTCCTGTTTCTCGACGCGCAAGATGATACGCTGCTCAAACGCTTTTCCGAAACGCGCCGCCGTCACCCGCTGGCTTTTGACGCGCGCACACTGGTGGAAGCCATCAGCGAGGAACGGCAACGCCTGCGGCCGCTGATCGGTCTGGGACATCACGTGGACACTTCCGATCTGCGCGCCGCCCAGTTGCGCGCATGGACATTGCAGATTGTCGCCGCGCCGGTGCAGGAAGGGCTGACCCTGCTCATTCAATCCTTTGGCTTCAAACACGGCCTGCCGCAGGACGCCGACCTGGTGTTCGACGCGCGCTGCCTGCCCAATCCCTATTACGAACCCGTGCTGCGCGCCCTGACGGGACTGGACGCGCCGGTGATCGAATTTCTGGAAGCCGAGGCAACGGTATTGAAAATGCGCGCCGACCTGCACCGCTTCATCTGCGACTGGCTGCCGGCCTACCGTCAGGATAACCGCGCCAGCCTGACGGTCGCCATCGGCTGTACCGGCGGCCAGCACCGCTCGGTCTATCTGGTGGAATGGCTGGCGCGGCAGTGCCGGACACTGGCCGCGCGCGTACTGGTCAGGCACAGGGCGATCGGCGGGCAGACGCCGGAGGCTGGGGCGTTGCAAAAACCTGTTCATGATCTCGGATTGTCGTAGCAAAAATCAGCGACAGCCTTTCAGGGCTGTCGGCCCAACTCCATTGGGAAGGGGTTTCCCTCCCCTCGAGAATGGCTGCGGTCGAAACCCCGGCCGCGGCCGGGGTCTCGACCTTCGCGCCTTATCAACGGGCGGGGTTCCAAACCGGAGTTGGTTTTACGATGAACAGGCGCTAACGCTTTTTGCTTCTTGCAGCGCGAGGCGCTATTTTTTATCCGCGCCGATCCATCGCCGCCACATTCCTCGAAACGCCTGTTCCAGGCTGCGCGCCATGCGCGGGGCGTCCATCAGGGGGCTGGCCAGCATCCGTTCGCGCAGGTTGGCGCGCAGGGCTTTCAAACGCGGGTGATCCTGGCTCAGGGCGACGGCGATGTCGACGTAGGCTTCGGGAGTCTCCGCAATCAGCTCGCCCAGGCCGACGTTTTTCAGGATGATGCGCCCCATGCGCGAGACCAGCGCGTCGCCCGGCAAGGTGACGAAGGGCACGCCCATCCAGATGGAATCATAGCCGGTAGTGCCGCCGTTGAAGGGAAAGGGATCGAGGCAAATGTCGGCTTCGTTGTAGCTGTTGAAATAGACTTTCTGCGGCGCAAGCCCCCGGATATCCAGGCGTTCCGGGGCGACGCCATGCCGGGCGAACTGGCTTTCGATGTAGGTTTTGAGGGTTTCATCCTGTCCGCCGCGCGCGACCAGGATGAGGCGGGTTTCCGGCGCGCGCGTCAGTATCTCGCTCCACAGCTGGATGGCGTGCTGGCTGACCTTGCGGAAATTGTTGAGACAGGCGAAGGCAAAGGGACGATCAAGACGTTCGCAAGGCAAACCCGGTTGTATGGGCATATCCGGGATATTGGTGCGCACGCCGTAGCAGTCGGCCAGAGGCCATGGCGTTTCGGTACACCACGTTCCTTTTTCCAGCACAGGGTCGGGCGGAATGAAAATGTAATCCATGGCGGACAAGCCGCTGGTGCCGGGGAAACCCAGCCAGGTGACCTGAATGGGCGCGGATTTGCGCGCCATGGCCAGAAGGCGATGACCTTCGGTATTGCCGTTCAGATCGACCAGGATGTCAATGCCGTCGGCACGGATCAGATCGGCAAGGGCATCGTCGCCGATGGCCTGCGCTTCCCGCCATTTGTCGACGCTCATCTTGGCCAGGCGGGTGTTGTCGTCTTCCAGCGCGGTATTGTGGTAGAGCACGGTTTCCAGTTGCCGCCGATCCAGGAAACGCAAAAAGGGAATGACGAAGGCGGCGACGGGATGCTGGCGCATGTCCGAGGTCAGCCAGCCGATCTTGAGGCGGCGTTCGGGATCGCGGTCGCGATCGGCGAAATCGTCATGACGAAGGTGTTTGCGGCAGAGGTGCTCGTCGTAGGCGCGCGCGACTTGCAGGATTTCATCCGCGCCGTGTTCGGAAGAATGGATGATGGTCCACAGGTAGTTCGAATAGGCCGTTCCGGATTCCGGCTCCAGTTCCAGCGCGCGCTGGTAGTAGTCGATGGCTTCCGCGCCGCGCGCCTGATCGTTGCACCATCCGCCCATGTTGACCAAGGTGCTCACATGTTCCGGGTCCTTTTGCAGGATTTTTTCCGCCGTCTCCCGCGCCAGCGCGCTTTTGCCCTGTTTGCTGTAGACCACGAACAGGCTGTTCAGGGCGTTCAGGTTGTCGGGATTGCGCTCCAGGCTCATTTCCAGGTTTTCCTGCGCGGTATCCAGGTCGTGGCGTTTGACGAACAGATAGCCCAGTTGTTCCAGAATCCACTCTTCCGGGACACCCAGTTCGTTGGCGCGCGTCATGGCGTCTACCGCGCCCACGGCGTCGCCGCCCAGGACAAGCGCCAGCGCCAGACGCGCCTGCAGGATGTCGTGACCCGGTTTTTTCTCCAGCGCCATACGGAAAAACCGTGCCGCTTCGCCCCAGTTGGCGCGCGCCATTTCCAGTTCCCCGGCCAGTTGCAGGGTGGAAACTTGCTGCGGTGCCAGGACGAGAAGATGTTCCAGGCATTCCGAGGCTTCCGGAAGACGCCCCTTGTTCAAGTGCAGATGTCCGAGCGACAGCCAGGCATCGGGATAGCGCGGCCCCATGCGCGTGGCGCGCCTGAAGGCCGCCAGCGCCGCGTCAATTTCGCCGACGCCCTGCGCCGCCAGTCCCAGCAGACAAAAATGCGCCGCCCTGGGATGCGGATGACGCACGAGTTCCTGCAGGACTTCGTAGGCTTTGAGCCAGTTGCCCGCCGCCACATGCACACCGCTCAAACTTGCCAGAATGCCGGTATCCCTGGGCGACTTGCGGCGCGCGGCCTCCAGGAGCCGGACGCCCTCTTCCACGCGTTTGTCGCGCCCATAGACTTCGCCCAGGCGTTGCAGATAGCGCGGCATATCCGGGTTGAGGCGCACGGCTTCTTCCAGGAATTGCGCGGCGGTATCCGGCTGTCCGATCGCCAACGCCACCTCGCCCAGGCCGAACCAGCCGGCGTGCGCTTCCTTGTCCAGCATGACGGCCTCCTCGAAAAGCGCGCCCGCCGCCGCAAAGTTTTTTTGCGTCAGCGCCTTTTTCCCTTTGTCGATTTTGCGTCTCGCTTTTTCGGACATGTGCGTTTTGCTCCAAAAGAGCGCGCAGTTTATCCGTTTTTGCCAATTGCAAGAAATTTCCGCCCGGCGGCAGGATTTGCCTTCAGTCTTTCCGCTTTTGCGGCATATATTCAATAACCTGATGATTTTAAATAAATAATCATACCTGGCACGGCTCATGCTTCCATGTTCGCCAGGATGCCCGGCACAGCTTTCCTGTGGCGTCATACCGATTAATTTTCTCTCAAGGAGAACGCAATGCCACAAATCATCAACACCAACATTCCTTCGTTGAATGCGCAGCGCAATCTGAACGCTTCCCAGGGATCGCTGAATCTGGCCTTGCAACGCCTGTCTTCCGGCCTGCGCGTCAATAGCGCCAAGGATGACGCGGCGGGTCTGGCGATTGCCTCGAACATGGATTCTCAATCGCGCGGCATGGTCGTGGCGATGCGCAACGCCAACGACGGCATTTCGGCGGCGCAGACGGCGGAAGCGGGCTACAACGCCATCGGGCAACATCTGCAACGGATGCGCGAACTGGCGGTGCAGGCGGCTTCCGGGCAATACGACACGGCCAACCGCATTGCGCTGAACAACGAATACACGGCGCTGGCCAGCGAAATCGAGCGCGTGATTGCGGCCACCAACTTCAATGGTCAGGAATTGCTGGACGGCACGTTCTCCGTTCCCTTCCAGGTTGGCCCGACCGTCGATTCGTTCTCGCGGATAGACCTCAATATCTCGCCGCTGACGTACACCGCGGCGGGCGATTATTCCGTCATTACCGGCTCTGATGGCAACAATGCGACGGCCGCGATGACTACGTTGGATGTCGCCATTGATGAAATCAATACCCATCGCTCCCAGCTTGGCGCGATTCAAAACCGTTTTGAAGCGGTACTGGTGCAGCTTTCCTCCGCGCAGGAATCCACCGAAGCCGCGAAAAGCCGCATCATGGACGCGGATTACGCATCGGAAACCGCCAAGCTGTCGCGCGCCCAGATCCTGCAACAGGCGGGCGTCGCCATGCTGGCGCAGGCCAATGCCCTGCCGCAGAACGTGCTCTCGCTATTGCGCTAGGAGATTCAGGGCGGGCGTCTCCCGCTTTTCCGGGCCGCGGCAACCATCGGTTGGCGCGGCTTTTTCCGTTCCCGGATACCGGATTCCCGTTCCCTGATTTATCATTACCCGTTTTTGGGGTCGGGGAGCCAGCATCTTGCCGCACACACAGCTTTATGCCTTGATTGGCGAGGATATGCAGGCCGTGGATGCCGTGATTCGACAGCGGCTTTATTCCGAGGTGGCGCTGGTGCGCCAAGTGGCGGAATACATCATCGCGGGCGGCGGCAAGCGGATGCGTCCGGCGCTGGTGCTGCTGGCGGCGGGCGCGTTGGGGCACACGGGACGCCGGCAGCACGAACTGGCGGCAGTGGTGGAATTCATCCATACCGCCACCCTGCTGCACGACGATGTGGTCGACGTTTCCGAATTGCGGCGCGGGCGGGAGACCGCCAATACCGTGTTCGGCAACGCCGCCAGTGTGCTGGTGGGGGACTTCCTGTATTCCCGCGCCTTCCAGATCATGGTGCAGGTCGGCGACATGCAAATCATGCGGGTGTTGTCGGACGCGACCAACATCATTGCCGAAGGTGAAGTGCTGCAACTGATGAACTGCCATGACGCAAACGTGGACGAGGCGAATTACTTGCAGGTTATCCGCTACAAGACCGCCAAGCTCTTCGAGGCGGCGGCGCAACTGGGGGCGATCGTGGCGGGCGCGCCGCCGGAAGTGGAGCGGGGTCTGGCCGATTACGGCAGGTATCTGGGCATGGCCTTTCAACTGGTGGATGACGTGCTCGATTATTCCGGTCAGGAAGCCGATACGGGCAAGCACCTGGGCGATGATCTGGCTGAGGGCAAGCCCACGCTGCCCCTGATTTACGTCATGCAACATGGCACGCCGGAAGAGGCCGCCAGCGTGAAAAAGGCGATCGAGCAGGGCGGACGCGATGATTTTCCCGTGGTGCTGGCGGCGATTCGCCGTTCCGGCGCGCTCGACTATACCCGGCAATGCGCGCGCAACACCGCCGAACAGGCAAGGGCGTCGATTTCTCTCTTGCCGGACACAAATTACAAGAGGACTCTGCTAGAATTGACAGCTTTTGCGGTTGAGCGCTCACACTGAGGCTTTCAACCCTTCGGAGTGTAGCTCAGCCCGGTAGAGCACTGCGTTCGGGACGCAGGGGTCGCAGGTTCGAATCCTGTCACTCCGACCAGCAGGGATTTCCCGCTTGTTTTCCACGAAAACAAGCCGCAAGGCGCAAGGCTTTGCGGGTTTTTCCGGTGAGCGGACGAGTTTTGCCTCAATTGTTGCGCGTTGCGTCCGTTAATAATGGAAATCCCTTTTTCAGGTGTATGTGCGCGATGATGACCGTACAAATCAGAACAGTGGCGACACAGGCGGCGGGCGTAGCGAAGAACGCGCCGCTGGATGTGCGCCGGGCGCTTCAGGCGATGATAGATAAAAGGGCCAAGGAACAGCAGGATTCCGCCAAGGTGACGCTGAGCGAATTCGGCAAGTTGCAGGCGAGGATGCTGCAAGTGCGGCAGAGCATGAACAGCATCGGCGAAGCGCGCAAATCCGCCGCGCGCGCTCATGCGGCGCAACTCAGGCAACAAATCGAAGGGCTGAAGAAAATCGCCGTGATGTTGGGGCCTGTAGCCGCGAAAACCCTTTTGCGGCAAATCAAGCATCTCGCGCAACAGGTGCGGCAGATTGCCGCCGAACTCGCGCAGTCTTCGTCAACTGTGGGCAATCCTGGCGCGATGACGGGCAATGTGGGGGATGCAGCGTTAAACGGCGATCTGTCGGTCGATGCCAATGTGGATTTTGGCACAAATGCAGAAACGGAAAACGGCGAATGGACGTCTGCGGCGGATACCGAGCGCGAGGTTGCCGCGGCGCGAACAGAGACGTCTGCCGGGGAAACCGTGGAAGAGGAAGGTGACGAAAGCGAAGATGAGGGCGATAAATCCGTGGCGGCACAGGCGGAACAGGCTGCCCAGTCCGCCGAAAGGGAAATCAGGGCGCTGGAGGAACAAGAAGACGAGAAAAACGGAAAAACGACAGGCATTGATGGCAGCAGCGGGTTTGCCGTCAACTCGCGCGATGAAGCCAGGCAAAAGCAGGAAGATGTGCTGCTGGTGCGCGATCTGGTCTAGGAATTACGCCTGCTCCTGAGTCTGGTCAAGGGCATACTGCTGAAGAAGGACAAGGAAGACAAGGATAATCTCAAGGAAATCGAAGAGAATCTTGCGGATATTGACGATCTGGCGCAGGAACTGGAAGACGCCGCCGAGTCCGCAACGGATGCGGAAGCCGCGATGGCGGCGGAAATACCGACAGTCGCCGCAGTCGATGCCGCCGTTGGCGATGCGGCAGTCTCCATATCGGTATTTGCCCGATGACGCTCCCTTTCATGCCTGGAATTGCGCGCCAAACCGTGGGGGCGGCCATTGTGACCGCCCTTGTCCCTCAAGGCATGGATGGATGCCTGGTCACAGGCGGCAGCTACAATGGTCGCCCCGGCAAATGGGCAATCGCTGCGCTCCGTTTGCCCGGTCTCCTGATTCCCGATTCCCGCTGCCATGCGCTTTTTTCAACCAGAAACCGTTGCCGGAGAAATATTCATGAGTGAACCGCAAGCCGCATTCGATAATGTTTCCGTCGTCAAGGCCGCCAATGTCTATTTCGACGGGAAGTGCGTCAGCCATACCGTGCTCTTCCCGGATGGTTCCCGAAAGACGCTGGGCGTCATCCTGCCGTCCGTGCTCACTTTCAACACTGACGCGCCGGAAGTGATGGAGACCGTTGCCGGTTCCTGCCGGGTGTGTTTGCGGGGCGAAACGGAGTGGAAAGGCTACGGCGCGGGCGAAGCGTTCCGTGTGCCCGGCAATTCCAGCTTCGAGATAGAAGTCGCTGGCGAACCCTATCATTACGTCTGTTACTACGCTTGAAGGGAAGACGCCATGCCTTCTTTCGACTTTACTTCCGAAGCCGACATGGTGGCGCTGAAAAACGCCGTGGATGTCGCCGCGCGGCAGATCGACAATCGCTATGATTTCAAGGGGACGGCAGCGAAGGCCGAACTGGATGAAAAGAACAAGGTCATCACCATGACCGGCGATTCGGAATTCCAGATCGGCCAGATCAAGGACATCCTTTTTCCGGCAATGGAAAAGAAGGAAAAGGACAGCGTCAAACGCATTGACGCCCTGCCGCCACAGAAGATTTCCGGTAACAGGATAAAGCAGGAACTGAACATCAAAAGCGGCATCGAGGCGGAGCGGGCAAAAAAAATCGTCCGGCTCATCAAGGACGCCAAACTCAAGGTACAGGCCACCATCCAGGGCGACGCCGTGCGCGTTTCGGGCGCAAAGCGCGACGACCTGCAAGCAGCGATTGCGCTGGTGGGCAAGCACATCACCGATTTTCCCATCCGCTCCGGCAATTTCCGGGATTAACCTGTCGTCGCAGCAATCCCGCCGCTCGTCCTTCACTTTTAATCACACTCGCCCCGCATCCTGTTACGTCCCTGAAAGGGAAATGCGGTTTACAATCCGCTGTGGCCTTCTGGATGCGGGGGGCGCGCAAATACTCACACGAGACGACACCTTTCATGCGCAGCCTTCTTCGTCTGTTCTTCTGGTTCCTGTTCGCGCTTTATCTGGGCTTCACGGCGCTAACGCTGGTGTTGCGCTTCTGGGTGTTGCCGGATTTGCCGCGCCATCAGCCGGAAATCGAGGCGCTGGTTAGTCGCGCCCTGGGGCGTGAGGTGCGCCTGGGGCGGCTGGAGGCGCGCTGGTCGGGACTGAATCCGAACGTGGTCTTGCACGATGTGCAGATTTTCAATGCCGAAGGCGTGGCGGCCTTGCGGTTGGCGCAAGTCGACGGGGTGCTCTCCTGGCGTTCGCTGGCGTCATTATGGCGGGGCGAGCCGGTCTTTGCGCTGTTGTCCCTGGAAAAACCGGAACTGCTGATTCGGCGCGACAAGGAAGGCCGGATTTTTGTGGCGGATCTGCCGCTCTCCCTCGCGGAGACGGAAGACAAGGAGAGCGGCGCGGCATGGAAGTGGTTGCTGGCGCAGCGGCGGGTGCGCATTCATGACGCCAGTCTCGTCTGGCAGGATGATCTTCATGCCGCCCCGCCACTGGTGTTGCGGTCGGTGCATCTGGAATGGCGCAACCGGGGAGGGCGGCATCGTTTTGGACTGCTGGCGCAGCCGCCCGCGCATCTGGCGACCGCGCTGGATGTGCGCGGGGAATTGTCGGGCGGCGCGGCAAACTGGCGGGCATGGCGCGGACAGATTTACAGTCGCCTGGAAGCGGCGAATCTGCCGGAAATCCAGCAACTCATGCAGCAGAACGGATTGTCCGTGGAAGGCTTGCGGATGGCGCGCGGCATCGGCACGCTGCGGCTATGGGCGCGGCGCGGCGAACGCGGCTGGCAGGGGACGGGCGATATGGCGCTGGCGAATGCCCATCTGCGGCTTGGCGCGGATTTACCCACGCTGGAAGTAGCGCGCTTCCAGGGACGGCTACAGGTGGCGCGCGCCGCATCCGCAAGTCTTGTTTCCTGGCGCGTCGCCAGCCGCGACCTGGCGCTGGAGGCGCGACTGCCCCAGGGAGAGGCCATCCGCATACCCGATCTGGACATGCGGGTTGAATTGAAGGCGCGCGCGCAAGGCGATGACGCCGACAATGCGGAAGCGACTTCCCTCAGCCGCGTATTGTCGTCCGCAGACGTTTCGCTCAATGCGCTGGATTTGACGCAGGCGGTTCGTCTGGCGGAAGCCTTGCCGCTTTCTGCCGAAGCGCGCGACCTGATCGCCCGCTATCAGCCGCAAGGCGTATTGCGCCAGGTAAAGGCGCGCTGGAATCCGGAGATCAAGGATTACCGCGTGGAGGCCACTTTTGAACGCCTGGGTTTCAGTGCGGCAGACAGGATGCCAGGCGTTTCCGGGCTTTCCGGCAAACTGGTCGCTGACGCGACAGGCGGCAAACTTGCCCTGGAAAGCCAGAATATGACTTTGGCGTTTCCTGTCGTGTTTGCCGAACCGCAATTTCCGCTGGATCGCCTGCGCGCGCAGATCGAGTGGCGGCGCAATTCCAAGGGGATGAAGGCGGAAATCCGTTCCCTGGATTTCGCCTCGCCGCATGTGCAGGGACGCCTGCGCGGCAGCCATCAGGCCCTGGCGGAAGGGCCGGGGGAAATTGACGTTCAGGGCGAATTCACGAAGGCGCAGGCGACGGAAGTCTGGCGTTACCTGCCGCGCGTCGCGCATCCGAATGTTGCGCAATGGCTGCGCGGCGCGCTGTTGGCGGGAACCGGCGCGGGCAGCTTGCGGCTGCGCGGCGATTTGCGGGATTTCCCTTTTGCGGCTTCCAAAGACAAGACGGGCGAATTCAGCGTGCGCGTCCAGGCGGATGGGGTACGCCTCCGTTATGGCGCG
This sequence comes from Zoogloeaceae bacterium, assembly GCA_031259605.1. Taxonomy (GTDB): domain Bacteria; phylum Pseudomonadota; class Gammaproteobacteria; order Burkholderiales; family Rhodocyclaceae; genus Azovibrio. The sequence continues at coordinate 14,952 of JAIRLE010000043.1, forward strand.
GACTGGCCGGAGATGGAGAACATGCGCGGCAATCTGGAATTTGGCGCGGGCATGAAAATTCTGGCTTCAGACGCGCATTCGCTGGGGGCGCGCTTGCAGAACGTGCGGGTCGAGATTCCCAGTTTTGCCGCCAAGAAGCCGCATCTTCTGATAGCGGGCGAAGCCAGCGGCCAGACGGCCGAATTCCTGCGCTTTGTCGAGCAAAGCCCAATCGCGGGGTTCATTGGGCAAGCCACCAGCGGCATGAGCGCCAGCGGCGCGGGACGGCTGGAACTCAAGCTGGATTTGCCGCTGGCGGACATGGCGGCGGCGACGGTCGAGGGGCATTATCACTTTCTCGATAACCAGGTGCAGTTCATGCCGGAATTGCCGCCCGCTCAGAATGTGCGGGGCGTTCTGGAATTTTCCGAACAGACGGCACACGCCGACGAGATCAAGGGCATGTTGCTGGGCGCGCCCTTTCATCTGACGATTACGCCGGAAGCGCGCGCGGGCGAGGCGCGAAAGGCAATGCGCATCCAAGCCAAGGGCGGCGCGCAGGCGCGGGAATTGGCGCGCTACGTCAAGAAATCGATGCGGACGGCGTTTTCCGGCGACCTGTCCTGGCAAGCGAATGTGCGCATCGCGCCCAGGGCATCGGAGTTTCTCGTGACTTCCACGCTGGAAGGTTTGGCCTCCACGCTGCCCTTTCCTTTCGCCAAGAGCGCTGGGGATGCCTGGTCCTTGCGGGTGCAGGGCAACCGGGGCGCGGGAAGGCGCGAACAAATCCGGGTTTCGCTGGGCGATGGCGTCCGTCCGCGCCTCGAGGCGATCTTGCTGCGCCGCGCCTCCGGCGGCGGACTGGAGCGCGGCGCAATCGGCATTGGGCAAGCGCCGCGTCTGCCGGAAAGAGGCTTGAATCTTCATGTGCGGCAAACGCGCCTGGATATGGATGTTTGGCGGCGATTGCTGTTTGCCGATGATGCCGACGACGCGGCGGCGGCAATCGGCTTGTCCGCGCTCAACCTGGCGGCGTTCGAGGCGCAAAAGCTCATCGCCTTTGACGCGACGCTGAACAACGCCAGCCTGCGCTTGCGTTACGAAGGCGAGCAAATGCGCGCCATGGTGGCGGCGGATGAACTGGTGGGCGATATTTTCTGGAATGGCAACCAGAAGACGAATCGCGGCGGCAAGGTCACGGCGGATTTGCGCCGGATGCGTCTGGGCGACGCTGTCGCGGAAACCGGTGAAGCGGATGGCAACGGCATTCCCGCTGAATTTCTTGAGGGACTGCCGGGCATGGATATTCGCATTGGCGATTTCGCGTATGGCGGACGTCATTTCGGGCGTCTGGAATTGCAGGCGGAAAACGCGGGCGGGCAGTGGTGGTTGCGGCAGGTCGTCATCGAAAGTCCGGAAGGGCGCTTGACCGGCAACGGCTGGTGGCGTCCACGCCGATCCGCGGACGAGCGGCAGTCCGGCATGAGCAATCTGGTTTTTCAGTTGGAAAGCGGCGACAGCGGCAAGCTGCTGGCGCGGATGGGCTATCCCGGCGCGGTTCGGGGCGGCGCGGCGCGGCTGGAAGGCAATCTGAACTGGGCGGGGTCGCCTCTGGATTTCAGCCCGGCCACACTGGATGGCGACCTGAGCCTTTCTGCCCGGCGCGGGCAATTTTCCCGCATCGAACCCGGCGCGGGCAAGTTGTTGGGGCTGCTCTCCCTGCAATCTCTTGCCCGCAGGCTTTCCCTCGATTTCCGCGACATCTTCAGCGAAGGGTTTGCCTACGACGACATTACCGCCAAGTTGCACGCCAACGAAGGAATCCTCTCCACGGATGGCGATCTGAAAATCGTCGGCCCTTCCGGCAGGGTGCTGATGAATGGACGGGTGGATATGAGAAATGAGACCCAGGATCTGCATTTGACCATGCAACCCGAGTTGGGCGGCGTGGCGGCGGTGGGCGCGGCGGTCGTCATCAATCCGCTGGTGGGCGCCGCGGCGCTGCTGGCGCAACGCTTCTTGCAAAACCCCCTGAACAAGGTTTTCAGCCTGCGATACGCGGTGACGGGCACCTGGTCCGACCCCAAGGTCGAACGCCTCTCGATATTGCCTGGGATGCAGAACAAGGAAGTGGGAATCCCCGCCGTGGAACATGTCGGCACACATGCGCCGGATATGCCGAATATCCCGGAAACGCTGAACGTGCCGGAGGAAGCGCGATGAGCGCGCCGCAAAACGCGCGGCTGGCGGGGGTGCGGATGGTTTCCTGTCCGGACGTGGCGGAAAACCGCGGTCGCGGGGCGTTTGCTGGCGCAGGCGGCGGATATGGGCGCGCAGCTTGCGGCCTTGCCGGAATGCTTTTCCATCATCGTAAAACCAACTCCGGTTTGAAACCCCGGCCTTGGCCGGGGTCTCAACCGCAGCCATTCTCGAG
>JAIRLE010000104.1 GCA_031259605.1 Zoogloeaceae bacterium
GCCGCCAGCGCAAACGCGACGGCCCGGGCAATCGGCGCTTTGCTGAAAAAACGGCGGGAAACGGATTTCCGGGACTGCCGGCAGAGTTTCTTGTTCATGAGAACGCTCCTGAAAAAAGGTTAGGGCGAATCATGCATGAGCTTTTTGACAAATTTATGACGGAAACGCTGAACAAACAGCCCAATGCAATGAGGCAAGGATGGAATGGTTTTGTTGCCGTTTGATGACAGTTGGCGGCATCACGGCAAAAATATCCAGCCCCCTCCGCTTGCCCCGGATATTCCGCCACGCCCCGCCATCCGCGCATCGGGGAGGCGCTCCGGTTCGGGTCGAGGGAAGCCGGGACACAGGCGGCGACAAGGAAGACAGGGCATGGCGGATGGCGGGAGGCGAACAGGAGGCGCAAACGGCAGGCGAGAAACTTGCGGGCGATCGTCCCGCGCGCCGAAGGAACGCCTGCTCAGGGCGCGTTCACGCCAGCGCAAAGCATCGACGATGAGCGCGAAGCGAATGAATGCCCGGAACAGCAAAAATTGGCGGCAGCCCTTCAGGGCTGCCGGTCTGACTCCATGGGGAAGGGGGTTCTCTCCCCGCGAGAATGGCTGCGGTCGAAACCCCGGCATCGGCCGGGGTCTCGACCTTCGCGCCTTTCTTGCGGGCGAGGTTGCAAACCGGGGTTGGTTTTACGGTGAAGGACTGCCGCTAATTTCTTGCTGGCGCGCCATCCGCCGTTCGCCGGATGGCGGCCATCAGGTAATTGGCATGGATGTCCCGGCGCAGGGCGCAACGCCGGGTAAATGGGTTGTAGCTCAGGCCAACGGGGGGTTCCGGCTCCAGTCCGGCGGCGCGGCAGTAACGGGCAAGCTCCGAAGGCCGGATGAATTTTGCGTAGTCATGCGTTCCTCTGGGCAAGAGCTTGAGCGCGTATTCCGCGCCGACGATGGCCAGCAGGAAAGCGCTGGGACTTCGGGTCAGCGTGGAAAAAAAGGCTTTCCCGCCGGGTTTCAACAGTTGGCAACAGGCATTGAGGATGCCTTGCGGATCGGGGACGTGTTCGAGCATCTCCAGGCAGGTGACGGCATCGAAATGCCCCGGCAGCTCACGCGCCAGCGCTTCGGCGGAAATCTGCCGGTAATCGACGGCAAGGCCGCTCTCCAGGAGGTGCAGACGGGCGACTTCCAACGGTTTTTCTGAAAGATCGATGCCGGTTGCGCGCGCGCCTCTCGCCGCCAGTCCTTCCGTAAGCAGGCCGCCGCCGCAGCCCACGTCCAGCACCGTTTTTCCCGCGAGATCGATTCCATGGGCAATCCAGTCGAGACGCAGCGGATTGATCGTGTGCAGGGCGCGAAATTCGCTGCCGGGATCCCACCAGTTGTGGGCGAGTTCAGCGAATTTGGCGAGTTCCCTGGGATCGGCGTTGGGGGTGTCGGTCACGGCGGAAAAATCCTGAAAGACAAGAAAAAGCCCTGCGGGACGCAGGGCTTGCAAAAGAAGAAAAGACGTTCAGCGTGTGCCGATGATTTCAATATCCACGCGGCGATCCGGTTGCAGGCATTCCACCAGTTTCTTGTTGCGCCCGTTTTCCGCGCCCAGATTGTCGCACTGGCCGCCGGTCACGGGCTGGGTTTCGCCCTTGCCTTCGGTGTAGACGCGGTTGGCTTCGATGCCCTTGTCGATCAGGTATTGCTTGACCGTGTTGGCGCGTTTTTCAGAAAGCCGCTGGTTGTAGCGATCGCCGCCGATGCGGTCGGTATGACCAACGGCAACGATGACTTCCAGTTGGATTTCGTTCGATTGGGCAACCACGTCATCCAGCTTGGCCTTGCCTTCCGGACGCAACACGGCCTTGTTGAAGTCGAAGAGGGCATCCGCCGCCAGCGTGACCTTGCCGCCAGAGGGCACGACAGGTTGTTTTTCGGGAGCGGGGACGGCGGGCGTCACGGCAAGCGGAGTTTCGCCAGAACACTTGCTGGCGGGAACGATGTCGCGATCGCACTGGCAACCGGCAGGATCGTTGGCGGCGGCGGACGGCGTCCAGTAGCCGGTGCGCCAGCACAGTCCCGCGCCGCTGGTGGCGACATTGCCGCGCTGGTCAATGACATAAACGCGCTCCTGTGCTCCTGCGGCGGCAATGCCGATGCCGGACAACAGGGCGCAGACGATGAAATTCCGTGTGAGTTTTCCGATCATTGCAGTTCCTTGAGAATGGTTCAAAACGTTGAGGGAGGGTACATGATACCGGGACTGTACGCGAATTCAATCCGCATCCGGTTTCAAGTAGGCGCTTACGCGATTCTGCCACAGACGGGCGCAATTTTTCAAATTGGATGTTTCTTCGCTGCGCAGCAGCATCCTGTCCAGCACACGGCAGCAACCATCCACCCAGACATGGCTCACGTCCTCGCGTCCGGCAGCATAAACCAGATGCGAGATTGGATCAAAGCAGGGCGAAAGCGCCAGCGCGTCCATGCGCACCGCCGCGAGGTCGGCGCGTTTGCCAATGGCGATGCTGCCGATTTCCGCCTCCATGCCCAGCGCGCGGGCGCTGTTCATCGTCGCCATGTCGAGCGAGCGCCAGGCCGGCAGGCAACGCGCATCGCCGCTGGCGCCCTTGGCCAGCAAGCTGGCGAGGCGCATTTCCGCGAGTATGTCCAAACGGTTGTTGCTGGCCGCGCCATCCGTGCCCAAGCCAACATTGACGCCCTGTTCCAGCAATTCGGCGACTGGCGCAAAACCGCTGCCCAACTTCAGGTTGGAGGCGGGACAATGGACAATGTTGCAATTGTTGCGCGCCAATGTGGTGATTTCGTCATCCAGCAAATGCACGGCGTGAACGCCGATCAGTTGCGGCCCCAACAATCCCAGCCGATCCAGCCGGTGCAGGGGGCGGCAGCCGTATTCTTCCAGATGGCGGCGGATTTCCTCGGTGGTTTCGTGGATGTGCAGGTGTATCGGCAGTTCCAGTTGCGCCGCCAGCGTCTGGATACGCTCGAAACTCGCGTCGCTGACGCTGTAGGGCGCGTGCGGCGCGAGGCAAAAACGGACGAGCGGATGCTCGCGCCAGGCGTCCCGCGCCGCCAGCCCCTTGTCCAGATAATCCGCGGCGTCGCTGGCATAGGCGGAAGGGAATTCCAGCAGCGTAACCCCCAGCACGGCGCGCATCCCGATATTCACGGCGGCTTCGGCGGCGGTGCCGGGGAAGAAATACATGTCGTTGAAACAGGTCACGCCGCTTTTCAGCATTTCGGCGCAGGCAAGCTCGGTACCCTCGGCGACGAAGCGCGGCGACAACAGCGCCGCCTCCAGCGGCCAGACGCGCGTTTCCAGCCACTGCATCAACGGCATGTCGTCCGCCACGCCGCGCAACAGGCTCATGGCGGCATGGGTATGCAGATTGATCAGGCCGGGAATGAGCAGATGCTCGTCCAGTTCCAGTGTTTCCGCGGGCGCATAGCGTTCGCGCGCCCGATGACTGGGCAGAATATCCACAATGCGCCCGTTGGCGACGATGACCGCGTGTTGTTCCAGCAAGACGTGCGTCTCCCGGGCAATCCAGCGGGCATGGATCGCCAGGTCGGCGGCGGCGGGCGCGTCGGCAAATGAGGGCATGGCGTTTCGCGGCACAGGAAAAGCAGCCATTCTAATCATGGATCGCGGATCAAGAAACAACGCGCGCGCAAATCTGTCTCTCCACGGCGAAGGCAATGACGGTTATCCTATGCGCCCTTGGCGTCCAATCCCCTTCAATCCCATGGCGCGTTTTTCTGTCAGTCTTTTCTTTCTGTCGCTGCTGACCGCTTGCGGCGACACCTGGAATGATCCATACCCGGCGCGGGAGGCGAGGGAGAATGTGCTGTATTCGGCGTTTACCGACAGTCCCAAGCATCTCGACCCGGCGCAGTCCTATACCGAGGATGAATTTACCTTCATCGCCCAGATTTACGCGCCGCCCTTGCAGCATCACTATCTGAGGCGTCCTTACGCGCTCATTCCCGCCGCCGCGGAGCGTGTGCCCGAACCGGAATCCTACGACGCGCAAGGCCGGCGCCTGCCCGCCAACGCGCCCGCGGAACAGGTGGCGGAAAGCGTCTATGAACTCACGCTGAAGCCCGGACAACGCTATCAGCCGCATCCGGCCTTCGCGCGCGACGCGGCGGGCAATCCCCTGTATGGGACGCTCACCCGCGCGGATTTGGCGGATAAATTCGTCATCGGCGACTTTCCGGTGACGGACACGCGGGAGGTGACCGCTGCCGACTACATCTACCAGATCAAGCGGCTGGCGCATCCGCGTCTGCATTCGCCCATTTTCGGCATGATGGCGGAAAAAATCGTCGGCCTGAAGGAACTTGGCGCGGCGCTGGAAGAAGCGAACCGGCAACAACCGGACGGCTGGCTGGATCTCGACGCCTACCCGCTTTCCGGCGTGACGCAAATCGACGCCCATACCTGGCGCATTCGCGTCAAAGGCCGTTATCCGCAATTCGCCTACTGGCTCGCCATGCCCTTTTTCGCGCCCGTGCCGCGCGAGGTCGACCGCTTTTTCAGCCAAGCGGGCATGGCGGAAAAAAACCTGACGCTGGATTGGTGGCCGGTGGGCAGCGGCCCTTACATGCTCACGGAAAACGACCCCAACCGGCGCATGACGCTGGAAAGGAATCCCCACTTCCAGGGCGAGGCCTACCCCTGCGAAGGCGAAGCGGAAGACGCGTCCAACGGCCTGTTGTCCGACTGCGGCAAACCCCTGCCCTTCATCGACAAGGCGGTATTCACCCGTGAAAAAGAGGCAATTCCCTATTGGAACAAATTCCTGCAAGGCTATTACGATGCTTCCGGCATCGCTTCCGATAATTTCGATCAGGCGGTAAAGGTTGATGTTGGCGGGATTGGGTTGAGCGATGAAATGCGAGAACGGGGCATTGGGTTGCTGACCTCGGTGCGCACCTCCATTTTTTACATGGGATTCAACCTGCTCGATCCGGTGGTCGGCGGCAACAGCGAGTCGGCGGCCAAACTGCGGCAGGCGATTTCCATCGCCGTCGATCAGGAAGAATTCATTTCCATCTTCCTGAACGGACGCGGCATTCCCGGCATGAGTCCGCTGCCGCCGGGGATATTCGGCTTCGAGGAAGGCGAATCCGGCATCAATCCCTACGTCTATGATTGGGTGGAAGGCAAGCCCCGGCGCAAATCCGCGGCGGAGGCCAAGCGCCTTTTGGCGGAAGCCGGGTGGCCGAACGGACGCAACGCGCGAACGGGTGAGCCGCTGGTGTTGAATCTGGATACCACGGGCGGCGGCATGGGCGACAAATCCCGCCTGGACTGGCTGACGCGGCAAATGCAGAAAATCGGCGTGCAACTGGTGGTGCGCGCCACGGATTTCAACCGCTTTCAGGACAAGCTCGATCGGGGCGCGACACAACTGTACTTCCTCGGCTGGAACGCCGATTACCCCGACCCGGAAAACTTTTTTTTCCTCTTGGCCAGCGCGAACAGCCGGGTAAAGCGGGGCGGCGAGAATACCTCCAACTACGCCAATCCCGAATTCGACCGTCTGTTCGAAAAAATGAAATACATGCACAACACGCCGGAGCGTCTGGCGCTGATCCGCGCCATGAAACGCATCCTGCAACACGACGCGCCCTGGATTTTCGCCTTTCATCCCAAGACCTACGCCCTGACCCATGCCTGGCTGAAAAACCGCAAGCCCAACGACGCCGCCAACAACACGCTGAAATACCAGCGCCTGGAGACAGGCAACCGCGAACGCGCCCGCGCTCAATGGAATACGCCCAACACCCTCCCGCTGCTCATGCCGCTCGCACTGCTTTTCCTGTTGATCTGGCCTGCCGCGCGCTACTGCCGCATTCGGGATCAGGCGTCCGCCCTGGATTCCGCAGGCGGAAAAACGCCGGTTTCCGGGACAGGGTAACGCCGGTGGACAAGCGGCCAAAAGCCTCTGTCATTCGCTGCGGGATAGGCGCAAAATAGCGCATCGTTCACACGCGCCTCATCTGATCCCTGACTCCCGATCCCTGCCATGAGCATCCGTCAAAGCCTGATGTTGCGGGCATTCCTTATCGTCCTGGCGACCCTGGCGCTGTTCGTGGCCGGAGCCTTTCACTTCATCGTCTGGCCGTCCATCGAAGGCATCGGTCTCGCCCAGATGGAGCAGGCGGCGATCCAGGTCGAAATGCGGGTGCAGGCTTCACTGGAACGGGTACGGGTAATGGCGGACACCAGTTACCAGTACGCCCGTATGGGACATCTGGAAACCAGCGACATCACCCGTTTCAACGCCTTCTTTTTCCCGGTGATGCAAAACCATCCGGAAATCCCTTCCGTCAGTCTGGCCGATGAGACGGGGCTGGAAATCACCCTCTTTCACCGTCCGGATGGAAGTTGGGAAAACCGCGTCAGCCATCCGGCCGCCTGGAAGGACTGGACCTACTGGCTGCGATGGAATTACGCCGGAAAGCTGGAAAACGTGGAAATGCGCATCCAGGATTATGATGTCCGCAATACTGCCTGGTTCAAGGGCGCGCTGGCGCAGAAAGACGAACGGGCGCAATTCTGGACGACGCCCTTTCTCGACGATCGCCATCCCGGCATCAGCGTGGCGCGGCACTGGACGGGAGAAGACGGGCTGCGTCACGTCATTGCGCATGACATGGATTTGCGCGCCTTTTCCTGGCTGACTTCGCAGATGCAGGTGGGCAGCGAAGGGTTTGTCGTGCTCATTTCCGATACGGGGTACAAGCTGATGGGCTTGCCCCGGCGTCCGGAAATCACGGGCGCGGATGTTCTGGAGCGTCTGGGCGCCTATACGCCGGAGCAACTGGGCATTCCCGTGTTGAGCCTGGGGTTTGCCGCCTGGCTGGAAAAACACAAGACGCCCAAGACATTGAACGCCTTTTCCTGGCAAAGGGAAAGCTGGTTTTCCTATTTCCATCCGATTGCCTTGCAGGAACAACGGATATGGCTGGGCGTCTTCGCGCCGCAACGGAATTTCGTGCCAGGACTGAACAAGGATTATTCCATACTGGCGCTTTTGGGCGTACTGGTGTTGCTCTTTGCCTTCCTGGTGGTGGCGCGTGTGGCGAACCGTTTTACCCGTCCGCTGATACAACTGACGGAAGAAAGCCGACGGTTGGGAAACCTGGAGCTGGAAGCGCCGGTACAGGTCGACGCCAACTGGCGGGAAATCGCGCAACTGACAAAAGCGCAGGAAACCATGCGCGTCGAATTGTTGCGGGCGACGCAACAGTTGCGGGAAGTCAACGCCACGCTGGAAGACAAGGTGTTCGAGCGCACCCGCGAACTGGCGGAAAGCAAGGCCGATGTCGAGCATTCGCAGCACATGCTCATCGACATGGCGGATTCCCTGCCTTGCGCGGTGTTCCGCTACGAACAGACGCCGGAAGGCCACATCAAATTCGTTTTCGTCAGCGGCAAGGCCAAGGCGATTCTCGGCGTCTCCAGCGAGGAAATCATGAGCGAACCGGGCGCGATCTGGCGGCACGCGCATCCGGACGATCTCGAAAACGTCCGCCAGTGTTTGCAGGAGACGCGCGCCGCGCTGCGTTCCGGCGTGGTGCTGGGGCGCGTCCGCTTGCCCAATGGCGAAACGCGCTGGATTGAGACGAGCATAGCGCCTTCGGTATATGGCGACGGACGTCTCTACTGGAACGGCTATTGGCTGGACGTAACCGCTTCGCATCTGGCGCGCGTGCAACTGGACGAGCAATTGCTGTTTCGGGAAAGTCTGCTCGACACCTTGCCCAATCCGCTCTTTTTCAAGGATCCGGAAGGGCGTTTTCTGGGTTGCAACCAGGCATTCGAACAAGCGTTTGGCGTCAAGCGCGAAAGCATGGCGGGCAAGACCGTGCTGGAGATTCCCTGTTTCGACGAGGCCAAGCGTTTGACCTTCCATGAGGAGGATCGGCGGCTGATTGCCGAATCCGGCGCGGTGGAGCGGGAAATCGAACTGGATTACGCCGAAGGGGGCTTGCGGCAATTGTTGTATTCGGCGCGCGCCTTTTCCCTTGCCGACGGGCGTCCCGGCGGATTGATCGGCGTTTTCGTGGATATTTCCACGCACAAGCGGGCGCAGCAGATGGCGGAGGAAGCGGCGCGCGCCAAGGCGGATTTCCTCGCCAACATGAGCCACGAAATCCGCACACCGATGAACGCCATCATCGGCATGTCGCACCTTGCCCTGCGTACCGAGCTGACCAACCGGCAGCGCGATTACATCAACAAGATTCAGCAGTCGGGACAGCATTTGCTGGGCATCATCAACGACATTCTCGATTTTTCCAAAATCGAGGCAGGCAAGATGAACGTCGAACACGTGGAATTCGATCTGGAACAGATGCTCGACGGCATCAGCGCCCTGATGTCCGAAAAAGCCAGCGCCAAGGGTCTGGAACTGGTCTTCAAGGTACATCCGGACGTGCCTGTGCACCTTCTGGGCGATCCGCTGCGTCTGCGCCAGGTGCTGATCAACTACGCCAACAACGCCATAAAATTTACGGAACACGGCGAAATCGGCATCTACGTGGAAGCGCGCGAAAGAAGTGAAGAGAGCGTGCGCCTCTTTTTCGCCGTCAGCGACACCGGCATCGGGCTTTCTCCCGAACAACAGGCGCAACTCTTTCAGAGTTTCAATCAGGCCGATACCTCGACCACGCGCAAATACGGCGGAACTGGACTGGGGCTGGCCATCAGCAAGCAACTGGCCGAACTCATGCACGGCGAAGTCGGCGTGGAATCCGAACTGGGCAAAGGATCGACCTTCTGGTTTTCCGCCTTGTTGGGCGTCAGCCGCAAGAAACGGCGTCCGCTGGCGCTGAGTCACGAACTGGCGGGACGGCGGGTGTTGGTGGTCGATGACAACGACAGTGCCCGCAGCGTCATCCGCGACATGCTCATGACCATGAACCTGCACGTGACGGAAGCCGAATCCGGCCAGAAGGCGCTGGAAATCTGCATGGAAGCCCTGCGCGGCGGCGCGCCGTTCCATGTGGCGCTGCTCGACTGGCAAATGCCGGGCATGGATGGCATGGAAACCGCCCGGCGGCTGCGCGAGACCCTGCGCGACTTCTGTCCGACCATTGCCATGATCACCGCTTACGGACGGGAGGAAGCGCTGAATCTCGCCCTGCGCGCGGGCATCCACAATGTGTTGATCAAGCCGATCAGCGCCTCTTTGTTGTTCGACGAAATGACGCGCATCCTGGCCAGTCCCGAAACAGGCAATGTCGCGGAAGCGAAGGATACGGAGGCAGAGCGCGCCAGCGGCATGGGAAATATACTGGGCGCGGGTCTGGAAGCCATTGCCGGGGCACGCGTCCTGCTGGTGGAAGATAACGATCTCAACCAGCAGGTGGCCTGCGAAATTCTCCAGGACGCCCAATTCCAGGTCGATATCGCGGGCGATGGCGCTGCGGCGCTGGAATGGGTGCGACAGGCGAGCCAACCCTACGACATCATCCTCATGGACGTGCAGATGCCGGTCATGGACGGGCTGGAAGCCACGCGGCAATTGCGGGCCATGGGACACGCGCTGCCCATTGTCGCCATGACCGCCAACGCCATGCCCGGCGACCGCGAACGCTGCCTGGAGGCGGGGATGAACGACCATCTGCCCAAACCCATAGAGCCGGAACAGTTGCGCCTTATGCTGTTGCGCTGGATACGCCCCGACGCGGCGCGCGCGAAACGCGCGGCGCAAGAAAAAAACCATGCCGCGGAAGATGCGCCGCCGCGGGCGACGCTGCCGCATCTGCCCGGACTGAGCCTGGAAGACGGCTTGCGCCGGGTATTGGGCAAGGAGCGGCTCTACCGCGATTTGCTGGAAAAGTTCCTCACGAACCAGGCGCAGACGCTGCCCGCCCTGCGCGCGGCGCTGGCGGCGGATGACCGGGCGCAGCTTGCCCGCCTGGCACATGGCCTGAGAGGCGTGGCGGGCAATCTCGGCGCGATGGAAATCTCCGCTTGCGCCGCGCGTCTGGAATCCATCTGCCGCGCGACGCAGGACGCAAGACCGGGCGAACGCGAGCATCTGGCCCTGAAGGATTGCCTGGCGGAACTCGAGGGCGCGCTCTCGCCCTTCATGATGGAATTGCGCCGCTTCTTCCTCGAACATACGACGGCAGACGCCGAGGCCGCTTCCGCCGCCGCGCGAACGGAACCCCGTTCCCCGCATGTCGCCGCACTGCTGAAGCGACTGGCGGATCTGCTGGCGGAAAGCGACGCCGAGTCGTTGGATGTGCTGGAAGCGGAAAGCGCAACCTTGAAAGCCGTGTTCGGCGCGGAATTCGACGCTTTCGCAAAAAGCATACAAGCCTTTGATTTTGATGAAGCGCATCGTAAACTTGCGCCACATTTGTCGCCGGAGGCGTAAAAATGCCGATCTATCCTGACTCCAAATACAGACATACCGTTCTGGTCGTAGACGATACGGCGGACAACCTCGCCCTGATGAGCAATCTCCTGAAAGAAACCTATCGGGTCAAACTTGCCAACAATGGCGAAAAGGCCCTGGGGATTGCGCAGGCGGAAAATCCGCCCGACCTGATCCTGCTCGACATCATGATGCCGGAAATGGATGGCTATCAGGTTTGCGAACAACTCAAGGCGCGGGAGGCCACGCGTGATATTCCCATCATCTTCCTGACCGCCAGCAACGCCCAGGAAGACGAACAACGCGGCTTTGAGCTGGGCGCGGTGGATTACATCACCAAGCCCATCAATCCTTCCATCTTCATGGCGCGCGTGGCGACGCAACTGCGGCTCAAGGCCAGCGCCGACTTTTTGCGCGACAACGCCGCCTACCTGGAAAGCGTGATTGCGCACCGCACCCGCACCATCCAGGCCGTGCAGGACGTCACCATCCGCATGATGGCTTCCCTGGCGGAAACGCGCGACAACGAAACCGGCAACCATATTTTCCGCACCCAGCGCTATATCCGGGTGATTGCCCGCTGCCTGCAAGATCATCCGCGCTTCCAGCACTATCTGAACGACGCGACCATCGACACCCTGTACAAATCCGCGCCGCTGCACGACATTGGCAAAATCGGCATCCCGGATCGCATTCTCCTGAAACCGGGCAAACTGACGCCGGACGAGTTTGAAATCATGAAGACGCACACCAATCTGGGCAGCGATGTAATCGCCGGCGCCGAGGAACAAGTGGGTGAAGTCGTCGGTTTTCTCGCCTGCGCGCGCGAGATTGCCTATTCGCATCATGAAAAATGGGACGGCAGCGGCTATCCGCAGGGAATTTCCGGCGACTGCATTCCCATTTCCGCCCGCCTCATGGCGTTGGCCGATGTCTACGACGCCCTCATCAGCCGCCGCGTCTACAAACCGCCCATGACCCACGCCGCAGCGCGCGACATCATCCTCAAGGGACGCGGGCAGCACTTCGACAGCGACATCGTGGACGCCTTTTTGCAATGCGAGGAAGAATTCATCGCCATCGCCGCCCGTTTCGAGGACAAGGCGCAGCAGGAAACGGAGGGCGGAGCAAAAATTAGCGACAGCCCTTCAGGGCTGTCGGTCTAACTCCATTGGGAAGGGGTTTCTCTCCCCTCGATAATGGCTACGGTCGAAACCCCGGCCGCGGCCGGGGTCTCGACCTTCGCGCCTTTCTTACGGGCGGGGTTTCAAACCGGAGTTGGTTTTACGATGAAGGCCGCGCGTCAAATCGCGGAGGATATCCCGCGGCGCTTCCAGGCCGATGGAGAGGCGCAGGAGGGATTCGGAAATGCCGGCGGCGGCGCGGGCTTCCGGAGTCAGGCGTCCGTGCGTGGTGCTGGCGGGATGGGTAATCGTGGTTTTCACGTCGCCCAGATTGGCGGTAATCGAAATCAGCCGACAGGCGTCGATCACCCGCCAGGCTTCCTTCCTGCCGCCCTTCACCTCGAAACCGACGATGCCGCCGCCCATCGTCTGCTGCCGCAACGCCAGCGCGTGCTGCGGATGCGAGGCAAGACCGGGGTAATACACCCGCGCCACCTTCGCATCCGCTTCCAGCCACTTCGCCAGCGCGCAGGCATTGGCGGATTGCGCCTCGATGCGCAGTTTCAGGGTTTCCAGTCCCTTCAGCAACACCCAGGCGTTGAAGGCGGAAAGCGTCGGCCCCGCCGTGCGCAGGAAGCGGAAAACTTCATCGGTAAGACTTTTCGCGCCGCAAACCGCGCCGCCCAATACCCTGCCCTGCCCGTCCAGGTATTTGGTGGCGGAATAAACGCTCACATCCGCGCCCAGCCGCAGCGGCTTTTGCAGGATGGGAGAACAAAAACTGTTGTCTACCGCGAGCAGGATGCCGTGTTCGCGCGCCAGACGGGAAAGCGCCGCAACATCGACGATGGCGGTGAGCGGATTGGTTGGCGTTTCCAGAAAGAACAGGCGCGTTTCCGGACGGATGGCGGCGTTCCAGGCGGCAAGGTCAGTCGCTTCCACCGTGGTCGTCGCAATGCCGCAACGCGACAGGACGTTGTTGAACAGTTGCGAGGTCGCGCCAAACAGTCCGTTGGAAGCAACCACATGCTCGCCCGCCTTCAGATGCGCCAGGCACAAGGCCAGAATCGCGGACATGCCGCTTGCCGTGGCGATGCAGTCCTCCGCGCCTTCCAGCGCCGCCAGACGCGCCTCGAACATGCGCGTGGTCGGGTTGGAAAAGCGGGCATAGACATTGCCGTCCTCGGTATCGGCAAAGCGCGCCGCCGCCTGCGCCGCGTTCTCGAAAACGAAACTGGAGGTGAGATACATCGCCTCGGCATGTTCGCCAAAGGGACTGCGTGCCTGCCCGGCGCGCACCGCCAGCGTCTCGGCTTCAAGGCCGTCCGGCAGGGGTTGGACAATGGGCGCGTGCAACATCAATCCCGCCCCTCTTCATCGGAGGCAAGACCCAGCACCATCTGGCGGGAATTCTCGCCATCTTCTTCCACGCCGGCGAGCTTGCCGTCGCGCCGGGACTCCACCGCGTTCAGGTATTCCGGCGTCACGTCGCCGGTAATGTACCGCCCATTGAAACAGGAACTGTCGAATTCCGTCAATCGCGGATTCAGCACGCGAATCGAGGCTTCCAGGGCTTCCAGATTCTGATAGACCAGTGCGTCCGCGCCAATTTCAAGGGCAATCCCGGCGTCGTTCTTGCCAGTGGCGATGAGTTCGCCGCGCGTCGGCATGTCGATGCCATAGACATTGGGAAAACGCACCGGCGGCGCGGCGGAAGCGAAATATACCTTGATCGCCCCCGCCGCGCGCGCCATTTCGACAATCTCGCGGCTGGTCGTGCCGCGCACGATGGAATCGTCCACCAGGAGCACCCGCTTTCCCCTGAATTCCTGCCCTATGGTATTCAGCTTCTGGCGCACGGATTTCCTGCGCATCGACTGCCCCGGCATGATGAAGGTGCGCCCCACATAGCGATTCTTGACAAACCCCTCGCGATAGGAAAGCCCCAGCTTCTGCGCCAGCTGCATGGCGGCGGGACGGCTGGAATCGGGAATGGGGATCACCACGTCGATGTCCGCGAGCGGAATGTGCCGCCTGACCTTGTCGGCCAGGAATTCGCCCATCGACAGCCGGGTTTCATAGACGGAAACGCCATCCATCATGGAATCGGGACGGGCAAGATAAACGTATTCGAAAATGCAGGGCGCAAGGCGGGGATTTTCCGCGCACTGGCGGGCGCTGAACTGGCGATTCAGATCGATGAATATCGCCTCGCCCGGCGCGACATCGCGCAGGAAGCGGAAGCCCAGCGCGTCCAGGGTCACGGATTCGGAAGCCGTCAGATATTCCACGCCGCCGGGAATGGCGCGCGTCCCCACCACCAGGGGACGAATGCCGCAAGGATCGCGAAAGGCCAAGAGACCATAACCGGCGATCATGGCAACCACCGCGTAAGCGCCCCGGCAACGGCGATGCACCCCGGAAACCGCCGTGAAAATGGCTTCCGCATCCAGGCGATGCCCCTGGTTGCGCTTCTCGACCGCCGCCTGCAACTCATGCGCCAGCACGTTCAACAGCACTTCCGAATCGGAATCGGTATTCACATGCCGCAAATCCTGCGCGAACATGGCGCGCTTCAGCGTGTCGGCATTGGTCAGATTGCCGTTGTGCGCCAGCGTGATGCCGAACGGGGAATTCACGTAAAAAGGCTGCGCCTCGGCAAAATTCCAGGCCGATCCGGCGGTTGGATAGCGGCAATGGCCGATGCCCCAACTGCCCGGCAAGGCGCGCATGTTGCGGGTGCGAAAGACATCACGCACCAGCCCCGGCCCCTTGTGCAGATAAAAGGTGTTGTTTTCCGCCGTGGCGATGCCCGCCGCGTCCTGCCCCCGGTGCTGGAGCATCATCAGGCCGTCATAGAGGAGCTGGTTGACCGGAGAAGTGGCGACTATGCCCAAGACACCGCACATGATGAGTTCCTGAAAAGGTCGATGAAGGGGTTTATTCGTCTTCCCCGGCGAGAATCCGCGCGGGATCGCGGGAAGAAGATGTTTCGGGCGCGGATTCGGGCGCGGATTCCGGCGCGGATTCCGGCGCAGGCTCCAGCGCGGGAAGCAAAGGCGCGGGCGCGGGCGGCGGCGCATGATCGAAGCGCAGGCGCTGGGCCATGGCTTCCGGCAACCAGGGACGCAACGCCAGCGCGGCGATTTCCAGCGGCGGCGCAAGTCTGGCCGTGGCCCACCACGTCTGTTGCGGCAAGGCCGTCATGCCGCCGACGATCACCAGCGCCAGCACCATCAGCGCCGCGCGCGCCAGACCGAAGAAAAATCCCAGAAAACGGTCGGCAAGCCCAAGACCCAGCGCGCGGATCAGGCGGCTGAGCGCCATGCGCGCCAAGGCCATCAGCACCAGCGTCACCGCGAAAACCAGCGCGCACCCCGCCAGGGCGCGCCATCCGGCATCGCCAATGAGCGTGGAAAACAAGCCCTGCCCGACTTCCGCGCCAAGGAGACGGGCGGCGAAAAACGCCAGCACCCAGGCGGCCAGGGCGATGATCTCGCCCACCACGCCGCGCCAGAACCCCAGCAGGACGGAACAGGCGGCGATGCCCAATACGACGTAATCGAAGGCCGTCATCGTCGCTCATGGCTGCGGCGCAATCCGGCCATCCACGCCGATACGCCGCATCTTTACCAGAGCGGCGTCCGCCGCCGCGCGATTCCCGAACGGTCCGGCGCGCACCCGCGTCTTCGCGCCTTGCGGCGAATCCAGCGCCTCGGTATAGACCGGGATTTTCAATTCCCCCAGTTTCCTTTTCAGGTTCTCCACATTGGCGGCATCGGCAAAAGCGCCGATTTGAATCACATGCGGCACATCCGCATTGGCGGCGCTGGCGACCGTCGCCGCATCGCCCGGCAGCCGTCCCGACAAAATAGCCGCCGCGCGCCGCGCTTCCGCTTCCGCCGCCGCATCCGGCGCGGGGTTGGGCGTGGCGGCGGGACGGGCGGCTGGCGGCGCGGCAGACGCGGACGGTACGGGACGCGCCACCACGGATGGCGCAGGGACGGCATCCGGCGCAACCGGTTCGGGCGGCGCGGGCGACATGGCGGGCGCATCCGGCGCAACGCTGGAAAGCGGCAGCGGCTCCGCCGTATTCGGGTCGGGAATGCGGATTTCCACATCCTGTTCCGGCGCCGGCGGCTGGTCATTCATGACCAGCGGCAGCGCCAGCGCGACAAAGGCGGCAAAGGCTATCGCGCCCACCAAGCGGCGGCGCGCCTTTTTCTTGAGTTGCAGCTGAACATCGTCAGCGTCGTTCATGCGTGGCATTTCTTCACCTGTCCATTTGACGGTCGATTCCTGACCAGCGTCAGAAATTCCAGCGCCGCGGCAACCGTGAGAAACGATCCAAAGACGGCGATTCTATCATTTTCGCCCGCTTCTCCTTGCGTCCGATCTTGCGCCGCCGCCAACGCCGCCTGTACAGAAGCGTGGCAAGAAAAGGACGCGCCGGGATCGGCCTGCCGCACCGCCCCGGCCAGCGCCGCCGCCGTCAGGCCGCGCAGGCCGGGAAGATCGGCCAGGAACCAGTGCGTCACCTTGCCGCGCAGGGCGGCAACGCTGCCCGCCACGTCCTTGTCCGCCAACATGCCCAATACGGCATGGGTATGCGCGAAAAAGCCCATTTCCGCCAGATTCGCCGCCAGCGCGCGCATCGCCTGCGGGTTGTGCGCCACATCCAGCACGACGGCGGGCCTGCCGGGCAATACCTGAAAACGTCCGGGCAATGTCGTCCGCATCAGTCCTTCGCGTATCGCCTGCATGGACACAGGCAAGCGCCCGGAGAGACTTTCCAGCGCGGCAATCGCCAGGCTGGCGTCATGGAGTTGCGTTTTCCCGCGCAATCCCGGATAGGCAAGATTGCGGCGGCGCAAACGGCCATCTTCCAGCCGTCGCCAATACTGCCAGGAGAGACGCGGCGCTTCCCCGGACGCAAAACCGAAGTCCCGTCCCATGACCGACAAGGGCGCGGCCAGCTGCGCGGCATGGCGCGCGAGGCTCCGCGGCGGCTGCGCGTCGCCGCACAAGGCGGGGCGTCCGGCGCGAAAGATGCCCGCTTTTTCAAGACCAATGCTTTCCCGATCCGTGCCCAGCCACTCCTGATGGTCGATATCCACCGTGGTGACGATGGCGACATCCGCGTCATACAGATTGACCGCGTCCAGCCGTCCGCCCAGGCCGACTTCCAGCGCCAGCGCCTCGCACCCCGCCGCCGCGAACGCCTGCCAGGCCGCCAATGTGCCGAACTCAAAATAGGTGAGCCGCACATCTCCCGCTGCCTGCCGCGCCGCTTCCACTTCGGCAAAGGCGGCACACAGGGCGGCGTCCTCCACCGGGACGCCGCCCACGCGCACCCGCTCGTTGTAACGGAGCAGATGCGGCGAACTGTAGCAACCCGCCCGGAAACCGGCGCGAACCAGAATGCTTTCCAGATAAGCCGCCGTGGAACCCTTGCCATTGGTGCCCGCCACCGTGAAAACCGGACAGAACGCCCGCTGTCCCAGGACGGCGCTCACCCGCCGCGCCCGTTCCAGACCCAGCTCGATTCCGGCCTGCCCCCTGGGGTGCAGACTCTCCAGATGGTTGAGCCAAGCGGCAAGATCGCGCGGATGTTTCGTCATGCCAGACCTTTCGCGGGCAGAAGATTGATTAGCGGCAGCCCTGAAGGGCTGTCGGTCTACCTCCATTGGGAAGGGATTTCTCTCCCCTCCCCGATGGCTACGGTCGAAACCCCGGTCGCGGCCGGGGTCTCAACCTTCGCGCCTTTCTTACGGGCGAGGTTTCAAACCGGAGTTCGTTTTACGATGAACAGCGGCATGCGGGTAAGTTGGATTGAATCGTCCGGGATGCGACAAATAGCCATGTTTTTTCAAACGCTCCGATTTCCGGCAAAACCGCCGCGCATGGCTTTTTTCAGCCTGCCGCCGCAACCACGGGCAGTTTTTGCAGCAAGGCGAGTATTTGCGCCAGTTTGTCGCGCATTTCGCGTCGATCCACGATCAGGTCGATTGCGCCTTTTTCCAGCAGGAATTCCGATCGCTGGAAGCCTTCGGGCAAGGTTTCGCGCACCGTCTGCTCGATGACGCGCGGGCCGGCAAAGCCTACCAACGCGCCGGGTTCCGCCATCACGATGTCGCCGACAAAGGCGAAGGAGGCGGAAACGCCGCCCATGGTGGGGTCGGTGAGGATGGAAATGAAGGGCAGGCGCTGCTCGGCAAGTTTGGTGAGGATGGCGGCAGTCTTGGCCATCTGCATCAGGGAAAACAGCCCCTCCTGCATCCGCGCGCCGCCAGAGGCGGTAATGCAGACGAAGGGCAGGTTATCCGCCAGCGCCGCATGGACGCCGCGAATGAAACGCTCGCCCAGCGCGGAACCCATCGATCCGCCCATGAAATCGAACTCGAAACAGGCCGCGACCAGCGGCAGGGTACTGACGCTACCCTGCATGACCACCAGCGCGTCCGTCTCGCCGGAACTTTCCGCAGCTTCCTTCAGGCGCGCCGGGTAGGTCTTGCTATCCTTGAATTTCAGACTGTCGGCCGACACGACCTCCGCGCCGATTTCCCGACGACCTTCCTTGTCCAGCAACATCTCCAGGCGCTGCCGCGCCTTCAGGCGCAGATGGTGACCACACTTGGGACACACCTGGAGATTGGCTTCCAGATCGGTGGCGTAGAGCACGGCCTCGCAGGCCGGACACTTGCTCCACAAGCCTTCGGGCAGGGTGTTGCGCCGCGTTCCGCTCTGATCGCGATTGATTTTGGGGGGCAGGAGTGTATTGAGCCAGCTCATATCGAGGTTTCCAGGTTGAATTGCGGGGAAATTTTCACGCGAACGGAACAATCAGCCAACGGGCGCGTCAAGCCGCACGATGGTTGAACAGGGCACCGCGCATGGCGACAATGAAACAAGCCTGCACGAAGATCAAAGGAACGGCGGCGGCGACAAACAGTATCTTCTTCATCATGCCTGGCCTTCGCCTCCTGATTCCTGATTCCTGATTCCCGCCCCCTGAACCCCCTGGCGCAACTCGTTCGTCAGGGCAGCGACCCGCGCCAGTTCCTCGCCTTCCGGCGCGCCTTCCAGTTCCTCGATGATGCGGCTGCCGACCACCACGGCATCGGCGATTTCGGCCATCCTCGCCGCCGTCGCCGCGTCCCGAATGCCGAACCCCACGCCGACCGGCAGACCCACGGCGGCGCGGATGGCGGGCAGGCGTTTTGCCACTTCCTCCACGTTCAGCCGACCAGAACCCGTCACGCCTTTCAGGGAAACATAATAGACGTAGCCGCTGGCCAGACGCGCGACTTCCCGGTAACGCTCCGGCGTCGATGTGGGCGCGAGCAGAAAGATCGGATCCAGCCCGTGCTGGCGCAGGGCGCGGACGAAATCGGCGGATTCCTCCGGCGGCCTATCCACCACCAGCACACCATCCACGCCCGCCGCCCCGGCGGCTTGCGCGAAGGATTCCGCCCCGAAAACCTCGATGGGGTTGGCGTAGCCCATGAGCACCACCGGCGTCCGGGCGTCTCTTGCACGGAATTCCGCGACCTGCGCCAGTACTTTTTTCAGGTTCATGCCGTTTGCCAGCGCCTTTTCGGAAGCGCGCTGGATGGTGGGGCCATCGGCCATCGGGTCGGAAAAAGGAACGCCCAGCTCGATGATGTCCGCCCCAGCCCTTGCCAGGACATGCATCAGGGGAACGGTCAATTCCAGGCGCGGAAACCCCGCCGTGATGAAGGGAATCAGAGCCTTGCGACCGTCTTCCTCCAGTTTTCCAAATGTTTGCTGTATCCGCGACATTTACAATGATTCGTCCATGAAACCGTCCGTGGCCCGTTGCCCACTCAACCCGAGGGCGCTATTTTCCATCCCGGACACCGCCGGGTCAATCCGGCAGGGCAATCGCATGAATGCTCGTTTTTCCCCTCTCCCGCGAAGCGGGCGAGGGAAGCCCCTGGAGACGAGCAAGAAATTAGCGACAGCCCTTCAGGTCTG
>JAIRLE010000058.1 GCA_031259605.1 Zoogloeaceae bacterium
CCCGGAGTTGCGGCTACTTCCCTGTCACTCCCGACTTCTCATACGGGCAGGAACCGGGAATCGCCGTCATGAATCCTCCTTTGATTCACCGTAAAACCAACTCCGGTTTGAAACCCCGCCCGTAAGAAAGGCGCGAAGGTCGAGACCCCGGTCGAGGCCGGGGTTTCGACCGTAGCCATTCTCGAGGGGAGAGAAACCCCTTCCCAATGGAGTTGTACCGACAGCCCTGAAGGGCTGTCGCCAATTTTTGCTGGCGTCCGGGATTGCCGACAGGATTCCTCATTTTCTGGAATGGCCGAAGTTTGCGAACGAGGCCGGACGGGAGCCGAAGAAATGGGGCGGTATCGGGAGCGGGACAAGCCGGCCGATCGCGGGAAACTGCAAGCATGCAATTTCGCGCGCTGCGGGGCTTTGCGCCCCGCTATTCCTGGCCTTCCATCTTCCGCGCCTTGAGGCTCACCAGCAATACGCCTGCCAGCACCAATGCCGCGCCGATCATCTGGTGCAGGGAGAGGGCTTCGTCCAGCCACCACCAGCCGAAAAAAATCGTCCCCAGCGGGCCGATTGCGCCAATCAGCACGGTGCGGGAAGCGCCGATGCGGCGTATGGCGACGGAAAGCATGAATACCGGCAACACCGTGGAAAAAACCGCCATGGCAACGCCCAAGGCATAAACCTGCCAAGGCAGAATCAACGCCGACAACGGCTGGCTGACGGCAAAATGCAGCAGGACGCCCAGAGTGGAAACCAGCATGCACAAGGCCGTGAAACGGGCGCTGCCCAGACGGGCAATCATTGGGGCGCTGCCCGTCAAGTACACCGCGTAGCAAAGGCTGGAGGCGAGCACGAGACCCGCCCCCATCCATGTGGCGGAGATCGGTCCGCTCATGTTCAGATCGTGGGCAAAGGCAAAGGCAATGCCCGCGTAGGAAAGCAGGATGGAAAGCATTTCCCGCCCGGAGAGGCTTTTTTTGAAGACGATGACCGCAATCAGAACGGTGAAGGTGGGATAGGTATATAGAATCAGGCGTTCCAGCCCGGCGGAAATGTATTGCAGGCCGATGAAATCCAGAAGGGTGGAACCGTAGTAGCCCAGCAGGCCCAGGAGCGCGAGCATCCATTTGTCCCGCCCGGAGAGGGTCGGGGCTGCCCGCCCCGATTTCCAGCTCACCCAGGCAAAGACGGGGAGCGAGAACAGCATGCGCAGCGCGATCAACGTTACCGCGCCAACCGGCCAGACATAGGCCAGTTTGACGAAAACGGCCTTGAGGGAAAACCCCAGCGCCGCGAACAACGCCAGCAAAACGCCCGCGCGCTCGGTGACATCATGCCGCATCACAGCCCATCCTTTCGCGCAAAGCGTTCATCGTAAAACCAGCTCCGGTTTGAAACCCCGCCCGCAAGAAAGGCGCGAAGGTCGGGACCCCATTCTTGCGGCCGGGGTTTCGACCGCAGCCATTCTCGAGGGGAGAGAACCCCCTTTTCAATGGAGTTGGACCGACAGCCCTGAAGGGCTGTCGCCAATTTTTGCTCAGGCCAGTTTTTCCGTCCATCCCGAAAGGGGGAAATTGTAAATCAATATGCCGTGACGCGCCTTCGCGGCACCCGGGCGCGGCAGGAGCGGAGTGGGGAAACCGTCACGTATTTTCCACGTTCAATCACACTCGCGGCACCCAGGGATGCCGTCATCTTGCCGGTTCGTACTACAATATGGAGGGTTTTTCTCCGCGAACGTCCGCCATGCCGCGTTTTCCCCGCTTTTTCTGCGCGTTTCTCTCCGCCCTGGTCATCGCCACCTTTGTCGCTTCCGCCCAATATGCGATCTGGGAATGGGCGAACAGGCATCTGGATGTCGTAGACGCCGATGTTCCCATCAAGGGTTTTGCCTATAGCGGTTTCCAGCGCAAGCAGAGTCCCTTTGCCGGAAATTACCCGGACGCGGACGAACTGACGGGCGATCTCGATCTGCTGGCGCGCCACACCCGCCGCCTGCGCACCTACAGCAGCCTGGAAAATGCCGACATCGTGCCACTGGCCGGGTTTCGCAACATCAAGATTGCCAACGGCATCTGGCTCGATAGCGATATGGAAAAAAACGCGCGCGAAGTCGCCGCCGGCATCGAGCTGGCGCGCCGCTACACACATGTGCGGGCAAGCATTGTCGGCAACGAGACGCTGGAACGCAAAAACATGACGACGGACGAATTGATCGCCCGGATCCGGCAAGTCAGGAAAGCCACGAGAAAACCCGTCACCACCGCCGAACCGTGGAAAATCTGGCTGCAAAACCCGCAACTGGTCAAGCAGGTGGACTTCATCACCGTGCATCTTCTGCCCTACCACGAAGGACTGGCAGTGGAAGACGCGCTGGATTACGTCATGCGGCGTTATGACGAACTGCGTGAAGCCTATCCCGGAAAAAAGATTGTCATTGGCGAAATCGGCTGGCCCAGCCACGGCGAAATCTATGGTTCCTCCGTGCCTTCGCCGCCCAATCAGGCGCAGTTCATCCGCAGTTTTCTCACGGACGAACGCGCGGCAAAGATCGATTATTTCATCATGGAGGCCATGGATCAGCCCTGGAAAATGGAATTGCAAGGAGCGGACGGCGCGTATTGGGGCTTTTTCGACGCGGATCGCCAGGCGAAATTTCCCCTGGAAGGCGCGTTGCCGCCCGATGTCCATTGGCGGGGAAAAGCCTGGATGGCCTTTTGTTGCGCATTTTTCCCGATGTTTCTCATCGCCTTTTTCCTGGGCAACTGGCGCTTCACGGGACGATTGTGGCTGGCGGCGCTGGTGCAGGCCTGCGTCGCGGCAGTGGTGCTGGGCGTCAATATTCCCAATGAAGGCTATTACCTCAGCCAGCGCGACCTCATTGCCCTGGCGCTGCTTATTGGCGCGACCCTGATCACCATCGCGGTGCTGCTCACCCACGGCTACGAGTTTGGCGAAATGTTCTTCAAACGCCAGTGGAAACGCCGTTTTGCGCCCCTGCCCGCCTTGGCGCCGGAACAGGAACCCTTTGTTTCCATCCATCTGGCCTGTTGCAACGAGCCGCCGGAAATGGTGATCGAGACCGTGGAAAGCCTGGCGCGGATGCGTTATCGCAACTTTGAAGTGCTGGTCATCGACAACAATACCGCCGACGAGGCGCGGTGGAAGCCAGTTGAGCGGCACATGGCGGGCATGGGGGCGAATTTCCGCTTTTATCACCTGAAACCCTGGCCGGGCTTCAAGGCCGGGGCGCTGAATTTTGCCCTGAAAGAGACGGACAAAAGAGCGGAAATCGTCGGTGTGGTCGATGCGGATTATGTGGTCGATCCGGACTGGCTTTCTCATCTTGTCCCGCATTTTGCCGAAGCGCCCGATGTTGCCGTGGTGCAAGCGCCGCAGGCGCACCGCGATTGGCAGGGACGGATTTTCCGGCGCATGTGCAACTACGAGTTCGACGGTTTTTTCCGCATCGGGATGCACCACCGCAACGAACGCAACGCCCTGATCCAGCACGGCACCATGACCCTGATCCGCAGAGCGCCGCTCGTCGCGCTGGGCGGATGGTCGGAATGGTGCATCTGCGAAGATACCGAACTCGGCCTGCGCCTTTTGCGCCAGGGCTGCGACACCCGCTACGTCGATCATGTTTACGGACGCGGCCTGACGCCCGCCAACTTTTCCGCCCTGAAGACGCAACGTTTTCGCTGGGCTTTCGGCGCCATGCAGATTTTGAAGGCGCATTTTTCCGGCCTGGTCTTCCCCGGCAAGCTTACGCTGGCGCAACGCTACCATTTTCTCACCGGCTGGTTTTCCTGGTTTGGCGACGCGTTGCAACTCCTGTTTGTCTTCGCC
Source organism: Zoogloeaceae bacterium (assembly GCA_031259605.1). Classification (GTDB taxonomy): domain Bacteria; phylum Pseudomonadota; class Gammaproteobacteria; order Burkholderiales; family Rhodocyclaceae; genus Azovibrio. The sequence goes on from JAIRLE010000058.1 coordinate 3,847, forward strand.
TCACTCTTCTGGACCTTCCTGATGCTCGTCGCGCCCAAATTCTTCGGCCTGCCCGTAACGCTGCTGGTCGTGCCCATGCTGGGCTTCATGGCCTGCAAGGCCGCGCTTGGCCCCATTCTCTACCGTCGCGCCATGCGCTGTTCGTGGCGCGACATCCTTGGCGCGTCCATCCTTTCCACCGGTATCGCGCACACCATTGCGCGCGGCATTTTCGCTGGACTCATCAAAAGCAAGGGCGAATTCGTGATTACGCCCAAAGCCTGGAAACAAAAAGGCGGCCTCGCCTTCTTCGCCTCCATCCGCGAGGAAACGGGATTGCTCGCCGCCCTGCTGCTCTCCATCGGCGCCCTGATCGCGCGCGTCGGCCTGATTGAGCCTGCCGCCCGCGCCTGGATCGCCGTTCTCGCCCTCGAAACGCTGCCCTACGCCGCCGCCCTGCTCTGCGCCCTGGCCTCCCTTGTGAGCGATACACGCCTTCGCCGCAACGCCTTCGACATCCCGCCCGGCAAGCGCCTGCTTCCGGCCTGAAGCCGGTTCGTGATCCCGGATTGCCGCGGGAAGCGCTTGCTTTTCCTTCTCCTCCCAGAGGGGAGAAGGCGCCCGGAGGGCGGATGAGGGGGCGATTCACCCCGGAAAATACGCTGATAAAATACAGCGGCTCAAAAACGGCATCAGGAGGAACAATCAATGACGAATCCCGAAAAACTCGCAATGAGAACGCAGTCCCTTGCGGACGCAAACTTCGCCGCCCTGGCCGCCCTGTTTCCGAATGCCGTGAGCGAAACGGTTGACGAAAACGGCGCGGTCGTCCGCGCCATCGACAAGGACGCGCTGGCGCAGGAAATCAACGCCCACGTCGTCGAGGGCAGGGAGGAACGCTACCAGTTCACCTGGCCGGACAAGAGAAAGTCTGT
>JAIRLE010000114.1 GCA_031259605.1 Zoogloeaceae bacterium
TCGGCGGCGCTGCGCGCCGGATGGAAGGAACTGGATTGCCACGTCGATGCGCTCCTCGCAATGACGAGTTCTTCCAACGGGACGCCTGTCCGTGCCCCACCGCCAGAAAATCAGCGTCGCTTCGCTCCGTATGGAAGGACACCCTCTCCCGCCCCTGACGGGGCACCCTCCCCCGCAAGCGGGGGAGGGAAGGAATCCATCGGACGGGGGGGAGTCCATCGGAAGATCTCGCCATTACGCCCCCCCACCATCGCGAAAGCCTCCCCCGCCCTCGTCATTGCGAGGAGCGCAGCGACGTGGCAATCCAGTTCGTTTCATGCGGAGCGCAGCGACGCCGATTTGACATGACTTTCGGGCGCGAAAGCCCCGCATCCGGGGCCTGCCGTCTTTTCATGCCGATCATCGCGCCCGCCCGCCCTTCCGTCGAAGCCGCCCTCCAGTTCGTCGTATGCATCTACTATCCTTGAAACAAATAGTTGCATTAAGCAACAATTGCATTGATAAATAATTTGCCGCGCAGCAGCGCCCCCTGCTTTCCGGTATCCCGGATAAATTGCACGGAAGATAAAAGCATGGACATGAGCAATCACTGCGGTTTCACACTGTATGAACTGCTGATAACCCTCGTCATCATTGCAATCCTGACAACCATGGCGGTTCCCGGCTTTGGCGCGCTGATACAAAGGAACCGGGTCGCCAGCGCCGCCATCGACGTCGCCATCTCCATTACATATGCGCGCGGCGAGGCGATCCGGCGCGGGCGCGGGGTGGCGGTATGCCCCGCGGCCACGGGATTGCAGGACGGATGGACGATTGAAGCCGGGCCGCCGGGCGGCGCTCTTCCCACATGCGGCGACTCCGTCAACACGACATTGCTCCAGCATGAGGCATTGAAGCAGGTGGCATCCCCTCCGGCGGAGCCGCCATTCCCGGCGGTCCAGTTGAGCATCAACCGGCAGGGCGTCTCCGACAGCGCGTGGACATCCATTGCCTTCCAGGCCGCCGGCTGTACCGCGGGCGCGGAAGGCATGCGCAGAACCCTGACGATCACGCAATTGCTGGAAGTGGATTCAGTCACAGGCCCATGTTCATGATCTCCAATCATTCGACCGCATATATCCATACAGAATCAGGAGAGTTTCCATGCGCGCCAGGAAAAATTGCATCCAGCGAGAGGGTTTCACCATGATCGAGGTGCTGGTCACCCTCGTGATCCTGTCCCTGGGGTTGCTGGGACTGGCGGGCTTGCAGATTTCGTCGCTCAAGATGAGCCAGTCCGCCGGAGCGCGTTCCGTGGCGTCGCAATACGCTTACGCGATACTCGACAAGATCAGGAGTGGCGGGGAGGACGCTCATCATTATGCTTGCGGCGTCTTCGGAACATCTTCCTGTACAGGTCTTCCCTCCAATGTCGATAACGACATCGGGATCTTCCTGAATCAGATCAGGGGCGAAACGGACGCGGGAACGTTTGGCTCGTTACCAAACGCAACGGTGAAGGTTTATCGCAGAAGCAATGCAAATATTCCCCCAGATTGCCGCGCCGAAACCGCCGGCCATATCCCGACCGGAGCGGCATTGAACCCCGCCGATGTATTCGTCGTTTGCATCGCATGGGACCGGGGGCGGGACAGTCGTTTGGGAATAGGCGACGCCCCTCTCGATCCAGTAGACCAGATCGTCTGGAGCGCGGGAAGGTTATGGTGAGGGTAAGGATAAGAGTCATCGAAACGAATGGATGGTTTCCGGCCATGAGAAAGATCATATCAGGCAAAAAACCGGTTTCCCCGCGCGCGAACGAAGGCGGCACGACCATCATCGAGTTTCTGGTGGCATCGGCTATCGGTCTGTTCGTATCGAGCGTGGTGGGCTATGCCTATATCGCCAACAAGGAGTCATGGAATTTCAATGTCCAGGAATCGCGCCTCCAGGATCGCGGGCGCTATATCACGAATCTGTTGAATGCGGATTTGCGCCTGGCGGGCTTCAGGGGATGTGTGCGGAAAAACGAGATTCTCACGATACCGCCGACAGGATTCGCGGTGACCGATTTGCAGGACAGGCTGCGAGATGGCGTCCGCGCGGCGGAAAGCGGCGAGCATACAACGGCCCTCAATGTTTTCGCGCCTGTCGAAGGCGGGAATTTCAGGCTGGCCGCGGCCTTGCCCCAAGGCTCGGAAAATCCGGCGCTCGCCGCCACTCCGTCGTCGCCCGCGATGATTACCGAAAGACATGTCGATCCTTCCAGCAATGCCGTGGTCAATGCCGTGTCCTTCGTATTGATCGACGATTGCACGAACGCGGCGGAATTTGCCCGTGCAACCGTCGATCCCGGCACGGGAAACATTACTGTCCACGGCGCCACGGGGGTCGAGCACGATCATTACACCATAGTGACGTGGTACAACTGGGGCGGAGCGAACGGAGAAAACGGCATCGGCTACAGTTTCGACCCCGACGCCAGGAAATTATGGCGCAACGGGCAATTACTGGCCGATAACGTGGAGTCCTTCCGTGTGTGCCTTGGAATAGATTCGGATGGCAATAACGTGGTGGACAGGCTCGATTTCGGGACAAGCAATTTCACACAGACACTTTCCGTCCATATTGATCTCGTGTTGGCATCCTCATTGCCTGTCCTGGATCAGCCAGGCATGGCATCGTTCAATCTCTGTGACTCATATAGGTGGACATCCGCCGCTGACCGCCGTTTGCGCAGGCTATCCAGCACTTCTGTCACGTTACGCAACAAACTACGATAAAGGGGAGTGAAAAATGCATCGAGAAACGTACTATCGCAAAACCGGAATTCCAATGCGCGCGCGTCGCGAAAAAGGCGTGGTTCTGGTCATGGGCCTGATCCTGTTGATCATGGTCATGATGCTGGGCGTGGCCGCAATAAGGACAATCACGCTGCAAGAGCGGCTGGCGGGCGCTTCCGTTGATTACAATAATGCTTTCCAGGCGGCCGAAACGGCGCTCAGGGCCGGCGAGGCAACCATCAAGGCCGCCGCCGCCACGGATATCGCACGCTTCTACAAACGCGAAAGCGCCTCGCTTTCCGCGCCGGATATTGTCGATCTGGCACAGGGATTCTCTTACTGGAAAGACCACATTCCCATCTGTGGCACCACACTCGCCCCTTGCGCCACGGTATATCCTTTATATGGCAGCGGCGACCCCCGGAATCCGCGATTCATCATCGAAAAGCAAGGCTCCATTCCTGGCGGCAGTGACACTGCCGGAGTGACTATCGCCGCCTCCGGCAGCGGCGGCGGCAGCCCTCCGGGAGGCGGCGCTATTTACAAAATCACCGCAATAGGCTGGGGAATACAGATGGATGCGGACATTCCCGTCAGTGACGTCGTCCTCCAGACCACATATACCCGTTGACCATTTCATTTCCAGGGAAAAATCATGAAAACCACGATCCGGCAATACTTCCCGAGCTTTCCTTCGCGCATCCGCCCCCTGGTCTATGCCATGGCGGCGGCTTTGTCGGCGGGCAGCGGCGCCGCCCTGGCGGCGGATGCGTTCAGCCTCGCCCAGGAGCCGATAACATCGGGCAAGGGCGTCGCCCCCAATCTGTTATACATTCACGATAACTCCGGGTCGATGTATTGCTCGTTCATGCCGGATCTGGAAAGAATGCCGGGAAGTCCGTCATCCTTCGCCGCCGCGGACGGGTTCATTTGCTCGGGCGTCAGTTCCACTGCTTGCAGCAGTGGCCGTCCAGTCCTGACCGAGGCTCAATCCATACGGCTCAGATCGCCCCAGGTCAATAAGATATATTATGACCCCGCCGTATCCTATCCTCCCCCGCCGGCGCCTCCGGGCGTCGCCATCATCGGAGCGAATGGCGTCCCCATAACCGATGGCACGCTCGGCAACGCGGATTTCAACAAAGCCTGGTTCGATGGTTATGATATCGACGGAAGGAATTTGTCGGGAAACTATGTCACGGCGGTTACCAGCAGGGGTAACGACACCGTCCCGCGGCAAATCAACCTCGACACGAATTACAGGGCGACTTACCACGTCGCCAAGCGCAATACCGGCTACGCTGTAATGGGCGAATACCTGCCATATCAAGGGGACGCTGGCGGCAAGGCGCATTACTATCAGTGCAATAACGACAGTCTGAAGACCCAGAATAGTTGCACCCTCAAGTTCGTTCCCGATGAACAAAAACAAAATTTCGCCAATTGGTATTCTTATTACCGGACGCGCAATTATGTCGCCAGGGCGGGCGTCGCCAGGGCTTTCAACGAAGTGGGCGATGAATTCCGTCTTGGATGGGGAAGACTCAATACTTCCAATAACACTTCCACTAACGCTGTCGTAGAAGGAGTCCGGCCTTTCGACCAAGCGCGCAAGCAACGATTTTTCAAATGGTTGTACGATAATAATACTTGGCCGGGCGGCGGCACGCCATTGCGGAAGGCGCTGGATGACGCGGGGCAATATTACGCCACGAAACTGGAACCCTGGCGGAATGACCCCGCATCCTCATCGAGCGGGATGAGTGGCGCCGAGTGCCGGAGGAGTTTTACCATATTGATGACGGACGGCTACTGGAACGTCGGGGGAGCGCTCATTGCGACAGGAAACGTCGACGGCCTCGCCGATACGTATACCACGCCCCAGGACGCGAATGGCCAGACATACAAATGGAGCAAAAAACCTTTCAGGGACACTACGTCCAATACATTGGCGGATGTCGCCATGTATTACTGGATAAACGATCTGTTGCCGTCCGTCGCCAACAAAGTCATACCGACATCGGGCGATCCGGCTTTCTGGCAGCACATGACGACCTATACCATAGGCTTGGGAGTCGCGCCGGAACATGTGAATGAAAACGATGTCTGGGAAGCGCGCGCCACGGAACTGAACATAAATACCGCCCGGGCGCCAAACCCCGGCTGGGTCGCCGCTTCCGATACCGCGAACCAGATCGACGATTTGCTCCACGCCGCGGTCAACGGACATGGCGGCTTTGCTTCGGCGAAGAACCCGGAGGATTTCACCTCCTCCATGAAAACCTTCCTCGATCAGATAAAGGGCACAACCCCGATCGCGCCAGTAACCGCAGCCAGCGGCGAATTGCGTTCGAGCAGTTTCCTCTACGAAGCGACCTATCAGACAGACTGGACGGGCAGACTGAGCGGCTATCCACTGTGCTTGCAGTCGGAAGTCGGCGTCATCCCGGGCTGCGACGCGCCGGGCAAGAGAGCAAGCTCCGCGACCTGGCACGCCAGCATTCCGGCGACAGATCGCAAAATCTACCTTTGCGGCCGCGGCAATACAACCGCCGCCTGCACGCCCGTGTTGACCGATTCCGATGTGCCGTCCGTCCCCAATTGGCCGCCAACGGTAAACGCGGCCCAATGGAGCAGGTTGCGCGCCAATTTCCATCGTGACAATGGCAACATCCTGGGCGATATCATCAATTCCAGGCCGCTGTACGTGGAGAACGAAGACAAAGGCTGCGGTTCATGGCGCAGTCTCGGCAGCGCGGAGCGCGCCGCCTATGACGACAAGCTCAAAACCCGCACCCGGCCCGCCATGATCTATGTGGGTTCCAACGATGGCATGCTGCATGCGTTCAAAGCCGCGACAGCGGCGCACCGCACGACTTCCGGGAACGGAGAAGAACTATTCGCCTATATTCCGAAGGCCGTATTCGGCAATCTGCCGGAATTGTTCAAGCCGAATTACGTGCATCGTTTCTTTGTAGACGGTTCTCCCAACGCCTCCGATGCCAACCTCGGCGCCGCGAGCAATCCTGATTGGCGTACTGTGCTGGTAGGTTCGACCGGCGCGGGCGGTAAAGGCTATTTTGCCCTGGATGTGGAAAATCCCGCCAATCCCGGAATACTGTGGGAAGCCGGCCCCGACGTGAATGATTTTGCCAATCTCGGCGCGACTTTTGGGCGAGCCTCGATCGTGCGCATGCAAAGCGGTCATTGGGTGGCGATCTTCGGCAATGGCTATAACGCCGCCGACAACAAGGCGCACCTCTATATCGCCGATCTGAAAACCGGCGCGCGGCTCGCGGATATTACGCTCGACAATGCAGCGGATGGCGACAAGCCCAATGGCCTTTCCACGCCACTGGCCGCGGATAAAGACCGCGACGGCAGCGTGGACACGGTATACGCCGGGGACATGCTCGGCAATCTGTGGAAAATAGATTTGAGCGCCGCCACTCCGGGCAATTGGCCGGGCACGGTCACGACCCCGCTGTTCAAGGCGGTCAGGGGCGGCGACAGACAACCCATTTATGCCAGCCCGGATGCGATGCTGCACCCCCGGGGCGCCAATGGCGAAGTATTGGTCTTTTTCGGCACGGGCAAGTTTTTCGAGAAATCGGACGATGATAGTGAACACGATGATCTCACGGACAAGCGCGTGCAGACTTTTTATGGCGTGATGGACAACGGTACGCACAATCTGGACCGCGGCAATCTGGTAGAACAGACGATTCATCAGGCCACGGCGGCCGTTGGCAATCATGCCGCCGAAGATTTGCGCTATCTGTCGAAAAACTCCGTGGATTACACGAACGAATACGGTTTCTACATTGACCTGATCGTCGACAATGTCGCGGAAGGCGAGCGCGTCATCCAGCCGCCGATATTGTTTTCCGACCGGGTTCTGTTCACTACGCTTGTTCCCCGCCTCCCCTCGGCGGAACAAAGCTGCGAGACCGGCGGCGCATACACGTGGGTCATGCAGGTCGACCTCGACGGCGGACAACCGGACAGCAGCGTGTTCGACCTGACCGGAGACAGGATATTCAACGATAACGACAAATCGGCAGGACAGGCCGTCGGTGGCAGCAAGTTCGACAACACCGCGTCTGGAGGAAGCTCTCCATCGGATGGAGGATTGGGAGTCGATGGAGACAATATCATCGAACTCCAGGGCAATAGCAATGATGGAATTTCCATCAAAGGCGACCCCACCGGCCAGGGCCGCGAATCCTGGCAGCAGCTCAAGGGCCGCTGAAATAACCCGTGAAGCGCCGCTGATTGAAAAGGGGAGGAAGAGGGACGCCCGTCCCTTCCCCGCCGCCGGGAAATCAGCGGCGCTGCGCGCCGGATAGAACGAGCTGGATTGCCGCGTCGATTCGCGCCTCGCAATGACGAGTTCTTGCGATGGATTCCCCTCGCCCCCCGCAGGGGGGAGAGGGTGGCCGAAGGCCGGGAGAGGGGGG
>JAIRLE010000126.1 GCA_031259605.1 Zoogloeaceae bacterium
CAAATGTTTGCGCTTGATACGTTCTGCCTCATTTATAACTTGCCGCCATCTATCCCTACATGTGGTTTTCACGGCCAGCATCCGCAAACATTCTTCCGGAAACGACATATCTTTGTAAGCCTTTTCGGAAGGAAAAATAAAATCTGGTCTTTTGTTCTGCTCTGATTCCGCTTGGTAAGAAAAATCGCGCCCTTCGCACAAATTCTCCTCAATAAAAATTTCCAGAGCATGCAACTCAAGAGAACGCCCTGAACGTGATTTACGACGCTGGAGAATTCTTTGGGCGCGATCAATGAATTCATCGAGTGTAGTAAATCCTTTCTGAATTATCGGCCACTCTACTGCTTGCTCAACACTCCGAAAAATATCAAATTCGCACTCCCTTCTGCGCATTAATCGGAGGTCTGCTGATTCGCCGCGATCACTACAAAATTCTACTGTTTTTCTGACGATTTCAGCGGAATTCGGGAACTTCTCAAACCAATCTTCCGGAATTTCATGTGCTGCCAACCAACAAGGGGAAATCCGTTGGGAAACAGAAATTACATCTTGCATTCCTTTTGATATATCCCATACTTTCCATTTTCCAGGATCAACAGGACCGACTCTATCCTCCACGAGGTCTTCTTCTGTGCCATGCTCACAAACCCACGCACGACAAGTCGAAACGCCGCTGTCTACCTGACGAAATGCAAATACTACAAGCGCCCCGATATTTTCCGGGTCAAGAAATGGAGAACTACTTCCACCAAATCTGGTAAGCCTAGTCTCGTCTCTTGTTCCATCGTGCAATTTATTATTGTACCAGACAGCACGTACGTTCCGGATATCTGCGTGAGAATCAATACATAACTCAAAGAAACACTCCGGGTTTTTGTCCTTGGGTCGATTCATGGATGGGAATACTCTAAAAAGTAATTCCTTTGGTATGTATGGCCCGGACTGATGTGCTGTTGCCAGAGTATCATTGCTAGAAAGTCGCTTCAGGTACCACACAACACTTGGCTGAGTCTGTTCATCCAGCCAATCGCTCAAGTCAGTTAATGTAGACACTATCCACTCCTGTTAAATCCATGTTATCCTGCCCTTCTGATAGCCAGTTAGCTGCCATATCCAGAACCCGGCCTTTGGCTAGCCGGTATTTTCCCTTGACAGCACATTCCCACACAGTCAGTACGCGCCATCCAGCCCTGTTAAGTTCAGCAGAAATCATGATGTCATGTTTTCTGTTGGACTCAATTTTTTTACGCCAAAAATCAGCATGGGAACTTGGCCATTTGAACAAATGACAGTTGTGCCCATGCCAAAAACACCCGTGCACAAAAATAACAGCGCGGCGTATTGGGAATACCATATCCGGCTTTCCTGGCAAACTATTGACATGAAGGCGATAGCGGAATCCCATTCGATGCAGGGCGTAACGCAGAAAAAGCTCCGGGGATGTATTCTTGCTTCTTATGCCGGACATCATTCTGCTTCTGGTTTCTGGCGAGAAAATATCAGGCATAGATTGGAAGCCTCATTTGTGCGAATGGCATATCTGCATCGTCACTCAGAATATAGGGAGCCATATGCCGAGCAACTGTTTCTATCAAGGGAACAACAACAGCATTGCCAAATTGCTTGTATGCCTGTGTATCTGAAACAGGAATTTTAAAACGGGACTCTCCCGGTTTATCAAATCCCATCAGGCGTGCGCATTCACGTGGCGTTAGCCGACGTGGATTCTTTCTTGGTTGCTCGATAAGTATTTCGGAACCGTCCTTGTAATAACGGGCAGAAAGCGTTCGTGCCACATCATCCGGGCCGCATAATCCAAACCCAAATCCATTTCCCGCGGCGCGATGTTTCTTTGCGTATTCTTGCAGATAACCCCAGAGATGATCCGTCAAAGTATATCTATCGGAGACAATTGCCATCTCTCCATTTGTGAAATGTCCTTCCGGTTTTTCCTGACCATTTTCTGGGTGAAGGATAGTTTTTAATTTTGGGCCTTTAGGGGGGTCAGGCAAAACCATATCGTTAAACGAGAATTCGTTTTCATCCCGAAATCCTGCAATAATGATCCGTTCCCTGTGTTGCGGAACGAAAGACTTCGCATCAAATACCTTGAAATGAATCTTATATTCAAGATCGTTTTCCAGTGTGTTTTTTATAATACGGAAGGTGTTTCCCTTGTCATGGTTGACGAGATTTTTGACATTTTCAAGCAGAAAGGCACGGGGTCGGCAATGCTGGATAATTTCGGCCACATTGAAAAATAATGTCCCTTGTGCTTCGCAGGCAAAACCATGCTTGCGACCAAGCGAATTTTTTTTGGATACACCAGCAATGCTGAAAGGCTGACAAGGAAAACCTGCCAGTAAAACATCGTGCTCTGGTATATCATCAAGCGGGATATTTGTAATATCTCCGGCCATAATATGTTCATCACCATCATGATAATTGGCCAAATAGGTTTTCTGTGCGTAAGGATTCCATTCACTCGTGAAGACACATTGCCCGCCAATTGCATCAAAACCGCGCCTTAACCCACCAATTCCGGCAAAAAGATCAACAAAACGGAACCGCCTTTCGGTACCGGACAGATTCTTTTTGTCAACCTCGTGGCGCAACGCATTGATGACAACCGGCTTTGGTAATGACGCTCCGTTTTCATAACGCAACAATGTTCTCTTGGAATATCCAAGCAAATTTTCCAGATCACCTAGCAGGAGCCCCGCCTGTTGCCGAAGGCGTGAAAATTCTGTAATCCGAAGCTCATTCATGATAAAACCTCGCTGGGAATTTTTTTGACATTATGCCTCAATTCATCCTATTTTACAAGATCAATTTCACGCCTCCCCCAACATTTCCCGCAAGAACTTCCCCGTATAACTCCCCTTCATCTTCGCCACCTCCTCCGGCGTTCCCGTGGCGATGATTTTCCCTCCACCGTCGCCGCCCTCCGGCCCCAGATCAATTACCCAATCGGCGGTCTTGATGACATCCAGGTTATGCTCGATCACCACCACGGTATTTCCATGTTCCACCAACCGGTGCAGCACGGAAAGCAGCATTTCGATGTCGGCGAAATGCAGTCCCGTCGTCGGCTCGTCGAGGATGTAGAGGGTGCGGCCGGTATCGCGTTTGGAGAGTTCGAGCGCGAGTTTGACCCGTTGCGCTTCGCCGCCGGAGAGGGTGGTCGCGCTCTGTCCCAGGGTGATGTAGGCAAGACCCACGTCCACCAGGGTTTGCAGTTTGCGGGCGACGTTGGGTACCGGGTCGAAGAAGGCGCGGGCTTCTTCCACCGTCATGGAAAGAATCTGGTGGATGTTCCTGCCCTTGTATTGAATCTCCAGGGTTTCGCGGTTGTAGCGCTTGCCGTGGCAGACGTCGCAGGGCACGTAGATGTCCGGCAGGAAGTGCATTTCCACCTTGAGGACGCCGTCGCCCTGGCAGGCTTCGCAACGACCGCCTTTCACATTGAAGGAAAAACGTCCCGGCGCGTAGCCGCGGGCGCGAGCTTCCGGCGTCTGGGAGAAGAGTTCGCGGATGGGTGTAAGCAAGCCCGTGTAGGTCGCCGGGTTGGAGCGCGGGGTACGACCAATCGGCGACTGGTCGACGTCGATTACCTTGTCGAAATGCGTCAGGCCGCGGATTTCGTCGTGCGGCGCGGGTTCCTGGGTGGAACCATAGATGGCTCGCGCGGCAGCGGCGTACAAGGTGTCGTTGATGAGCGTGGATTTCCCCGAACCGGAAACGCCGGTCACGCAGGTGAGTACCCCAATGGGGAGTTCCAGGGTCACGTCCTTCAGATTGTTGCCGCGCGCGCCCAGGATTTTCAGGGTTTGTCCGCCCGCTTTCCGGCGCGTCTTCGGCACGGCGATCTGGCGTCTGCCGGAAAGATACGCGCCAGTGAGCGATTCCGGGTGCGCGGCGATTTCCACTGGACTTCCCTCGGCGACAATGCGTCCGCCGTGTGCGCCCGCACCGGGGCCGATGTCCACCACGTGGTCGGCGGCGCGAATGGCATCCTCGTCGTGCTCGACCACGATCACCGTGTTGCCCATCGTCTTCAACTGCGCGAGCGTCTCCAGAAGCCTGGCGTTATCGCGCTGGTGCAGGCCGATTGAAGGTTCGTCCAACACGTACATGACGCCGGTCAGGCCCGCGCCGATCTGGCTCGCCAGCCGGATACGCTGCGCCTCGCCGCCAGAAAGGGTTTCGGCGGAACGTTCGAGGCATAGATACTCCAGCCCGACGTTGATCAAAAAATTCAGGCGGGCGACGATTTCCTTCAGGATTTTCTCGGCCACTCGCGCCTTGTGGCCAGAAAGCTCCAGACGCGCGAAAAAATCCCGCGCGCAGGTCAGCGGCAGGCGGTTGATCTCATGCAGGGTCTTCGCCGCATCCCCCTCGCCCACGCGCACATGGCGCGCTTCCTTCCTCAACCGGCTGCCGCCGCATTCCGGGCAGGGCTGGTTGCTGATGTAACGGGAAAGCTCGGCGCGCTGGGTTTCGGAATCGGTTTCCCGGTAGCGCCGCTCCAGGTTGTGCACGATGCCCTCGAACGGATGCTCGCGGATGAACTGTGTGCCGCGCTCGCTCACATAGGCAAAGGCGATGCGCTCGCGCCCGGAGCCGTAGAGCACCACTTCCTGGATTTCCCGCGGCAGGTCGGCAAACGGCATGTTGATGGAAAAACCGTAATGCGAAGAGAGCGAGGTCAAGAGGTGGTAATAGAAGAGGCTCTTGCGATCCCAGCCCTTGATGGCCCCTGCCGCGAGCGAGAGATGCGGCGCGGTGACGATGCGTCCGGGATCGAAGAACTGGATGACGCCCAGGCCGTCGCACTTGGGACAGGCGCCGGCAGGATTGTTGAAGGAGAAAAGGCGCGGCTCCATTTCCGACAGGGCGTAGTTGCAGGCGGGACAGGCAAAGCGGGCGGAAAAGAGATGTTCTTCGCCGGTGTCCATTTCCAGCGCGATGGCGCGGCCTTCGGCATGGCGCAACGCCGTCTCGAAGGATTCCGCCAGCCGCTGACGCATGTCCTCGCGCACCTTCAGGCGGTCGACCACCACGTCCACGCTGTGCTTTCGCGTCTTGGCGAGCTTGGGCAGCGCGTCGATCTCGTGGATTTCGCCATCGACGCGCAGGCGCGCAAAGCCCTGGGCGCGCAGTTCGCCGAACAGATCCTGCTGTTCGCCCTTCCTGTTGGCCACCACCGGAGCGAGGATCATGATGCGTGTGCCTTCCGGCAAGGCGAGCGCGTGATCGACCATTTGCGATACCGTCTGCGCGGCCAGCGGCAGGCCGTGTTCGGGGCAGTACGGCGTACCCGCGCGGGCGAATAACAGGCGCAGGTAATCGTGGATTTCGGTGACGGTACCGACAGTGGAACGCGGATTGTGGCTGGTCGCCTTCTGTTCGATGGAAATGGCGGGCGACAAGCCCTCGATGGCGTCGACATCCGGCCTTTCCATGAGTTGCAGGAATTGGCGCGCATAGGCGGAAAGCGATTCCACATACCGCCGCTGCCCCTCGGCATAGAGCGTGTCGAAGGCAAGCGAAGACTTGCCGGAACCGGAAATCCCGGTGATGACGATGAGGCTGTCGCGCGGCAGATCGAGGCTCAAATCCTTGAGATTGTGCGTACGCGCGCCGCGGATGCGGATGAAGTCCATGGGAAGCCAGAAATGGCGGAAGAGGGCTTATTGTACGGAATTTCCACGGCAAGCGGCATTGCCTTGCAGGGCAACCCAGGCGGCGCGGATGCTTGCTCCAACGTCCCGGGAGGACTGAACCGTTGCATGGGTTGCCACGGGACTTCGCTCCGGAAAATGACGAAAGGGGAGCGTAAGCCGCCACTCGTCCTGCACCCATTCCGGCATCCGGGAGATTTATTCCCGGGCGTCGTCACTCAAGGCGTGCTCCTGTTCGCATTGCGGCGCAGCCCGTCAGGAATTGAGCAGCGGACAGACGTTTGCCGCCGGGTTTTTGCAGTTCGGTGAGCATCAGCGCGCCTTTGCCGCAGGCGACGCAAATTCCTTCCTTGCCAACGGCGAGCAACGTGCCAGCCAGGGCGGTGGTTGGCGCGGCGGTCGGGTGAGCGGCATGAATTCTCAGGATGTCGCCATCAAGGCAGGCACAGGCGACGGGAAAAGGCATGAACGCGCGAACTTGGCGATCCAGTTCGGCAGCGCTTTTTCGCCAGTCCAGCCTGGCCTCGGCCTTGTCAATCTTGGCGGCGTAGCTTGCGCCCTCTGCGGCTTGCGGCACGGCGGGCAACGGCAGACGGGGCAACGTTGCGACCAGAAGTTGCGCGCCCAGTGCGGCAAGCCGGTCATGCAGGCTGGCGGCAGTATCACGCGCGTAAATGGGTGTTGCCGCGCTGATCAGCAACGCGCCGGTATCCAGCCCGGCGTCCATCTGCATCAGGGTGACGCCGCTTGTCGCGTCGCCCGCCAAAATGGCGCGCGGAATGGGTGCCGCGCCGCGCCAACGCGGGAGAAGGGAAGCGTGGATGTTGATGGCACCGAAGCGCGGCATCTCCAGCACGGACTGCGGCAGGATAAGGCCGTAGGCGGCGACGATCAGGGCATCGGCCTGTTGGGCGCGGATGCGTTCCCAGGCCGCCGGATTTGCTTTCAGGGAAAGCGGCTGCAAGACTTCGATGCCGTGCCGCAAGGCCAGCGCCTTGACCGGCGAAGGCCGTGTCCGCATGCCTCGTCCCGCCGGACGGTCAGGCTGGGTCAGCGCGAGCGTGACGGCATGTCCGGCATCGAGCAGGGCGGCGAGCGCGGCGGCGGCGAATTCCGGCGTTCCGGCGAAAACCAGTTTCATGGGGCCAACTTCATGCGACCAGCTTCACAGGGCGCTTTTTCGCGCCTGTTTGGCGAGTTTGTCGCGGATGCGCGTCTGCTTGAGTTGCGAGAGATGATCAACAAACACCTTGCCCTGCAAGTGATCGAGTTCGTGCTGGATGCAGACGGCAAGCAGGCCGTCTGCATCCAGGAATTGCGGCTGGCCGTCGAGATCGAGGTATTCGACGCGCACGCTGGCGGCGCGTTCCACCTTTTCGTAGATGCCGGGGACGGAAAGACAGCCCTCTTCGTAGACCTGCTGACCATCCCTGCGGGTGATGCGCGGATTGATGAACACGCGCAGTTGATTGCGCTCCTCGGAAATGTCGATGACCACGATCTGCCGATGCACATCGATCTGCGTCGCGGCCAGACCAATGCCCGGCGCGGCATACATGGTCTCGGCCATATCCGCGGTCAGGACGCGAACAGCGGCGTCAATCCGTGAAACGGGCGCGGCAATTTTCCTCAACCGGGGGTCTGGGAAACGCAAAATGGAAAATAAAGCCATAAAAATGCTTGCTCAATTAAGTCATTACGTGCAAAATCTCAAGTGCTTTCGAGAAATGGAACAGCATGAGCTTCCAGAAACGGCATGAAGGATGCGGTAATTGGCAGTAAGCGCTGTTTCTCTTTGTCCGGCAGTTCCGACGCACACGAGGAAAATCACATGTTCCGCATTATATCTGCCTTGTTTCTGGTTGTGGCGATGGCCGCTGCGCCCGCATTCGCCGACGAACCTCCGCTCACCCTGGCCAGCAATGCGCCTGACCGCTATGTTGTCGTCAAGGGAGACACCCTCTGGGATATTTCCGGCAGGTTTTTGAACGAGCCTTGGCGCTGGCCGGAAATCTGGCGGCTCAACCGGGCGCAGATCAAGAATCCGCACCTGATCTATCCTGGCGACATCGTCCTGCTGGATTATGTGGACGGGCGTCCGCGCCTGCGGCTGGGCAAGCCGATAGGTTCCGGCAATGCCAAGCTCTCGCCAGAAGTGCACAGCGAGCAAATCACCAAGGCCATTCCTTCCATTCCACCCAACGCCATTGAACCGTTCATTTCCCGCCCTCTGGTAGTGGGTGCCAATGAACTCGACGATGCGCCGCAATTGGTGGGCATGGATGATTCCCGCATCGTCATCGGGCATGGCGATGAAATTTTCGCGCTGGGCATTACTGACGATCATCCCACATGGCATGTCTACCGTCTGGGCGCGACGCTGAAAAATCCCGTTCCGGACAATTTTTTCGGCGAAACGGAAAAGGATGTGCTCGGGCCGGTGGAAACCTACATGCGCAGGCCGCTTCCCGCGCTTACGCCCGTCGGTACGGAAAAACCCGTTGATCCTGCCATCGCAACGGTAGGCAAGCCGGGCGATGTACTGGGTTACGAAGTCGTCTATCTGGGTACGGCGCGGCTCAAGGAACGCGGCGGACCCGGCGAGGCCAGTACGCTGGAAGTACTGACGGCGCGGGAAGAAATCCTCCAGGGCGATTTGCTGATGCCCGCCGAAGAACCCGTCCTCAAATCCTACGTGCCGCATGCGCTGGAAGAAGATGTGATCGGCGGACAGATTGTTTCGGTTTATGGCGGCGTAGACGTGGGCAGCAAGTTCTCGATCATCGCCATCAACCTGGGCGAGAACGTGGGGCTGGAACCGGGACACGTGCTGGGTATCTACAGCAAGAGAACCACGACCTATCGCGACAAGCAACAGCGCGCCCAGACGATAGTCTTGCCGAATAAACGCAATGGCGTGGTCTTCGTGTTCCGCGTGTTTGACCGCGTTTCCTATGGTCTGGTCATGGAGGCGGCGCGGCCACTGGTTGTCGGGGATGTCGTCAAGAAACCCTGAAACGGATGCGGAGGGTCTGTCTGACTGGCTCAGGCTGACCCTAATTCCTGGCATAGGCGGCGAATCGCAGCGCAAGCTGCTCGCCGCCTTTGGTTTGCCGCATCATGTCTTTGCCGCCGGACATCTGGCGCAACGCCAGGTTATCGCCAGCAAGGCCGACTTATTGACAAAGGCGCACAGCGCCGCGCAAGACGAAAAAATCGCCGCCGCGCTTGCCTGGGCAGCGGAACCCGATTGTCATCTCATTGCCCTGGCGGACAAGCGTTATCCGCCACAGCTTCTGGAAATTCCCGATCCGCCGACTCTGCTGTATGTGCGCGGTGATCCGGCGGCGCTCCAGCGCCCCGGCATTGCCGTGGTCGGCAGCCGCAACGCCACGCCGCATGGACTCAAGACCGCTGAAGATTTTGCCCGCACACTGGCGGACGCCGGATTTGGCATCATCAGCGGCCTGGCGCTGGGCATAGACGCCGCCGCGCACAGCGGCGCGCTGGCAAGCAAGACGCGGCAGACCACCGTCGCCGTCATCGGCACTGGCGCAGATCGGATCTATCCGGCGCGCAACCAGGCATTGGCGCGGCATATCGTCGAACAGGGCGCCATCGTTTCCGAATTTCCCCTGGGTACACCCGCCATCGCCGCCAATTTTCCCCGTCGCAACCGCGTCATTTCCGGCTTGGCGCGCGGCGTACTGGTAGTCGAGGCGGCCACGGAAAGCGGCTCGCTGATTACCGCGCGACTGGCGGGCGAACAGGGGCGCGAGGTTTTTGCCATCCCCGGCTCCATCCATTCTCCGCTTTCCAAGGGTTGTCATCGCCTCATTCGCCAAGGGGCGAAGCTGGTGGAATCCGCGCAGGACATTCTGGAAGAGCTGACGGGAGCATATCTGGCACCGCCGGAGCCGCCGCCATCCACTCCATCTTCCCCGGAGGATTCCGCCGCCGCGACGGAGGCATTCCGCCTCCTCACCCATCTGGGCCACGAGGTCTGCACCCTCGACGATTTGGCGCAGCGCAGCGGATTACCCGCCGACACCCTGCTTGCCCTGCTGCTGAACCTGGAACTGGAAGGCCGGATAGCGACCCTGCCCGGCAACCGCTACCAGCGCTTGTAAGAACCTGTTCATGATCTCGGATTGCGGTGTGAAATATTTGATTTTCCTTCTCCCTCCTCATTCGCAGATGGCGGTAGGAGCGGCCATTGTAGCCGCTCGCTCTTGCCGCGGGGAGGGCAACCACAAGGGCTGCCCCTGCCGCGACATTTCCCAGTTGCGGTCATGGGGCGCCCTCTACAGGAATTAGCGGCAGTCCTTCAGGACTGTCGGCCTAACGTCATTGGGAAGGGGTTTCTCTCCCCTCAAGAATGGCTACGGTCGAAACCCCGGCCGTAAGAATGGGGTACCGACCTTCGCGCCTTTCTTACGGACGGGGTTTCAAACCGGAGCTGGTTTTACGATGAAAAGGATCGAGATCGGAAAGCAGAAAATGGAACGGCATGTCCAGGCACCCGGCAAGGAGTGTGCCGAACCTCCCGGAGAGGCCAACAAAGGCTTGCCGTCCAAAAAGCCTGCCGTTTTGCTTGCGTTCCCCGGTGTCGGCGGCAAAACCCGCTTCCAGCGTAAAGAGCGCCTTCAATCCATTCCCCAGGTCTTCCGTCCCCTCAAATTCGACGTTATTGTCGCGATGGGAAAACCCCATGTCGACCACGCCGTACACCCGAAAGCCGCGCTGGAAGCAAACGCGGCCACAAGAAACAGCTTCCATTTCGCTTGCATTCATCGGTACTTTTCTGCAGTGGGAAAAAGCAGGGGTTGGCGAGGCGGCGGGAAAGTGGCGAACATGGGCGGTTCGGCGCATGACCTGACGAATGTCATCCCGCCGACGCAATACCTGCCTGTCTTGCGTGCCGCAAGACAGGCAGGGCAGATGTTTTGGCGACGAGCGCTTACGCGCGTGATTGGCGAATACGATCGCGCATGCGCTGGTGGGACAGACGCACGTTTTCCTGCGCCCGCTTGATGATCATTGCCCTGAGTGGCGCGTGCGCGTTCATGCTGGCGCGGCTATTGAGCGTTCCGGTACTCATGCTCTGGCTCCTGTAAAAAAATAAGACAGCACTGCGTGTTGCAGCGCACAAAACGTGATTTTCCACACAAACAGGTACAAGTCAAGAGAAAAAACGTCAAAATACAAAACTTTTGTTGCGATGCAATAACGGCGGGGGAATGCTGGTTTTACGCTGGATCGCGCGTTCGGCGTTCGCACAATCCCTCGCTCCTGCCGTTGCATTCGGCAAGGCGGCGGTCATCGACCATCACGAAGTTCGCCATCCAGCAATACTTCTTGAAATCGCGGCGCTGTACGCGCTTCAAGTCTCGATGTGCCGCGCCAACCGCTCGAAGGCACCCGCGCCGCGAATGGCGCCATGGCTTGCGCCCACGCCGTCCATGCTGACCCATATGGAATCCGCCTCGATACCGGGAAAAGGCCGGATGGCGTTGGTGGTCACCGTGACCGAATAAAACCCGATTTGCCGCGCCAGGCGCAGCAGACTGTTCAGGTCGTGTTCGCCGTCACGCCGCAGGGTCGGCTCGCCGCCTTCGAAATCGACGAAACGCGAACCCTGCCGGCAGCAATACAACGGGTCGTCGCGCACTTCCTTCAGGATTTTGCTGATCGCGTTCTTTTGGGCGTACAGCGTGCAATGTCGGCATATTAGCGGCAGCCCTTCGGGGCTGCCGGTCTAACGTCATTGGGAAGGAGGTTGCATCCCCCCCAATGGCTGCGGTCGAAACCCCGACCGTAAGAATAGGGTCTCGATCTTCGCACCCTTCTTACGGGTGGGGTTTCAAACCGGAGTTGGGTTTACGATGGCGCCAAATCGCGGTCAAACCGGAATGCGCCAGAGGACACGGTGAAAAGTGACGAGAATTCCGTCATGTTCAGAAGCAAAACGACGAAGCTTTTTCGCGTTCGTCGGCAAACCTCCGGGTAAACCTACCGTCATTGCGCGCGCGGCAAAACAATCCATGGTGCGTATCGCATGAATTGTCTGGATCTTCGTCCCCGGAAATGACGATTGGCTCAAGGCGCGGACAGGATTCCAGCGGATTGTCCGTTATTGCTGCGCTTTTTCTCCAAACCGGCAGCGTCTCTGGATGGCGTGCGTCTCCTTGGCCGCTTCAAGATAGATCTCCCGTTCGACCGGGTACAGTTCCTCGGCGATCTCCTCATCCGCTTCTTTCGTGTAAGGCTCGAGCGTGGCAAGGCAATCCTTCCAGCGTTTCTGCACTGTCTGCATCCGGGCGATGTTATTTACCGTCGTGCGGGCCATGTGATAATCCATGCGGTCGGCGCAGGCTTGGAACAGCGGCTTCAGTACCTCCTCGGCCTGGGTGAATTGTTGTTTTTTCCGGTATTCCTCGAAGGCGGTTTGTGTCTGTTTGATGGAAGCCTGGTCGCATCCTTGCGGCACTTTCGAGTACACCCCGCCAAACCATGCGCGCGTACCGCAGTAGCGTCTGCAGCTTTGATATGCAGGCGGCGCATCAGGGTCGGAATCCACCGGAACGACTTCCATGCCGTCTTTTGTCGCGGAAAAGAGGAGCACGCAGGGCGCTTCGCCTTCTTCGGAGAGCACCGCATTCCCCGCCTCGATTTCGCCGGAAAGCGAGCACACATGTCCATTGACGCCCACGGACTCCAGTTCGAAAGCCTGTTTTCCATCTTTTGCGGGGGCGATGGCAAGCTTGCTCCAGCCATCCCACGGATGGCTGCCGCCTCCCCCGTATTCTCCCGCGGGCAACTCCGGCGCTTGCGCCGACACGACGCAGGAGAAAAGAAATGAAATTCCCAAAACGCTTTTTTTCATGGCACATGGCTCCTCTTTGGCATGGACGACATGTGCGCCATGCCAGGCATGAAGGTGTTGTTTTCCCCTAGAGGGTGTCGTCACAGGATTTTAACCCATGGAACGATACAACGGATTTGCACGGCAGCCACAAAAGAAGCCACATTCTTGGTGCAACGCGTAGGAGAGTGTTGCCATAAATATATAGAAGTATACTCTTCCCCGTTTACGGCAGGAGGGAAGAATGATGCCGAAATGCAAGAAATGCGGATCGGAACATGCGGTCAAGAGTGGGATAGTCGGGGGCAGGCAAAGATACTGTTGCCGG
>JAIRLE010000143.1 GCA_031259605.1 Zoogloeaceae bacterium
GCCGTGGGCCTGCGGTCATCGCAATGACAGAGAGAAGGACGGCGAGCGGCAGAGATCATGAACAGGTTCTGATGGGTTTCCGCCGCAAAAAAAACGCCAGACCGGGGATGCCGTCTGGCGTATCGTATGCCCTTGCATGCGTCAAGAGCGGACACCGCAAGTAAAAAGCGGGGGGAAGAAAAAAAGGGTTACTTCTTCTTGCCCTTGCCTTTGGCGGTGTTCAGCGCGGCTTTCAGCTTGGTGCCCGCAGAGAACTTGGCGACGCGCGAAGCCGCGATTTTCAGCGGCGCGCCGGTTTGCGGGTTGCGGCCCGTGCGCGCGGCGCGTTCGCCCACAGTAAAGCTGCCGAAGCCAACCAGGGAAATGCCCTCTCCTGCGGTCAGCGTTTCCGTAACGACCTCCAGCAGCGCGTCCAGAGCATTGCCTGCGGCGGCTTTGGAAATATCGGCTTTGGCGGCCAAGGCTTCGATCAACTCGGTTTTGTTCAGATTCATGGTACGGTGCTTCCTGTGTGAAGTGAGTGGACAGAACATCGGGGCCAATACCCCGACATGAAAAAACAATTGGCGCGCCCGGAGCGATTCGAACGCCCGACCCCTTGGTTCGTAGCCAAGTACTCTATCCAGCTGAGCTACGGGCGCGCTGCAAAAAACTCGCGCATTGTAGGGGAAATGCGGAAAACTGCAAGCGTTTTCTGTGCGCGGGGTGTAATGGAAAGCGGCGGTTTGACGCCGATCTTGCAGCACGCATGTCAAACGTATACAAACTCCCCCGGCGCATGGCCGGGATTGCGAGGTCATCGTAAAACCAACGCCGGTTTGAACACTCGCCCGTAAGAAAGGCGCGAAGGTCGAGACCCCGGCCGCGGCCGGGGTTTCGACCGTAGCCATTCTCGAGGGGAGAGAAATCCCTTCCCAATGGAGTTTGACCGGCAGCCCTGAAGGGCTGCCGCTAATTTCTCGCTCCCGGAAGACAGAAAGTTTGCGACTGCGCCGCGTGGAACGCCACCTCTCTCCCGCAAGGCGGGCGAGGGGAAAAGCGGGACGCGCCGTCCGACAGAGCTTACCGTCCGCCAATACCTGGATCGGATTATGCTTGTATCGGCGCAGGATTTTGCGAGTGGAGTGTCCATCATGAAGTTTTCCTGTGTGGTCTGTGGTCTGTTGTCGTTGTTTTTGGGCGCTTGCGCCTCGACGCCGCCGACGGCCGTGCATCAGCCGATGACGGCGCGACCGGAATACCGGCAAATGCCGCGGACGGCAAGCGGCAGTATTTTCCAGGATGCTTCCGTGCGCCCCCTGTTCGAGGATCGGCGCGCGCGTTATGTGGGCGACATCCTGACGGTGTCCATCACCGAAAACAACACGGCTTCCGCCGAATCCGCGAGCAACGCCAACCGTTCCGGCGCGATCAAGGCAGGCGTGGGCGCGTTGAGCGTATATCCGCTGAACAACATCAAGCAGTTCAACAAGCTGGCGGACATGAATATCGACGCCAGCAGTTCCAACACCTTCGGCGGCAGCGGCGACGTGGAAAACACCAATGTCTTCCGGGGCACAATCACGGTGACGGTCATCGAGGTCTATCCGAACGGCAATCTGCTGGTTTCCGGCGAGAAGCAGGTCGCCATCGGGCATCAGCAGGAATTCATCCGTCTTTCCGGCGTGGTCAACCCGCGCGACGTGAAAAGCGAGACCAACAGCGTGGAATCTTCGCGTGTCGCCGATGCAAGGATTGAGTACAAGGCTTCCGGCTATGTCAGCGAGGCGCAGGTCATGGGATGGCTGGCGCGCTTCTTTCTTTCCGCCCTGCCCTTTTGAATGGAGCTTGCGTCATGTTTGAACACACGAAAACCCTCCTGGTGATCGGCTTTCTGGCGCTGGCGCTGGGCGCGCCCACCGTTCACGCGGAGCGCTTGAAGGAACTGGCGAACATCCAGGGGGTGCGCAACAACCAACTGGTGGGCTACGGACTGGTGGTTGGCCTGGACAACAGCGGCGACCAGACGACACAGACGCCCTTTACTTCACAGTCGGTGTTGAACATGCTGGCGCAGATGGGCGTGAACATGCCGATGGATCAAATCCGCAGCATCCAGTTGAAGAATGTCGCCGCCGTGATGGTGACGGCCAATCACCCGCCTTTCGCGCGGCCGGGGCAGGCCATCGACGTCACGGTGTCTTCCATCGGCAACGCCAAGAGCCTGCGCGGCGGCACCTTGCTGATGACGCCGTTGAAGGGCGCGGACGGACAGATTTACGCGATGGCGCAGGGCAATCTGGTGGTCGGCGGCGCGGGCGCGGCAGCGCCGGGCGCGAGCGTCCAGGTGAATCATCTTTCCGCCGGGCGCATTCCGGAAGGCGCGACCATCGAGCGCGCGGTACCGATGATGCTGGGCCAGGGGCCGTATGTCACTTATGAACTGACGCGCGTGGATTTCGATCTGGCGCGGCGCGCGGTAGAGGCGATCAACCGGGAAATGGGCGCGGGCGTGGCGCAGGCGGTGGATGGGCGGCAGTTTCGCGTCCTCGCGCCGGAAAACCCGAATGCGCGCGTAGCCTTCATGGGACGCCTGGAGAACATCGAACTTGCGCCTACGCCCGCTCCGGCCAAGGTCGTGATGAATCCGCGCACCGGCTCGGTGGTGATGAATCAAAAGGTGGAGATTGAAGCCTGCGCCATTTCGCACGGCAATCTTTCGGTGGTGGTCGAAAGCGAGGAAACCCTGATCAGCCGTCAGACCAGCGCCCGTTTGTCGGTGGACGGCACGAATCTCCTGAACATCCGGGCGGGAACGAATCTGGCGGACGTGGTGAAGGCGCTGAATTCGCTGGGCGCGAATCCGCAGGATCTGCTGGCAATCTTGCAGGCGATGAAAGCGGCGGGCGCGTTGCGCGCGGAACTGGAAATCATCTGATGGCGATCAACAAAACCGATGCCGCATCGCTGGCCGCCGATGTGCAGAGCGCCCGCGATCTGCGCGCGAAATTCAGGACGGACAAGGATGCTGGCATAAAATCGGCGGCACAGGAATTCGAGGCGCTGTTTTTGCAGATGATGCTGAAATCCATGCGCGCCGCCACCGATCAGGACAGCATCATGGACAGTGAAACCAGCCGTTTTTTTACCGGGATGCTGGATGAACAGATCGCCAAGGATCTGTCGCGCACCGGAAGCATCGGACTCGCGCAGATACTGGAAGCGCAGTTGCGCCGCCGCCTCGATGGCCCGGACGATGATGCCGCCAGTGCCGCCTCCGAAACCCTGGCGCGCAAAGCGCAAGACGCCTACTCGCCGACGGCAACGCTTGCCGGTGCGTGGGATAAAAATTTGCCGCTTGCCGCTTTTGGCAATCCGAATCTGCGGGCGGCGCTGGAGCGCGCGTCCATGCAACGCGCCGCGCCTGCCGCCATTCAGGACGCGCCGGTTGCCGCCACGCCAAGGGAATTTGTCAGCCAGATGTGGCCGCACGCGGTGGAAGCCAGCCGCAGCACCGGCATTCCGCCGCAGTTCCTGATCGCCCACGCGGCGCTGGAAAGCGGTTGGGGACAGCGCGATATCAAGAATGCCGACGGCAGCCCCAGCTACAATCTTTTCGGCATCAAGGCCGGGGGAAGCTGGCAGGGGAAAAGCGCGGAAATCACGACGACCGAATACGAGAATGGCGTACCCGTCACGCAGAAGGCGCGTTTTCGCGCTTACGGCTCCCATGCCGAAGCCTTTGCCGACTATGCGCGCCTGCTCAGCCAGAATCCGCGCTACAGCGGCGTGATTGGTTCGCAAAGTGGCACGGAGTTTGCTCGAAGGTTGCAGCAGGCGGGCTACGCCAGCGATCCGAACTACGCGGAAAAACTTTCGGGCATCATCAATGGCCCAACCTTGCGACAGGCGTTGATCGGTTAGCCCAGGCTCAATAAATCCCCGTCCGTGTCGTAAATACAGCAGCAGAACCGGAGAAGAATCATGAGCCTCTTAGGTACAGGCGTCAGCGCCCTGAACGCAGCCCAATTGGGTTTGGCGGTCACGCAGCACAACATCAGCAACGTCAATACGGCGGGTTATAGCCGTCAGGCCGCCATGCAAGTCACCAATGGCGCGATGATGACCGGCGCCGGCGCCATCGGCCAGGGCGTGCGGGTGCATACCGTGCTGCGCTACTACGATGACATCCTGACCAAGCAGGTCAATGACGCGCAGACCCGTTCCAGCGAATTGGATGCCTATTACGCGATGATCGCGCGCATTGACAATCTGCTGGCGGATTCGAATGCCGGTCTTTCTCCGGTGCTGGCGGACTTCTTTCAGGCCGTGCAGGATGTAGCGGCCAATCCCTCGCTGGTTTCCGCGCGGCAGTCCATGACGAGCGGCGCGGAGGCGCTCGCCACCCGTTTCCAGACCCTGGAGAACCGCCTCACCCAGTTGTACGATGAGACCAACACCCAGTTGAAGGACGTGGTCAACGAAATCAACGCCTACAGCCGGGATATCGCCAAGCTCAATGAACGCATCATCGCCCAGAGCAACACCGGACATCCGCCCAACGACTTGCTGGATCAGCGCGATCAACTGGTGCTTGAACTCGAAAAACTGGTGCGGGTCAATACCTACCTGGATTCCGACAATGCCTTGACTGTCTTTGCCGGCAACGGCCAGGCGCTGGTGGTCAATGTCGTCGCCATGGAACTGGAAACGCGGCCTTCCGCCTCCGATCCGGAGCGTCTGGTCATCGCCGCCAAGGGCAGCGCGGCTGAACTGCCGGAAACCTATCTGGATGGCGGCACGTTGGGCGGACTGATGGCGTTTCGCCGCGAATCGCTGGATCAGGCCGCCAATTCCCTGGGACAAGTCGCCGCCAGCATCGCGCTCACCGTCAATGCCCAGCAGCAGCTTGGACAGGATTTGCTGGGCGCAATCGGGGGCGAGGCGGGCTTCGTCGATGATTTCTTCAAGCTGCGCGATCCCAAGGCGATTGCCAACGCCAACAATACCGGCACGGGCGGCGTCAGCCTCATCTTCAATCCGCCGCAAATGTCGGAGAACGGCAATTACTACACCGATCTCACCGCCAGCGATTACGAGGTGCGTTTCACCAGCGCCACGACGTTCGAGGTAAAACGCCTTTCCGACAATAACGTCATTACTGGCACGCTCGGCACGCCGCTGAGTTTCGATGGACTGACCCTGGATTTTTCCGGCGCGCCCGCAACAGGCGATACCTATCTGCTGCAACCCACCCGCGAGGCCGCGCGCAATATCAGCGTCAATCAGGACATCACCGCCGACGTGCGCCGCATCGCCGCCGCCATGCCGATCCGCACCGGAGCCAGCTCGTTGAACACGGGCAATGCCGTAATCGACGCGGGCGGCGTGACCGATGCCGGGTACGTGATGAGCAATCTGCCGCAGACGCTGCGTTATGACGCGGCGAGCGTCACGCTGACGGGTTTCAATCCGGCTTCCAGCATCCAGGTCGAGAGCGGCGGCAGCGTCACCACCTATCCGCCCGGCACCACCGCCGTTCCTTACCTGAGCGGCGACACCATCATCGTCGACGGCTTTTCTTTCTCCATCACCGGCGTTCCCGCCAATAACGATGAATTCATCCTGGAAAGAAACACCGGCGGCACGGCGGACGCGCGCAACATCGTGCAGATCGGCGCGCTGCAAACCGCGCTCACCATGAACGGCGACGGCGCGAAAGGCATATCCACCTTCCAGGTCGCCTATGCCCAGATGGTCAGCGACATTGGCGCGCAGACGAAAAGCGTCCTGATCAACGGCCAGTCGCAGGAAGTCGTGCTGCAACAGGCCATCGAAGCCCGCAGCATGGTGGCGGGCGTCAATCTCGACGAGGAGGCCGCCAATCTCCTCAAGTACCAATACGCCTATCAGGCCGCCGCCCGCGTGATGAACACCGTTTCCACCCTGTTCGACACGCTGTTGTCCATCGGAGCCTGATTTTCCGGCACGCCAGAGGAGCAACGATCATGCGCATCAGCACCCCCCAAATCTACGCCAACGGCACGAATGGCCTGTTGCGCAACCAGTATGACCAGTACCGTCTGCAAAACCAGCTTTCCACGAGCAGAAAAGTGGTCACGCCCGCCGACGACCCGGTCGCCGCCGCGCAAGCCCTGCTCACCGAGCAGAAGAAAAACGTCAATGCCCAGTTCCTCGACAACCAGACCAATGCCGAATCGCAGTTGCGGGAACTGGAAAGCCTGATGGCCTCGGTGGGCGAGGCGCTCATCCAGTGCAAGACGCGCTGGATCGAGGCGGGCGACGGCGCGTATGGCGACGAACAGTTGAAATCCCTCGCCATGGATATCCGCGGCAAATTCGCGGAACTCCTGGGTACCGCCAACAATGCCGATTCCAACGGTCTTTATCGCTTCGCCGGTTACCAGGCCGACACCCAGCCCTTCGCCGAGCAAGGCGGCGTGGTGACGTATCAGGGCGACAGCGGCGCGCGCCAGCTCCAGGTGGAAACCAGCCGCTTCATGGAAGTGAGTTTTTCCGGGCGCGCCTTTTTCGAGGCCGTGCCCACCGGCAACGGCGTGTTCGTCGTCAATGCGGACGCGGGCAATACCGGAACCGGCGTGGCCGACAACGGCAGCGTGGTCGGCAACTTCGACGGCAACACCTATGAAATCCAGTTCACTTCGCCGACGACCTACGACGTGCTCCAGAACGGCGTCAGCTTCTCCACGGGCAACGCCTATGCCAGCGGCAACGCCATCACGCTGGGCGGAGCGCAGATCGCCATCGGCGGCGCTCCGGCGGCGGGCGATACCTTCACCATCGAACCCAGCCGCGAGGAAAGCATCTTTGCCACCCTGAACAAATTCATCAGTACGCTGGAAGCGGGCGACGCCTCATCGGCCCAATTCCAGAACACCATGTATCGCGTCGGCGCGAGCCTGGATCAAGGCTTGCAGCATGTGCTCAACCAGCGCGCCAGCGTCGGCGCGCGGTTGCTGGAACTCGACAACCTGAAAACCCTGGGCGAGGACCTGGACGTGCAATACGCCACGCAACTCTCCGGCCTGGTCGATCTGGATTACGCTTCCACCATCAGCGATCTGGCGCAAAAACAACTGCAATTACAGGCGGCGCAGCAATCCTTCGTCAAAATTACCAGCCTCAACCTGTTCAACTACATATGAACACGCCGCGCGCCGTCCTGATCGCCGCGCTGGCCGCGCTCTTCTCCGCCTGCGCCAGCGTGGGCGACAGCGTCCGGAATGGCGCGGACAATCTGGCGGACGCTTTTTACAGTCTGAATACGCAGACGCGCCAGGATATCGCCGCCGCCGGTCTCGCCTACAAGCTCGTCAAGCCGGCGGGCGCGGATCTGCTGCTGTTCGGGCTGGCCTACCTGGTTGTCGATCCGCTTGCGCCCAACTGGGAAATCCACGAGACCCGCCTGAGCGAAGATACCTTTCATCTGCAACTCGCCATGAAACGCCATTCCAGCGGCGGCGAAGGCGAAGCCCTGCAAGTCCTGAAACGCCGCGCCAGCCAGTTGAAACGCGAACTCGGCTACCACGACTACCGCATCCTCGACTACAGCGAAGGCATAGAATCCGCCACTCTCGCCGCATGGCGCACCGGCGAAGGCCACATCCAACTGATGCGCCACCCCGCAAACACCGCCGCGTCCGGGCGATGAGCAAGGCGCTCCCCGATCAGCGGGGCGCGGATGATTTCAAAGGCGCCCGGACATAGCCCCATTGCCGATCCTTCGTCCTGACGGCGGCAAGGCCATTGACGGCAAAAGGCATGGCCTTTTCAAAGCGCGGCGCGATGACGGTTTCCCCGGTTTCGCCGATGTAGCCCCAGGCGTCCCCCAGACTGACCGCCGCGAGACCGTTGGCGGTGAAATCC
This sequence comes from Zoogloeaceae bacterium, assembly GCA_031259605.1. Taxonomy (GTDB): domain Bacteria; phylum Pseudomonadota; class Gammaproteobacteria; order Burkholderiales; family Rhodocyclaceae; genus Azovibrio. Next base: position 7,888 of record JAIRLE010000143.1, read on the forward strand.
CATGCCTTGCCGAACTGCGGCGGGATGACTTCCTTGCCTTGCGTGTCGATGTAACCGTATTTGCCGCTCACTTCGACCACCGCGAGGCCGTTGGCGGCGAAAGGTCTTGCGCCGTCAAAACGCGGGGCGATGACTTCTTCCCCTTTTTCGTTGATATACCCCCATTTTCCGCCCTCGCCCCTCACGCCGAACGGTGCCAGACCATGCGCGCCAAAGCCATTGTCCGCCCATGCGTACTGCACATATGCGCCGTTCTCGATACGCGGCGGAATCGCCGTTTCGCCTTGCTCATCGATGAAAAATTCCGCGCCGTCGTAACTCATGACCGCCGCGAGGCCATTGGCGGCGAAGTCGCCTGCCGAGAGAAAACGGCCTGTCGGAATGACTTCCTCGCCTTTCGCATCGATGAACCCTTCGCCTTTGCGGGGAATTCTTATTCTTGCCAGGCCATTGGCGGCAAAAGGTTCCGCAAGCCGGTAAATGGCCGCGATGACTTCCTCGCCTTTTTCGTCGATGAAGCCCCATTCGAGTCCCGACGCGACCGGGGCAAGCCCGTTGGCGGCAAACGCCTTCGCGTCCCTGAAACGCGGCGCAATTGCCCACGTTACCGCTTCTTCCGGCCCAATGACGTGCCATTGCGCTTGCGG
>JAIRLE010000182.1 GCA_031259605.1 Zoogloeaceae bacterium
TTGGGATTGTTGAAGCGAAAACCTTCGTTCAAGCCCTCGCGGCCGTAATCGAGTTCGACGCCGTCGAGATAGGGGAGGCTCCGCGCGTCCACGAATACCTTGACGCCGCGGCTTTCGTAGACTTCGTCATCGTCTCCGGGTTCATCCACGAATTCCAGCTTGTAGGCCATGCCGGAGCAGCCGCTGGCGCGCACACCCAGGCGCAGGCCCAGTCCCTTGCCGCGTTTTTCGAGGTAATGGGCGACATGCCGTGCCGCCTGCTCGGTCAATGTGATGGGCATATTCATCTCCTCACGTGGAATGCTTTTTCCGGTAATCGGCTACCGCCGCCTTGATGGCGTCCTCGGCCAGCACGGAACAGTGAATCTTGACCGGCGGCAGCGCCAATTCCTCGGCGATCTGCGCGTTCTTGATCGCCAGCGCATCGTCTACGGTCTTCCCTTTCACCCATTCCGTCACCAGACTGGAAGAAGCAATGGCCGAGCCGCAGCCGTAAGTCTTGAAGCGGGCGTCCTCGATGACGCCGTTTTCACCCACCTTGATCTGCAATTTCATCACGTCTCCACAGGCGGGCGCGCCTACCATGCCGGTGCCGACGCCCGCTTCATCGGCGTCGAATCCGCCGACGTTCCTTGGGTTTTCGTAGTGGTCGATGACCTTGACGCTGTAACTCATTTTTTCCTCCTCAATGCGCGGCCCATTGGACCGTATTCAAATCAACGCCCGCCTGCGCCATTTCCCACAGGGGCGACATGTCGCGCAGCCTGCCGACTTTTTCCCGCAGCAAGCCGATGGCGTAATCGATTTCCGCCTCCGTGGTGAACCGTCCCAGGGTGAAGCGGAGGGAACTGTGCGCCAGCTCGTCCGGCTGCCCCAAGGCGCGCAGCACGTAGGAAGGCTCCAGGCTGGCGGAAGTGCAGGCCGAACCGGAAGATACCGCCAAATCCTTCAAGGCCATCATCAACGATTCGCCTTCCACATAGGCAAAGCTGACATTGAGATTGTGCGCCACGCGCGCCGTCATGTCGCCATTCACATGCACCGCCTCGATGCTGGAAACGCCAGCGAGCAGCTGGTCGCGCAACCGGCGGACGCGCGCGGTTTCCGCCGCCATTTCCAGGCGCGCCAAGCGAAACGCCTCGCCCATGCCGACGATCTGGTGCGTCGCCAATGTGCCGGAGCGCAACCCGCGTTCATGCCCGCCGCCGTGCATTTGCGCTTCCAGGCGCGTACGCGGCTTCCTGCGCACATACAACGCGCCGATGCCTTTCGGGCCATAGGTCTTGTGCGCGGAAAAACTCATGAGATCGACGTTCAGGACGGCGAGGTCGATATCCACCTTGCCGGTGGCCTGCGCCGCATCGACGTGAAAAATAATCCCGCGCGCGCGGCACAGATCGCCTATCTCGGCGATCGGCTGGATGACGCCGATTTCATTGTTCGCCAGCATCACCGAAACCAGCGCGGTATCGTCGCGCAGCGCCGCCTTGAATACTTCCAGATCAATCAGGCCGTTCTTTTGCACGTCCAGGCACGTCACCGTGAAGCCCTGGCGCTCCAGGTCGCGCAGGGTATCGAGCACCGCCTTGTGCTCGGTCTTGACGCTGATCAGGTGTTTGCCTTTCGTGCCCGCATAAAAGTGCGCCGCGCCCTTGATCGCCAGGTTGTCGGATTCGGTCGCGCCGGAAGTCCAGATGATTTCCTTCGGATCGGCATGGACGAGCGCGGCGACTTCGTTACGGGCTTCTTCCACTGCGGCCTCCGCCGCCCAGCCGAAGCTGTGCGAGCGCGAGGCGGGATTGCCGAAACGTTCGGTGAGGTAGGGGATCATCTTTTCCGCCACCCTTGGGTCGACCGGCGTGGTCGCCGAATAATCCAGATAAATGGGTAAATGCATGTTGTATGGCTCCGTTGGTTTTGTTTTATGCGCGGCGGCTTCGATCTTGCAGTGCCGTCAGGTTTTTCAGATCGGTAAGCGCAACTTTTGCCGCCAGAAGAAAGGCGTCGATCTGTTCATCATTCGTCCCCACGCCAAGACTGACGCGCAGCGCCCCGCGCGCCAGGTCTTCCGGCACGCCCATCGCCATGAGCACATGCGAGGGATTGGGATTGGCGCTGGAACAGGCCGCGCCGCTGGCGACCGCGAATCCGGCGCGATCCAGCCGTGTGAGCAGCGTCTCGCCTTCCACCCCGGCAAAGGAAAAGTAGCTGGTGTTGGGCAGACGCGGCGCGTCGGCACCGAAAAGCGTCGCGCCCAAAAGGACAAGCCCCGCTTCCAGCCGCGTTTGCAGACGGCGCAACCGGACGGACAGACTGTCCAGCCTCGATGCCGCCAGTTCGCAGGCCGCGCCAAAGCCGACGATTGCCGCTACATTCTCGGTGCCGGCACGCAAGCCGCCTTCTTGTCCGCCGCCGGCGATCAGGGGAATGATGTCCAGGCGCCGGTCCGCCACCAGCGCCGCCGCGCCCTTGGGGCCATACGCCTTGTGCGCCGAGAGCGTGAGCGCATGGACGCCCGCTTGGTTCAGGGCGCGAAAATCCAGCGGCAGCTTACCCAGAACTTGCGCCGCGTCGCTGTGGAACCAGCCGCCGCCCTGTTCCTGCGCGCTGGCGGCAAACGCCGCAACCTCTTGCAGCACGCCGGTCTCGTTGTTGGCCAGCATCACCGACCAGAGCCTGGGCTTTTGCGCCAGCGCTTCGGCAACGCCCGCGCGCGTGACGCGCCCCGCCGCGTCTACCGGCAATTCGATCAGCCGCCAGTCCTGGCGCGCCAGTTGCCGCGCCGCGTTCAGGGCGCAAGGGTGCTCGATGGCGCTGAAGGCTACCGTGCCGCCTTCCCTGCCAAACGCTGCCGCCGCGCCCTTCATGAACAGGTTGTTGGCCTCGCTGCCGCCGCTGACGAAAATGATTTCCGCCGGATGCGCGCCTGCCGCCGCCGCCACCTGCTGCCGTGCCACATCCATTGCCCGCCGCGCTTCTCGCCCATATTCATGCCGACTGGAAGCGTTGCCGTATTGCGTTTCCAGATAAGGCAACATCGCCTCCAGCACCCTTGTGTCCAGGGGCGTGGTGGCGTTGTGGTCGAGATAGACGGGAAACGGCATGGGGCCAACGCCTTCAGGCGGAAATCTTGTGGGAGGTCTTGCCTGTCCGGTGCGGGACTGTCGCATCCGGCAGGGTTTCGTCGTACTGGCGCAACAGATCGTCCAGTGTGACGGAGGCCAGGTAATCCTGCAGCGTGCGGCTCAAGTCCATCCATAAATCATGGGTCATGCAGCGGCGCGCGCCGTGACAATCGCCCTGGCCGTTGCATTGCGTCGCGTCCATGCGCTCGTCCACGCTGCTGATGATGTCGGCCACCGAAATTTCCGCCGCTGGACGCCCCAGATGATAGCCGCCGCCTGGCCCGCGCATGCTGCTCACCAGCGCGCCGCGCCGCAGACGGGCAAACAACTGCTCCATGTAGGAAAGCGAGATGCCATGCCGCGCGCAAATGCTGTTGAGCGAAACCGGTCGCCCGGCGTGACGATCGCGCAGCGCCAGTTCCATCATCGCGGTGACGGCAAAACGCCCTCGGGTGGTCAAACGCATGGCTTGAATTCCTACTTTTCAAGTCAACAATAGAAGGCACGAGAATATCGGCGAAGGGAGTAATTAGTCAACTAATTTACTCAGGTATTCAGGATCGAAGTCGCTGTCCAGTGTTTCGGCTTTTGTTACCTTGATGCCCGCCGCCGCCAGTTGTTCGAGCAGCAAGGCCAGCCTTCGATCGGTCTGTGCCGCGTGTTCGAGCAAGCCGTGCAGGGCCAACGTCAAGGGATCGTCGCCGTTGCCGAGCGCGTAGGCGGAAAATCCCGCATGTTCGGCGCGGGTCTTTTGCGCGGCAAAGGGATGCGCGTCCAGAGTGCGCGCCGGAATGCCCACGGCGGTGGCGTTTTCCGGCACATCGCGGGTGACTACGGCATTGGAGCCGATACGCGCGCCCGCGCCCACGGTGATGGGTCCCAGTATCTTTGCGCCCGCGCCGACCGTTACCCGGTCGCCCAGCGTCGGGTGGCGCTTGCCGCCCTCCCAGCTGACGCCGCCCAGAGTGACGCCGTGGTAGAGCGTCACGTCGTCGCCCACCACCGCTGTCTCGCCAATGACCACGCCCATGCCGTGATCGATGAAGAAGCGCCGTCCAATGACCGCGCCCGGATGAATCTCGATGCCGGTCAGCCAGCGGGAAATGGCCGCCACGCAACGCCCCGGCCAAAACAACCGCCAACGCCACAGCCGATGCGCCAGACGATGCAAGAGCAGCGCGTGTATGCCGGGATAGCAGGTCAGCACCTCCCAGAACGAACGCGCTGCCGGATCACGGCCAAACACCGAATGAATCTCTTCGCGCAAACGCCGCAACATGAAGACATCACCCTTGTTCAAGAAAGGCAGATATTGTACAGAGGACAGAGGACGGAGGACAGAGGACGGAGCGCAGGGCAATCGCAGGAATGCTGCCATCGTATTTTCAGCTCGTGCCGCTTTCCCTTGACGCAAGAGAGGGGAAAACCCGCGCCGCCGCCGGATATGCTCTCTCGCTTGGCAAAAGAGGAAAAAATAGGCATTCATGCGATTGCCTTGGCGCGCGTTCTGTCTTCAGTCCTCTGATCTGTGCCACAATACACCGTTTGTTCAATCCGTTTTCCCATCATGAAAACCGTGCTCATTGTTCTTGCTCTGGTCGTGCTGGCCCTGGTGCTGCCGTTGTTTTGGATGCCGAAGACGCTGCCGGAGAGTCTGGATCGCAATCTGCCCTGGCAGATTACGCTGGACGCATCAGGAAACAGCGAGGTCTTTGGGCTGACGCTGGGAAAGAGTCGGCTGGCGGATGCCAGGGCGTTGTTTGGCGGTGATTTCGACGTGGCCGTCATCGCCGCGTCCAATCAGGTCGGCGCGCTGGAAGTCGACTATGCGCAACGGTCTTTCGGCCCGTTGCTGGCGCGGCTGATTCTCACGCTGGAAGCGTCGCCGGAAACGATCGACGCCATGCGCGCCCGCGCGCTCAAACGCGAGTACAAGGAAGGCAGCAACAAAAAATTCATCCTGCATACGGATGATCGCGCGCGCGCGGAAGACGCCGTTATTCGCGCCATCAGCCTGATTCCCAGCGCCCGTCTGGATGAGGAGATCATCACGCGGCTCTTCGGCAGGGCGGCAGAATCGCTGCCCGAAGGCGAAACCCTGACGCATTACCTGTACCCGGAAAAAGGTCTGGACATCGTGATCGACAAGAAGGGGCGGGATATCCTGCAATATGTCGCGCCCGGCGACTTTGCCGTTCGCATCCGCGCCCCACTGGAAACGCCCGCGCCTGGCGCGTGAGCGGCAAAATGATGAACAGCCGCGCAATCTTTGCTAGAATGCGCCCTCTTTTCGCGGAGAGGTGGATGAGCGGTTTAAGTCGCACGCCTGGAAAGCGTGTTCAGGGCAATCCCCTGACGGGGGTTCGAATCCCCCCCTCTCCGCCAGTCTTTGCCAAATCTGATCGCGCGTCCGCCGGGGGCGGACATGCGCTGGGTTTCTTGCGCGAAAGGCAGCATCATGCCGCGCGGGCGATTACTCGCCAGTCGCCAAATAAGAGCCTGTTCATCGTAAAACCAACTCCGGTTTGAAACCTCGCCCGCAAGAAAGGCGCGAAGGTTGAAACCCCGGCCGCGGCCGGGGTTTCAACCGCAGCCATTCTCGAGGGGAGAGAAACCCCTTCCCAATGGAGTCAGACCGACAGCCCTGAAGGGCTGTCGCTAATTTTTGCTGCTCCTGCCTTGGGCGCGGGATTGCCGCTTGCAAGGGATGAAAGGGCGCGACGGAAAAGCTGGAGCTGGACGGACAGATCGCGGCGGGCGCGGGCGTGGCGGCGAAAGTGGAAGGCGATGAAGCCCACCATGCCGACGAGTGCGGCGGGCAGGGCGTAAGCGACGCTGATGAGCGCGGCGAACAACAAGATGCCGCCGCCCACCCAGAACAAACGCGGCAGGCGCAGAAAGATATCGAGGTGTTCCTTGCGCAGTTCCAGCGCGTCCAGCGCGCTTTCCAGACTGAAGGCCAAGCGTTCCATGCCGCTTATCTGACGGCGCAACTGGAGAAAACTTTCTTCCGTATAACGGGCAGACGCCAGATGTTCGGACAATTTGTACAGTTCCTCCAGCGCATGCCGCCACTCTTCACGCGCCTCGCTGCCGTCCGCGTCGCCCAGCGCGCCAAATCTCCCCACGAGACGCATGAACGCCTGCCGCCAGGCGTCGATGCTCTTTTCCCGTTTTTTTTGCGCGTCTTGGCGGCGGTTGTGTTCCATCTGGATGGATTCCCGCGCCGATTCGCGCAAGCGCCAGGCCACCAGCAACAGGGCGTCTTGTTCTTCCAGCGTGACCTCTGGCGTTTGCCATTTCTCGATCAGCCCGACGAACCAGGGCGCGGATTCGGCAAAACGCGCCGCCGCCTGTTCGACATCCGCGCGCACGGCAGAGCGGAACTCCGGCTCAAGCAGGGTGAGCAGAACGTGGCCATGCCAAGTGGAACGCTTGGGAAAGCGTATTCCGGCGTTCCAGCCGAATACGGCGGCATCAAAATTGACTTCGGAATGTCCTTCACCGGATTTGGGCGAAAGGCGGGAACGCCAATGATGCTGCTGTTCCCTTGCGATTTCCCAGGCGCGCTGCGCGATGTCGATCTGTTGCCGCCAGCGTTGTCCCAAGGCGGCAAGTTCCGCGTCCGTGGCGGAAAAGAGGCTCAATGCGTCTTCCACGAACAGACTTTCCAGCCAGAGGCGCGCCGTTTCGGAGGATTTGCCCTCCTCTGCGGCGGCCTGGCGCGCCTTGCGCAGGAGGGCATCCCGATCGGCAGGCTCGCCCCGCCAGACAGGCGGCATGCCGGGCGCGGCGGCAAGCAGGAAGCGCAACAGTCGACGTTCGTCGTGTTCGCCGCGCAGTTCCATGATGTCGCTCAAATTACGGATCAGCACAAAGTCGTGCAGTTCCGCTTTCAGCCAGTTCAACACCAGCCCGCGCGCCAGATCGCGCGCGCCTTCCTGCCAGTTGGCCGCCAGCGCCAGCGCCAGTTCCTCGCCGTTTCTCGCCATATGCTTGCCCAGTACATAGGGATGCGCGACTTCCGCGACGGATTCCCTGGGCGCGGAGAGGCTCAAGTCGCCCGCCAGCCAGCGCGCCACTTCCGCCGCGCCAAAGCGCCGCGCCGGATTGCGCAGCAACAGGCCGCGGCACAGCAAGGCGAACCGCTCGTCGGCGACGCCTTCAATCGCCATCGGACGAGTCGCCAGATGGTAGTTGATCACCTGTTCCGACAGGCCGTCGAAAGGATGGCGGCCCGATGCGGCTTCCAGCAGGATCATGCCCAGCGACCACCAGTCGGCCTTGGCGTCGAGTACGCCGGTCAGGGCTTCCGGCGCGGCGTATTTCACCGTGCGAGCGCTATCGGTAAACAGCCGCGTTCCCTCGAAAAGCGAGGCAATGCCAAAATCGGTGAGCGCCAGGGAGAGCGGCGAACGGCAGCGCAGCAATACATTTTCCGGCTTCAGGTCGCGGTGCAGGATGTTGACCGCATGGACTTCCGTCAGCCCCGCCGCCAGTTCGCGCGTAATCTCCAGCAATCGATCCCGGCTCATTGGAGCGCCTTGCATCAGGGCGCGCAGATTGCCCGCGCGGCAGTATTCCATCATCTCCCAGGCGATGCCGTCCTCTTCGCCGTATTCCATGATGCGCACCACATGCGGCCCCGCCGTCGCCAGTTTTTTCAGCAGCGCCTTGTCCGGCGCAATGCCGCGCCGATAAATCTTGACGACCCGCGCATCGCCGCTGTGGAGGTCTTCCACAATCAGCAGATCCGCTTCGCTGCCCGCGGCGGGCAATTCATCGGTGACGCGAAACCGCTCGGCCAGCGTAGCGGGCAGCGCCACGCGCAAATGCGCCGGTGGCTTGGGCGAAGGCATGGCGGCGGCCAATTCCGGTGGCGCGAGTTCGAATGACGAAACAGCTGCCGTTTGGCTGGGCGGCGGAGAAAGGCTGGGAACGGCAGCGGGCAGTGGCGTGTTGCAATACCGGCAACGGCGGCTCTCCGGCGGATTCATTTGTCCGCATTCCGGATCCGGGCAACGCACACCCTCCCCGGAAGCGGACGGCGTTCTCGTTTGCGCGGATGAAATCGCGGCGGGGATTTCCAGCGCTTTGCCCTGCGTTTCATCTTGCGTTTTGTCCGGCGCTTTATCCGGCGCGGTTCCGGGCGCGGGTTCGCCGGCCCGCGTCGGCGACAGGGAAAAATCCACATCCGACAGCAGGCTGGAACAACGCAGGCAGACGGTGCGCTCGACCGGATTTTCCGTATCGCAAACCGGACAGATGCGGACATAGGGATTCACGTGGCTTCCCTCACCTGCGCCATGACACGGCATGCATATGCAGCCCGCGCCGGGCGCACAGGTCTTCCAACGCCGCCATGTCGCCGCGCGCGGGAATGCCGATCATCCAGATGCGTCCGTTTTCCACGCTCACCTGCAAGGTTTTTTTCTCCACGGATGACGCGCCGTCTTTATCGCCATAGCGCGCCCTGCCCAGGGGCGAGAGCGGCAGCAACGGCTGATTGGCCGAACCGCGCCAGCGTCCGCCTTGCGGCAGCGCCTCGGCATAGGGTTCCGGAACCAGCGCGTCGAGCTTTTTCAGCAACGCGCCATGCCGGGCTTCCAGGGTTTTCAGGGGATAGCCGCTGTAGCAGAGCACGTCCAGATTCGGGTTTCCCCGCCGCCTCCAGCGGCGAATGCCATCCAGCAGGGCATTCAACGCCCACGGCTGATCAAAGGGTTCGCCACCGGAAATGGTCACGCCATCCACGTCTTCTTTTTGCCGACACCACGCCAGCACATCCGCCACGCGCATCCACGCGCCCGCCGCCGCGTCCCAGGTATCCTGCGATACGCAGCCCTTGCAGCGGATGCTGCACCCCTGGAACCAGATGCCAATCCGCCGCCCGTAACCCAGCACCGTAACTGGATAATGCGCCTTGTTCAAACGCAGAAGAAAAGAAGCCGTCGCCAAAATATCATCCCGACTTCCACACGGAAGCCAGACGATTCTACAGTACGACGCCGGAGATTCAAGATTTCCGGAATCGAAGGGCATGTTCGGAGCATCGAATCATGCACAATTGGGGCAGGGGCGGGAGAGGGAGGCGTTCCATACGGCGCAGCCACAAACTGTCTTCCGGGATGAATCATGCGAAGAAATTGGCGGCGGGATGACTTTCTCGCTCCTGGCGTTGATGTAGTCCCGCCTCCCGTCATCCACTTGAACCGCGCTTCATTCCAGCGTCACCTGCGCCTTCAGCCAGAAGGTCAGCCCCGGCTCGTTTACTCTGGTGGTCGGCGCGTAGCCTGAAATGATGCTGGTTTCGCCGCTTCTGCTGATGAATTCCGCGTAAGTCTTGTTGAACAGGTTATCCACGCCGAAAGTGATCGACCCCCGTTTTTTCCAGCGGTAGCCGCCGTTCATGGAAAACACGCCAAAGCCGCTCGTTTTGCCCAAATCCTGGCCGACGATGTTGCCTTGATTCAGCGCATGGCGATTTTTCCGGGCGACAAGGCGCAGGAGGCTTCCTGCCGACCAGGCGCCGGATTCCCATTCGAGGCCCAGACGGCCTTCGAGTGGCGGCATCTGGCCCAGGGCGTGACGCTCCGTGTCGTTTTCGCCGCGCACATACGCAAGACTCGCCGTCCCCTTCCAGCGGGGCGACAGGCGGTAGTCGACGCCCGCCTCGCCGCCCCAGGTGATGGCGTCGATGTTGCGCGCGATGGTGACTGTGCGCGTGCCGCCCATCGTCAGCCCCGGTTTCACGTAGTTGCCCTGGATCAGAATGTAATCGTCGATCTTGCCGTAGAAGGCCGAGACGAAGCCCTGCCAGTGACCGCGCTTCCAGGTGAGGCCGAGGTCGAGTTGAGTGGTCTTCTCCGGTCTTATGGCGGCGAAGGCGGAAAGGCTCGTCGTATTGTCCTGTCCCATCGCTTCCTTGCCGATGAGTTCCCAGAAATCGGGAGCGCGCGCGCTGTGGCCCAGCCCGGCATAGGCAGTGCCGCCCGAAAAATCGCGCTCGTAACGGACAAAGCCGCTGTAGAGCCGTTCCGTCCGTGTCGCGTTCGCGGTGGGATTGACGCGGTAGGCGGGCGTCATGCCGTTTCCCAGGTTGAATTGCTGGCGGCTGTCCCTTGCCCGCCAGCGATCTCCCCGCAGCCCCGCAATCAGGCGATCCTTTTCCGCGAACGCCCAATCGACTTCGGCAAAAAGGCCGTACTGGCGAAAGCGCGCATCCTCCACGCGCTTCTGGTCGCGGTAATGATTGGCCGTGCCGCCGCTTCCGCCGCTTCTGCCGGTATGCTGGTTGGCCTGTCCATCGATACCCAGCGTCCACTCCAGGTTCTCGCGCAAAAGAAAGGTGAGCGCAAGGCGTCCGCCGGCGGTGCGGCGGTCGGGATTGCTCGCCATCGCCATGCCGGTGTTGTGACGCAGGCTGTAGTTGTCCATCACATGATCGATGTAGTTGTAATAAAGTTGCGCTTCCACCTTGTCGAGCGAGCCGCCCGTAGTCGCCATGGCCGATCTCTCGAACTTGAGGTCATGGCTTTCCCGTTTGAACTGGCTGCCGTCCATGCCCCGGTCGGCGTAGGCCGCGCGCGCGTCGCTCTGCGTGGCGGAAAACCGCACGCTGGTATTTTCATCCGGCGTCCAACCGAAAACGGCGGCGGCGCTTGCGCGCTCATAGCGGGAGTGCACACGCCGCCCGTCGCCATCCGCGTAATCCCCGGAACGGGCGTGCGTGGCGATGCCCTGCACATAGCCGAAAGGCGTACCTGCCTTCGCCTCCAAAAAAGCGTCGCGGCGATTGAAACTGGCGACGGTGAGCGCGCCGCTCGCCTGTCCTCCAGGTTCGGCAAAATAAACGGGATCGCGCTCGAAGCGCACCGTGCCTGCCGAAGCGCCGGGGCCATAGCGCACGCTCTGCGGTCCCTTGATGAGTATCACCGAATCGAAGGCGTCCGGGAAAATGTAGGCGGCAGGCGGATCCATGCGCCCGCCGCAACCGCCCAATATTTGCCCGCCATCGATGAGAATGTTGAGGCGCGAAGCCGCCATGCCGCGAAATACCGGATCCCCGCCCGTACCGCCCTTGCGGACGACGCTCATGCCAGGCAGGCTTTTCAGCAGGGACGCGCCGTCACTGGCGGGCAGGGGTTGCTGCGGCGCGCGCGGGTCGAATTCAACGGATAACGGCAGACGCATGGGCGGCGCGGTAACGACGATGGAATCCAGCGTTACCGCCGCTTCTTCCCCCGCCGCCGCAATCGACGGGACAACAAACGCAAAAAGCGCGGCGACAGACGCCGCGAACGGCGTCCTCATACAATATGAATACATGCTTCTTTTCCTTTGCGAAATTCATGCTTCCGCCCATGCCAAAAGGCAGGGCGAGACCGTCCCTCGAGGGGACACGGGATGAATCAGGCAAAGGCAAAAGGCGGCGCGCGCGGCGGCGCATGGCGCAGGTTGGGCGGATTCCCCGGCGCGGCGTCGACATGCAGGCGCAAATGACGCGCCGAGACCGATTCCGGCAGTGGAAGAACAGGCGGCGCGGCGGGCACCGCCGCGTCATCCGCCGTAATGATGCACAGCGGACAATGGAAGCCGCCGGAAGAAGACGGCGGCGCGTCATCCGTTGCCGACGTCGATAAAATGCGCAGCATCCCCGCTGCGGTACACACTTCGATGAACGCGTCATTGTCCCCCGCCCTTGCGCCGCCCGGCGTCATGAGCGCAAATTGCGAAAAGACGCTCAGGGCGAACGCCAGCCCGGCCCACAGGGCAAACCGGCGCAAACGTGCGGGAGAGATGAAAACGGCGTCAGGACACATCGGCGGGATTCTACAGGAAAACCAGAGCAAAAACGCGAACAGGACACTTCGCGGCAAGAAGACCATGCGTCAACTGGCGCGTTATTCCATCAGCCGTTAGACTCCCGCATTTCTTTTCCATTTCAGGCCGCAACAATGGCTCAATACGTCATGTCCATGCTCCGCGTGAGCAAAACCGTTCCGCCCAGGCGCCAGATCATCAAGGATATTTCCCTCTCCTTTTTCCCCGGCGCGAAAATCGGCCTCCTCGGGCTGAATGGCGCGGGCAAATCCACCGTGCTCAGGATCATGGCCGGCGTGGAAACCGAATTCGACGGCGAAGTCCAGTGGCTTCCCAATCTCTCCATCGGCTATCTGCCGCAGGAACCGCGACTCGATCCCGCCAGGAGCGTGCGTGAGGAAGTGGAATCGGCCCTGGGCGAAACCCTCGCCGCGCAAGCCAGACTGGAAGCCATCTACGCCGCCTACGCCGAGCCGGACGCCGATTTCGACAAGCTCGCGGAAGAACAGGCGCGCCTCGAAGCCGTCATCGCCGCCTCCGGGGCGGACACGGCCAACCAGATGGAAATCGCCGCCGACGCCTTGCGCCTGCCGCCGTGGGAAGCGCGGATCGGCCACCTTTCCGGCGGCGAAAAACGCCGCGTCGCCCTCGCCCGGCTGCTGCTCTCCAAACCCGACATGCTGCTCCTGGACGAACCCACCAACCACCTCGACGCCGAATCGGTAGAATGGCTGGAGCAGTTTCTCCAGCGCTTTCCGGGCACGGTCGTCGCCGTCACCCATGATCGCTACTTTCTCGACAACGCCGCGGAATGGATACTGGAACTCGACCGCGGCCACGGCATCCCGTGGAAAGGCAATTATTCCTCATGGCTGGAACAGAAAGAAGCGCGCCTGGAGCAGGAGCAAAAGCAGGTCGACGCCCACATGAAGGCGATGAAGCAGGAACTGGAATGGGTGCGTTCCAACCCGAAGGCGCGCCAGGCCAAATCGCGGGCGCGGCTGGCGCGTTTCGAGGAAATGGCGAGTTTTGAATACCAGAAGCGCAATGAAACGCAGGAGATTTTCATCCCCGTCGGCGAGCGCCTCGGCGACAAGGTCATCGAATTCAAGAACGTCGCCAAGGCGTTTGGCGACAAGCTCTTGATGGACGGTCTTTCCTTCACCGTGCCGCCGGGTGCGATCGTCGGCATCATCGGCCCCAACGGCGCGGGCAAATCGACCCTGTTCAGGATGATGACCGGGCAGGACGCGCCGGACGCCGGTGAAGTCGTCGTCGGCCCCACGGTCAAGCTCGCCTGTGTCGACCAGTCCCGCGACTGCCTCGACGGCGACAAGACCGTGTTCGAGGAACTCGCCGAAGGCCGCGACATCCTCGCCATCGGCAAGTTCGAGATGCCAAGCCGCGCCTATATTGGCCGCTTCAACTTCAAGGGCGCGGATCAAGGCAAGCAGGTCGGCAAGCTCTCCGGCGGCGAGCGCGGGCGGCTGCATCTGGCCAAGACCTTGATGACGGGCGGCAACGTCCTGCTGCTCGACGAGCCGTCCAACGATCTCGACGTGGAAACGCTGCGCGCCCTCGAAGACGCCCTGCTGGAATTCGCCGGGGCGGCGCTCATCATCTCCCACGACCGCTGGTTCCTCGACCGCGTCGCCACCCACATCCTCGCCGCCGAGGGCGATTCGCAATGGACATTCTTCGCCGGCAATTACCAGGAATACGAA
>JAIRLE010000200.1 GCA_031259605.1 Zoogloeaceae bacterium
ACCGGAAAGCGAAAAAACAGCCGATGCGCGCGCCCATGGCCTGGTCTGGCACGCCTTGCCGCTGACGCGGAGCGGAACCAATCCTTTCACGGAGATGGCAGCCCTTTGGGCATTGATTCGGCTGTTCCGGAGAATCCGGCCGGCTATCGTCCATCTGGTGACGGTAAAACCCGTCATTTACGGCGGCATTGCCGCGCGCCTGACGCGCGTTCCTGCCGTGGTCGCGGCAGTGTCGGGTCTGGGTTTCGTCTTTTCCCATCGAGGCTTCAAGGCAAGCATGATCAGATTCCTGGTTGGTCGGCTTTACCGCATGGCCTTGGGACATCCCGGGCTGCGCGTGATTTTCCAGAATCCGGATGACGCCCAATGTATCGCGCGCCTGGCCGCCTTGCCTGTGGAAAGGACTTGCCTGATTCGCGGCGCGGGCGTGGATTTGGCGGAATATATCCTTACGCCCCTGCCGGAGGATGAATGCCCTTTGATTATCCTGCCCGCTCGTCTCTTGAAATCGAAAGGCGTATTGGAATTTGTCGAGGCCGCGCGGCAATTGCTCGCCTCTGGCGTCAAGGCGCGTTTCGCCCTGGTGGGCGTTCCAGACGCCGGAAATCCGGATAGCGTGACGGACGCGGCAATTGCCGCCTGGATAAAGGAAGGCAGCATCGAATATTGGGGCTATCGCGATGATATGCCAATAGTGTTATCCCGATCTTCCCTGGTGGTCTTGCCCTCCTTTTATGCGGAAGGTTTGCCCAAGGCACTGATTGAGGCGCAAGCCTGTGGTCGCGCGGTCGTGACCAGCGACTGGCCCGGCTGCCGCGACGCCATTGCCGCGAACGTCACGGGTCTGCTCGTGCCGCCGCGCGACGCCGCCGCCCTGGCGAAAGCCATTGGCGCACTGCTGGACGACCGGGAACGCCTGCGGGCGATGGGCAAGGCGGCGCGCGCCCTGGCGGAAGAAGCCTTCGATGTCCGGCAGGTCGTCCGGAAACATCTGGAAATCTATCGCTCGCTGATTCCGTAATCCACAATGGAAAAGGGCTTGTCTCGATCCGGCGCGAACAACTGGCGCCGGAATTTCGTCATCTGGGCGACGAGGATTTTTCGACAAGCGGAGCATTGGTCGTCGCCAGGAAACGCTGATCTCCCATGACTGCCAGGATTCTCGTGACCGGAGCCAACGGCTTCATCGGCAGGGCGGTGAGCGCCGCACTGGCGGCGAAGGGGCATGAGGTCGCGCGCGCGGTGCGTTCCCGCTCCGGCGGCGAAGGAGAGATGGCGGTGGGCGAGGTCGGCGCGGACACCGATTGGCGGGAGGCGCTTGCAGGAAGCGAAGTCATCGTGCACCTTGCCGCGCGGGCGCATGTGATGCGTGAGACCGCCGCCGATCCGCTGGCCGAGTTTCGCCGGGTCAATGTCGAGGGGACGCTGAATCTCGCCCGCCAGGCATCCGCCCTGGGCGCGCGGCGTTTCGTGTTCGTCAGTTCGATCAAGGTGAATGGGGAATGCACGATCGGCAAATCCTTTTCCGGAACGGACGCCGCCGCGCCGGTCGACGCCTACGCCATTTCCAAGTGGGAGGCGGAGCAGGGCTTGCAGGCGATTGCCCGCGAAACCGGCATGGATGTCGTGCGGATTCGTCCGCCGCTGGTGTATGGTCCCGGCGTGAAAGGCAATTTCGCCGCCCTGCTGAAATGGGCGCGCCGGAGCGTACCCCTGCCGCTGGGCGCGGTTCATAACCGGCGTTCTTTTCTCGCGCTGGAAAATCTGGCGGACTTCATCGCCCTGTGCGCGGACCTTTCCCGCTCGCCGGCGGCGGCGAACCGCCTTTTCCTGATTTCCGACGGCGAGGACGTATCGACGACGGAACTCCTGAAAAGGATCGCCCGGGCGTTTGGCAGGAATCTCCCGCTCCTGCCCGTGCCGGAACATGTGTTGCGCCTTGCCGCCCGCTGTCTCGGCAAATCGGCCATCGCGGATCGCCTGCTGGATTCCCTCACGATCGACAGCGGCGAGGCGCGGGCGCTGGGCTGGCGGCCTGTCATTTCCATGGACGAACAGTTGCGGAAAATGGCGCAGGCGGAACCATCGTCATGACGCGCTTCCTCGATGTCCTGTTGTCGCTCCTTGGCCTGTCGCTGGGCGCGCCGTTGTTGTTGGCGCTGTTCGCGCTCGGTCTCCTGGATACGGGGTCTCCCCTGTTTTTCCAGACGCGGGTAGGGCGGAACCAGCGTTTGTTTACGCTCGTCAAGTTTCGCACCATGAGGCCGGATGCGGCGCACGTGGCGACACATCTGGCCGACGCGTCCGCGATCACGCGCTGGGGCGCTTTCTTGCGGCGCGTGAAATTCGACGAATTGCCGCAGCTATGGAACGTATTGAAAGGAGAAATGAGCCTGGCGGGACCGCGCCCCTGTCTGCCCACGCAGACGGAATTGATCGCCGAACGCGCGCGGCGCGGCGTTTTTTCCGCGCGGCCAGGCGTCACGGGACTGGCGCAGGTGCAAGGCATCGACATGTCCGATCCCGCCCGCCTGGCGGAAGTCGACGCGCAAATGCTCCAGGAACTGTCGGTCGGAACCTATTTCCGATACATCTTCCTGACGGCGCTGGGACGCGGGACAGGCGATCGCGTCCGGAGGAAAAAGCCCGATTGATTTCCTTCATCGTAAAACCAACTCCGGTTTGAAACCTCGCCCGTAAGAAAGACGCGAAGGTCGAGACCCCGGAACGAGGCCGGGGTTTCGACCGCAGCCATTCTCGAGGGGAGAGAACCCCCTTCCCAATGGAGTCAGACCGACAGCCCTGAAGGGCTGTCGCTGATTTTTGCCAACCATCCCTCTTTTCTATACCACTGCACAGTGCGGGCGATGCCTTCCTCCAGCGGCGTCGGCGCGGAAAATCCCAGTTCGCGCGCGGCCTTGCCGGTCGAATAGGCGATGCTGTCGTAGAACATGTTCACCCGGCTGCGCGTCAGCAGGGGCGGGGTCTTGCGCCGCGCCAGGGTCGCCAGCAATTCGCACGCGAAAGCCAGCGGATAGACCAGCGCCTTGGGCAGGTTGGGCGGCTTTTTCAGACCGGCTTCGGCGCACAGGAGGCGAAAGATGGCGTCCATGCGCACGGGTTTGGGGTTGCCGATCAGGTATTCGCGGATGCCCGTCAGTTTTCCCGCGAGCATGGCGCGATAGACGAGATGATAGGCGGCGGCCAGATCGCCCGCGTAGATGACGTGAAAGAGATTGTCCGGGGAACCCATGCCCGCCGGAATGCCGTCCTGCACCGCTTTCAGGTATTCGTAGAAGCCGGAGGAGCATTCCCGTTCGCCATAGACCCAGACCGGGTGCAGCACGGTGAGCGACATGGCGTGCGTCCTGGCGAAGGCGATGGCTTTTTCCACGGCTTCGCGTTTGCTGTCGCGGTAATGATTCATCGCCGAGGGAAAAATCCGGTCGAGGAAATAGGGGTAGTGACTGTTCTTTGGGCTTTGTTCGTCCTTGACCGTCGGCTGGTGTTCTTCCCCGAACACGGAACAGGAACCCGTCAGGATGACGTGTCGCACGCCGTTTTCCCGGCAGGCGGCAAGCACATTTTCCGTTCCGCGCACGTTGATTTCAAGGAACCGCTGGCGGCTTCCCCAGTCCTTCACCAGCGCGGCATTGTGGATGACGACGTCCGCGCCGTGCAAGGCGGCGCAAAGCGCGGGCAGGTCGCCGATATCGAGCGCGCGGCTGTCCGGGTGACGGATATCCACGCCCTTTTCCTTGAACAGGGCGGTGATGTGGCTGCCGATGAAGCCGTTGCCGCCGGTGATGACGACATGGCTCACGCGCGGTGCCTTTTCAGGAGGAGGAGCGCGTTGTGGCCGCCAAAGCCGTAGGAGGCCGAGAGCGCGTGCTCGATGGCAATGTCGGCGGAATCCTGCGGGCAGCAGATGCCCTCCATCACCGCGTCGGTCAGGTTGCCATGCGCCTGTCCGTGATGGATGGAAAGCGCGGTCGCCGCCGCTTCCAGCGCGCCGGAAGCGCCCAGGCTGTGGCCGATGATGCCTTTCGTGGCGCTGATGTAGGGCTGGCGTTCGCCGCGTTCGTCCCATATCCGGCGAATGATGTCCCGCTCCACGCGGTCGCTTTGTTCGGTGCCGGTGCCGTGGGCGTTGAAATAGTCGATGCGGATGCCCCTGGCGATGCGAAACATCGCCAGCAAGGGCGTCAAATCCTCCGGCAGCGCCACGATGTTGCCGCCGCTCGCGGTGCAGGCGGCATAGTCGAGGATTTCCGCGTAGATGCGCGCGCCGCGCCGCAAGGCGCGCTCACGCTCTTCGAGAATCAGGGCGCAGCCCGCGCCCATGTTGAAGAGAAAACCGCTGCGCTTTTGGGAGAACGGGCGCGGCAGGCCATCGGCGGCCTGCGTCAACACCTGGAGCGCGTCGAACCCGCGCATCATCGCGCCGCAAGGGTCGAGCAGGCATTCCACGCCGCCCGACAAGACGAGATCGACCTGCCCGTCCCGAATCCGGCGAAAGGCTTCGCCCACCGCCACCGTGCCGGAAGCGCAGGCCGCGTTGACGGTGAATCCTTCCCGGTCGGCGCCATGCCGGGTGCCAATCCAGGCGACAGGAGAATTGGGCATGGAAAGCGGAATGACCAGGCGATTGAAACGTCCCGTGCCATGCGCGTGCGCGACGTAGGAAGGCAGCGCGGCATTGAGTCCGCCCATGCCCACGCCCAGCACCATGCCGCCGCCGCGCAAGTCTTCCAGCCCCGCGTCGTCCAGAGCCAGCGCGGCGCATTCCAGCGCGATCTGGAGAAAGACATCGAGATGCCGGTCTGGCTCCGGGAATGCGGGCGCGGGGACGAAAAAGCGGCTCTTGAAACGGTAATGCCGCTCGTATTCGGGCGGGATGGGCGCGAGCAAGGTCTCTTTTTCGAGCAGCGCCCGGAAAAAATCCGCCGCGCCGCGCCAGCCCGCGCCAAGCGGGCCGATGCCGGTGATTACAACCCTGCGCATAGCCGCTGCATCTCCTCGAGATAGGATTGCATATCGGTATGCGCGCGAGCGCGGGCGGAAAAGCCTTCCACATGCTTGCCGTCGAAAGTTCGCCCGCTTTCGGTGATACGGCCAATCCTGTGGTAGGGGAGTTCGGCGGGCGAGGTAAAGAGCAGTTCATATTCGCCGCATTCGCAAAAAGCCAGCATGGAGAGCGGCAGGGACAGATGCCGCGCGAGTTTTTCCGCCGCCGGCAGGTAGGGGATGGCCTCCAGCGCAAAACCGCAATCGCTCATGCGGGCAAGCGCGCAGGCGGCGTTGAAAAGGCCGTCGCTGGTGTCGATGCAGCTCGTCGCATGCGCCATGATGTCGGGGAGCGCCGCGATGGGTAATGTAAAACCAGGCGCGGAAAAAGGGACTTCCGGAAGATCGTGGAGCGAGAGCGCCGCTTGGAGATTTCCCGCTCCGACGGGGCCGGTGATGTAAAGATGCTCGCCCGCCTTCGCGCCGCTGCGCAGGACGGGTTTTTCCGCGCTGCCGATGACCGACGCCGTGCAGCGCCAATCCCGCGCCCGCCCGAAATCGCCGCCGATGAAATACGCGCCCGCCAAGACGAGTATTTCCGCGATGCCTTCATAAAAGCGGGTCAGATAGGCTTCGTTGAAACGCGCGTCGATGGAGAGGCTGTGCGCGTAATAGAGCGGCCGCCCGCCGGAAGCGAGAATGTCGCTCAAGGCGGCGCAGGCGATATTGCGCCCCAGCGCGCGGGCGTCTTGCATCCAAAAACAATCCTCGGCGGAAAATTCATCCGTGGAAAAAAGCAGATGCGCGTGATTCAGGCGGGAGAGCGCGAGGATTTCCGCGTCGGCCTCGAAAACCCGATTCACCTGCTCCGGCGCGCGCGGCATCCGGCGGCAAAGACGCTCGATCATCGCTTCTTCTTCTATGATGGCATGCATCGTGAAACCAACGCGAAAGCCATGACCTCAGGGGCGCGACAAGACGTTTCATACATGGCGCGAGATTTCATGATTGCATCAAAGCGGCAGAGGAGCGGATCTTGGCGTGAACGTTCAGGGGCAGGACAAAAGCGCAGCTTCCGGCTTGTCCTTTTGGATGCGCAATATTAGGTGATGGCTTGTGCCAAGGCAAGAAGGATTGAAATCGCGCGCCGCGAATTGGAGAGGAACAGCACGGGAAAAGCGCGCGGAGGGTTGCGCCCGCGCGAACAAGACCCCACGCCCAGGCCGCGGCGCATCCCTGTCATCTGTCCACTGTCCTCAGCTTCTTGGCCATGATGCGGGCAGACTCGGCTTCGTGGAAAAGACGGGCGCGTTCTTCTGACGTCAGGCGTTCCGGGTTGGCGTAATCCTGTTTCCATTCGTCATTGTCCGCCCAGGTTTGCGGTGATTGCCAAGTGGTGCGCGGTTCCCCGGCCTCGACGAGGAGCGTGAGCGCCAGCCGCAGCGTTTCTTCCTGCGAGGCCGGATCATGCGGGCGTCCGGCGGCGTTGCCCAAGGGAAAATCGGAAAAGAGAAAACGGGGAACGCCGCAATGTTCCACGATGTCACGGGCGCAGCCCAGGAGTACGGTGCTGATGCCGTTTGCTTCCAGATGCCGGGCGGCCAGCGCCAGGCATTGATGGCAGACGGGACAATTGGCGACGAGGAGCGCGGCCTCCACCCCGTCTGCCCGGCAGCGATCGAGAAGTTCCGGGGCGTCCGTCGTGATGGTCTGCCGCTGACTGCGGTTGGTGGGAAAACCGTGAAAGCGCGGCGCGAGGCGAAAACGCCCTTCGTTCGCCCAATGCCGCAGGAGCGGCAGGGGAAACCAGGCGCCGCTGTCATCCATGCGCGTATGCTTTCGGTCTATGCCGACATGGGCGATTCTCAAGTCGTGGTCTTTATCCGTATTGCCGGAATAGACGCGATAGAACTTGGCCGCGGCGTTGTAGGGCGCGCCCGGCCCCTGGTCGCCCTTGTCCGGATGGAAGGGCGCGGCGGTGGTGACGAGGGTGAGTGTGCTTTTGGCAAGCGACTGGGCGAGCGGAGCAAACGGCGCATCCGCATGATGCGCCCAGACATAGGGGTTGTCATAGCCCAGCGCCAGGTACCAGGCGCGGGTGCGGGCCATGTAGGGAATCATGCGCTCAATCGAAGCGAATTTTCGCGCTGTGCACGATCCTGCCGTAGCGTGCCGAATCGTCCTTCAGGCGTTGCGTAAACTCGGCGGGGGTGGATGGCCAGACTTCCAGTCCCTGTTGGGCGAGTTTTTCCCGGATTTCCGGCAATTGCTGGATGGCGGCGACTTCCCGATTCAGGCGTTCCACGACGCTTGCGGGCAGGTTTCTCGGCCCGATCAGCCCGAACCAGGAGGGTACCTCGAAACCGGGATAGCCCGCCTCGGCGACGGTCGGCACATCGGGGAGGAGCGGCGAGCGCTGGTGCGCGGCGATGGCCAGTCCCTTGACCTTGCCCGCCTTGATCTGCGGCGAGAGGATGGTGAGCGTGTCGAAGGCGAGATTCACCTCGCCGCCCAGGAGTGCCGTGATTGCCGGGGCGCTGCCCTTGAACGGCACGTGCAGGAGGGAAATTCCGGCGGTGGAAGCGAAGTATTCGCCCGCCAGATGGATGATGGTGGTGCTGCCGCTGGAAGAATAGGTGAATTCGCCGGGTTTTTCCTTTGCCTGCCGCACCAGGTCTTGCAGGTTGTCCACCTTGAAATTGGGCGCGGCGGCAATGACTACCGAAGTGTAGGCCAACTGGGAAACCGGCGTGAAATCCCGGACGGGATCGAAATTCAGCCGGGAAGCGACATGCGGCAGGATGGTCAGTTGTCCGGTGGGGGTGACGGCCAGGGTATGCCCGTCCGGCGCGGCCTTGGCGAGGAATTCGGCGGCGATGGCCGTACCCGCTCCGGGCTTGTTTTCCACGATTACCGCTTGTCCCAGGCGCTCGGAGAGCTTTTCGGCGAAGAGCCTGCCCACAGTGTCGCAAGCGCCGCCGGGCGGGTAGGGGACGAGCAGCTTGATGGTCTTCTGCGGCCAGGCGCGAGCGGCGTGTTCCTGGGCGGAACCTGCGCCGGGCAAGGCGAGGAGCGCGATGACAACGAGGAACGAAAGCAGGGAACGCAAGGAAAAACGCGGCGATGTATGGCGCATGGGAGGCTCTCCGTCGTGAAAACGCCCGATGATGATCGCCGCAGCGGTTTTTGTGAACGAATAAAAACCGATTTGTTTATTCCTTCGCGTTCCCTTCCGGAACCTGTTTATCGTAAAACCAACTCCGGTTTGAACCCCTGTCCTGAAGGGCTGCCGCTGATTTCTTGCTGCTCCGGCCATGGGGATAACGTTGATGTTGCCGCGCCCGGCAAGGAGCAAAATTTGACCTCTGCCGCGTTTGCGCGTAATTTCCGCCGTTTGCGTTGCAACATAAACCGTCACAGGAAACACCATGCGATTGATTCTTCTAGGCGCGCCAGGGGCTGGCAAGGGCACCCAGGCGCAATTCATCTGCGAAAAATTCGCCATTCCCCAGATTTCCACGGGCGACATGTTGCGCGCCCAGGTCAAGGCGGGAATGCCGCTGGGATTGGAAGCCAAGAAATTCATGGACGCGGGCGCGCTGGCACCGGACGCGGTGATGATCGGCATGGTCAAGGCGCGGCTTGCCGAGGCGGATTGCGCAAACGGCTATCTGCTCGACGGTTTCCCGCGCACCATTGCCCAGGCCGAAGCCATGCGCGCGGCGGGCGTGGCGCTGGATTACGTGCTGGAAATCGACGTGCCGGACGCCGACATCATCGAACGCATGGCCGGTCGCCGGGTGCATCTGCCTTCGGGGCGCAGCTATCACCTCAGATTCAATCCGCCCAGGATCGCGGACAAGGACGATGTTACCGGCGAGGCGCTGACGCAACGCGCGGACGACCAGGCGGAAACCGTGCAAAAACGCCTGGCGATATATCATCGGGAGACCCGCCCGCTGGTGCGCTTTTATGCGGAATGGGCGGCAGGCGGCGCGGCGGGCGCGCCGCAAGTGAAACAAATCGCGGGCGTGGGCGGCGTGGAAGAAATTACCGCGCGCATCTTCGCTGCGCTGCGTTAAAGGCGCGCCATGCCGAAAAACGCTTTTTATGCCCAATCCGGAGGCGTAACCGCCGTCATCAACGCTTCCGCCTGCGGCGTCATCGAGACCGTGCGCCGGTACCCCGACAGAATCGGCAAGCTCTACGCCGGACGGGACGGCATCATCGGCGCGTTGACCGAAGACCTGATCGACACTTCGCTGGAATCCGCCGCCGATATTGCGCGCTTGCGCCATACGCCGGGCGGGGCGTTCGGTTCCTGTCGCTACAAATTGAAGTCGTGGGAAGAGCATCAAGCGCAATATGAGCGATTGATCGCGGTGTTCCAGGCGCATGACATCGGTTACTTCTTTTATAACGGCGGCAACGATTCCATGGATACGGCGTGGAAGGTGTCGCAACTGGCGGCGCGCCTGGATTTTCCGCTGGTCTGCGTCGGCATTCCCAAGACCGTGGACAACGATCTGGCGGTCACCGACAATTGTCCGGGTTTTGGTTCGGTCGCCAAATATGTGGCGACTTCCATGCGCGAGGCGGGTTTCGATGTCGCTTCCATGGCGCGCACCTCGACAAAAATCTTTGTGCTCGAAGTCATGGGGCGTCATGCCGGATGGATCACGGCGGCCTGCGGGCTGGCGAGTGAAGCCGAAGGCGAAGCGCCGCACATTCTGCTGTTCCCTGAAATTCCCTTTGACCCGGAAGCCTTTTTGCAGCGCGTGGATGATTGCGTCAAACGCTACGGCTACTGCGCCATTGCGGTTTCGGAAGGCATGTGTGATGCCGAAGGCAATTTGATTGCCGAAACGGAAAAGCGCGACGCCTTCGGTCACGCCCAACTGGGCGGCGTAGGGCAGGCGGTGGCGCAGCTCATCCAGGATCGCCTGGGCTACAAATACCACTGGGCGCTGGCGGATTACCTGCAACGCGCCGCCCGCCACATTGCGGCGCGCGTCGATGTGGAGCAGGCGTATGCCGTGGGTCGTGCCGCCGTGGAAGCGGCGTTGGCGGGCAAAAACGCCGTCATGCCCGCGATTCGCCGCCTCGCGGATGCACCCTATGCCTGGGAGATTGTATTGACGGATTTGCGCCAGGTCGCCAATGTGGAGAAGAAAATGCCGCGAGACTTCATTTCCCCGGACGGCTTCGGCATTACCGGCGCGTGCCGCCGCTACCTGTCGCCGCTCGTGGAAGGCGAAGACGCGCCGCCATTCATGCGCGGACTGCCGGATTACGTGCGGTTGAAGAATATCGGCGTCGCCAGGAAACTCGCGGATTTCGTGGTATGACAACAAGAATTTCCCCGTTTTTGACCGCAGCACACCCGGGGCCGGGTGGCAGAGGGCTGCGGTCGTTTAGCAAAGAGGAGTCAATATGTCTTCTGGTTTGATCCTGGCGCTCTCCTGCGCGCTTGTCGCGGTGCTGTATGGCGCTGTTTCCAGTAAATGGATACTTTCCCTGCCTGCGGGGAACGAGCGGATGCAGGAAATCGCCCGCGCCATCCAGCAGGGCGCTTCCGCCTATCTGAACCGGCAATACGCCACCATCGCCGTTGTCGGCGCGGTGCTGTTCCTGGTGATGGGGTTTGCGCTGTCCTGGCTTGCCGCCATCGGCTTCTTGCTGGGCGCGGCGCTTTCCGGCGCAACGGGTTACATCGGCATGAATGTTTCCGTGCGCGCCAATGTGCGCACGGCGGAAGCCGCCCGCCAGGGATTGTCCGCCGCGCTTGCCGTGGCTTTTCGCGGCGGCGCCATCACCGGGATGCTGGTGGTGGGGTTGGGCTTGCTTGGCGTTGCCGGTTACTACGCGATCCTGAAACTCATCATGCCGGAGGCGGAAATCCATCAACTGGTCGAACCGTTGGTGGGGCTGGCTTTTGGCGGCTCGCTGATTTCCATCTTCGCCCGTCTGGGCGGCGGCATCTTCACCAAGGGCGCGGATGTGGGCGCAGACCTCGTGGGCAAGGTGGAAGCCGGGATTCCCGAGGATGATCCGCGCAATCCGGCGGTGATTGCCGACAACGTCGGCGACAACGTCGGCGACTGCGCCGGCATGGCCGCCGACCTCTTTGAAACCTACGCCGTTACCGTGGTGGCGACGATGGTGCTGGGCGCGCTGATGCTGAAAGCCACGCCAAGCGCGGGCGACGGATTGGTGATTTATCCGCTGGCGCTGGGCGGCGTTTCCATCATCGCTTCGGTCATCGGCTGTTTCTTCGTCAAGGCGCAGGAAGGCGGCAAGATCATGAACGCGCTGTATCGCGGACTGGCGGTCGCCGGCGGGCTGGCAATTGCGGCGTTTTATCCCGTCACTTGCTGGATACTGGGCGAGGGTATCGTCCTGGCGGACGGCAGCGAAATCTCCGCCCTGGCCATCTTCGGATCGGCGGTGGTCGGACTGGCGCTCACCGCCCTCCTGGTGTGGATTACCGAGTTCTACACCGGCACCCAGTACAGCCCGGTGCAACACGTCGCCGCCGCTTCGCAGACCGGACACGCCACCAACATCATCGCTGGTCTGGGCGTTTCCATGAAAGCCACGGCGCTGCCGGTGCTTTGCGTCTGTGCCGCCATTCTCGCCGCCCATGCCCTTGCCGGACTGTATGGCATTGCCATCGCCGCTACGGCCATGCTTTCCATGACCGGCATCGTCGTGGCGTTGGACGCTTATGGCCCGATCACCGATAACGCGGGCGGCATCGCGGAAATGGCAGAATTGCCAGATTCCGTGCGCGCCGTCACCGATCCGCTGGATGCCGTGGGCAACACCACCAAGGCGGTCACCAAGGGTTACGCCATCGGTTCCGCCGGCCTGGCGGCGCTGGTGCTGTTTGCCGACTATACGCACGCGCTGGAAGTGGGCGGCCAGGCGCTGACCTTCGATCTTTCCGATCACATGGTCATCATCGGCCTGTTCATCGGCGGCATGATTCCCTATCTGTTCGGCGCGATGGCGATGGAAGCCGTAGGCCGCGCCGCCGGTTCGGTGGTCGAGGAGGTTCGCCGCCAGTTCCGTGAAGTGAAGGGCATCATGGAGGGCAGCGCCAAGCCCGACTATTCCCGCGCCGTGGGCATGCTCACCCAGGCCGCGATCAAGGAAATGATCGTGCCTTCGTTGTTGCCGGTGCTGGTTCCGGTGATTGTCGGCCTCACGCTGGGACCCAAAGCCTTGGGCGGTGTGCTCATGGGCACCATCGTCACCGGATTGTTCGTCGCCATCTCCATGACCACGGGCGGCGGCGCGTGGGATAACGCCAAGAAATACATCGAGGATGAACACTTTGGCGGCAAGGGTTCGGAAGCCCACAAGGCCGCCGTCACTGGCGATACCGTGGGCGACCCCTACAAGGACACCGCCGGCCCGGCGGTCAATCCGCTGATCAAGATCATCAACATCGTCGCGCTGTTGATCGTGCCGCTGATGATTTAACGCAAGCGCCACGCCAAAAACCGCAAACCGGGTCGCCATGTGAAAATGTCGGCACGGTTTGTTTTTTCTTGATCCTGCAATGCGGTTCTCATCGTAAACCGAATCCATTACCCCTGATTTTTTCCCCTCTTCAGCTTCCCGATTGCCCGCAGGATGAATTCCGGCACGAGGCTGAAGATGTAGATGGCCGCCAGCAGATTGACGCAGGCGGTCAGCGCGAACAGGGTGGGGATGCTGTAGCCGTGTTTCAGCAGGAGCGCGGCGAAGATCGCGCCGATGACCATGAACAGCGAATTCAGGATATTGTTGGCGGCGATGACGCGGGCGCGGCAGGCGGCGTCGCTGCGCTGTTGCACCAGCGCGTACAGCGGCACACAATAGATGCCGCCGCATGCGCCCAAAAGCAGCAGGTCGGCCAGTAGCCGCCAGGTATTGGGGCGGGCAAGCAGTTCGGCCAGGGGAAGCGGAGCGGCAATTGCCGCCGCTACGGGCGAGGCCCAAGCGAAATCGAGACCGAAAAGCGTCAGGCCAAACGCGCCGAAGGGGACGAGACCGGGTTCCAGTTGGTGTCGGGAAAGTTTTTCGCAAAGCAGCGAACCGCCGCCGATGCCCACGGAAAACACCGCCAGCGAGAGCGCGATCATGCCGCTGCCGCTGGAGAGCACATTCTTGGTATAGACGGGAAGTTGCGCCAGAAAAACGGAGCCATAGAGCCAGAACCAGGAAATACCGAGTATGGAGAGAAAAACGGAACGATTCACGCGCGCGAACTGGATGCAGCGCCAGGTTTCGGTAACGGGATTGAGGCGGATGGCGATCTCCGGCGCGGGCGCGGGCGCGGGAGGAATGCGGCGGCTGGCGAGATAGCCCGCCAGGGCGACGATAAAACTCACGCCGCTGATCCAGGCCGTGCCGCCGCTGGGCAGAGCCGCGAGCAGGCTGCCGGCCAGTGTGCCGATCAGGATGGAGACAAAAGTCCCCGCCTCCACCAGCGCATTGCCGCCGACCAGTTCGCTCGCCGCAAGATGCTGCGGCAGGATGGCGTATTTCAGGGGGCCGAAGAAAGTGGATTGCAGGCCGAGCAAGAAGAGGGCGGCCAACAGGATGGAGAGGTTTTCCAGGAAAAAACCCGCCGCCGCAACCAGGATGATGGCGATTTCCAGTATCTTGGTCAGCCGGGC
>JAIRLE010000006.1 GCA_031259605.1 Zoogloeaceae bacterium
TGACGCTTCCAGGCAGGATGCCTATAATCGCCGCTCTTTTGTCGTGGGGTCGGTAGCTCAGTCGGTAGAGCAGCGGACTTTTAATCCGTTGGTCGCGAGTTCGAGTCTCGCCCGACCCATGCGCGCGCTACTCTGCATGCGCAAATTGCAATCAGGCTGCAAGTTTTGTATCATGCGCGCTCGCTTGGGGCGTTAGCTCAGTTGGTAGAGCAGCGGACTCTTAATCCGTAGGTCCACAGTTCGAATCTGTGACGCCCCACCACGTTTTTCCACCCGTGCGCCAAGACTGGCGCAAGGCGTTTCATGTCAGGAGTTTTTATGGCCATTGCCCGCACTCGCCGCTCTTCCATTGAGCGTCGCTGTCTTTCCAAAACCGGCAAACGTATTTTTCGCGGCAAGGGTTCCACCATGATGCGGATGATCTATCAGGCGGAATGCCAGGCGCGCAACCGGAAGTCGCTGGGCGAAAAAAAGGCGCGGACGCCGGAATAAGAAACGCCCTCGCCCATGCCCCGCAGCAACGCCTGTCGGGGCTTTTCTGTTTCTGAACTCCCATGTTCCTGCACCGGTTTGCGCGCGGATTGCTGATCTTGCCCAGGGCGGGCAAGCGCCTGCTGGTGCTGTGCGTGGATGTCGCCCTTTGCGTCCTGACGATCTGGCTGGCGTACTATTTGCGTCTGGGCGAATGGTTGTGGCCGCTGGGAAACCCGTCATTGCCGGGAATGCGCCCGCATCATGCCGCCCTGGCTTCCGTTGCGCTGGCGTTGCCGATTTTCATTCGCTGGGGATTTTATCGCGCGATTTTTCGCTATTCGGGCGTGGCGGCGGTGCGCGCCATCTGCATGGCGATGCTGTGTTACGGCACACTCTTCGCCGCGCTTCTTATGTTCATTGGATTGCCGGGCGTGCCGCGCACCATCGGCATCATCCAGCCGCTGACGCTGTTTGTCGCGATCGCGCTTTCCCGCCTGCTGGCCCGTTACTGGCTGGGCGGCCTGTACATGAAGCAGTCGGTGCTTGGCGCGCTGCCGAAGATGTTGATTTACGGCGCGGGCGACGCGGGCAGGCAACTGGCGGCGGCGCTGGCGCACAACATCGAAATGCGCGTAATCGGTTTTCTCGATGACGACGCCAGCCTGCATGGACACACCCTGAACCGGCTGCCGGTGCATGACCCGAAACATCTGCCGGAGCTGGTCGCGCGTCTGGACGTCAAGGCCGTGTTGCTGGCCATGCCGCACATCGACCGCGCGCGCCGCAACGCGATTCTGGCGCGCATGGCCGCCGCGCATGTCGCCGTGCGTTCGCTGCCCGCGCTAACGTCGCTGGCGCAAGGCAGGGTGGGCATTGCCGATTTGCATGAACTGGACATCGACGATCTGCTGGGACGCGCGCCGGTTGCGCCCGATCCGCAATTGCTTACTCGCAACGTTGCGGGCAAGATGGTGCTGGTTACGGGCGCAGGCGGTTCCATCGGCAGCGAACTGTGCCGCCAGATTCTCACCCTTGACCCTGCGGCCTTGCTGTTGCTGGAACAGAGCGAGTTCGCCCTCTACCGCATCCATCACACGCTTGTCGAACAATATGGCAAGGTGGTTCGTATCGTTCCCCTGCTGGGTTCGGTGCGCGACATGGCAAGGTTTTCCGAAATCCTGCGCACTTTTTCCCCGCAGACGATTTACCACGCCGCTGCTTACAAACACGTGCCGCTGGTCGAGGAAAACCTGGAAGAAGGACTGAAGAACAACGTGTTTGGCACCCTGATTGTCGCGCGGGCGGCAGAGGCGCATGGCGTGGCGGACTTCGTGCTTATCAGTACCGACAAGGCGGTACGTCCCACCAACGTCATGGGCGCGAGCAAGCGTCTGGCGGAGATGGTGCTGCAGGCGCTGGCCGCGCGTCCGGAAAAAAGCGGCACCCGTTTTTCCATGGTGCGTTTCGGCAATGTGCTGGGGTCTTCCGGATCGGTGGTGCCGCGTTTTCGCCAGCAAATCCGCGCGGGTGGGCCGATCACGCTGACGCATCCCGAAGTGACCCGCTATTTCATGACCATCCCGGAAGCCGCGCAACTGGTGATCCAGGCCGGAGCAATGGCCTCGGAGGGACCGGGCGGCGACGTGTACGTGCTCGACATGGGCGAACCGGTGAAGATCCTGCATCTGGCCGAGCGCATGGTGGCGCTCTCCGGCCTGACCGTGCGGGACGCGGCGCGCCCCGATGGCGACATCCGCATCGATATCACCGGCCTGCGTCCCGGCGAAAAACTCTACGAAGAATTGCTGATCGGCGACAACCCGGAAGCGACAACGCATCCGCGCATCATGAAAGCGCGCGAGGGCTTCTTGCCTTGGCCGGAACTCGAGGCCCATCTCGCCCGCCTGCAAGCCGCCCTGGACGCCAACGACCGCCCGCGCATCCGCCAGCTTCTCGCCATCACCGGAATCCGGACGCAGGAAGCGGCGGCGGATTAATCCAGGCGCAGCTTTCTGGCGAGCGCCAGAATCATGCCCGCCGTTGCGCCCCAGATGCGGCGGGTCTGGTTTTCGCTTTCGCAGTCGATGACGGGATAACTGTGTGTCTTCCCCTTGTAGAGGATGGATTCGCGCCGCCAGCTCGCCGGGTCGAAAAGGCGGGCGAGCGGGACCTCGAAGGCTTCCGCCACCTCGAAGGCGTCCAGCGTCAACGTGAAGGACGGCGGCAGCAGGGCGACGACGGGATAAATCAGGAAGCCGGTGGCGGTACGGTAGGCGGGAAGATAGCCAAGAATTTGCGGCAGGGTTCGCGCCAAGCCGATTTCCTCCTCGGCTTCGCGCAACGCCGTATGCGCCGGGCTGGCGTCGTCTTGCTCCATGCGTCCGCCGGGAAAACTGATTTGCCCGGGATGGTCACGCAAATGCTCGGTGCGGCGGGTAAGTAGCGCCTGCAAACCCTGCGCGCGCGGTGCCAGCGGAAAAAGCACGGCGGAGGGAATCAGCGCGGCCTCCGCCACGCCAGCGGCCTTGCCCGCCGCGAAATCGTCCTCATCCGTTGCCGCGACAGGCTCCGGAGCGAGGCAGGCTCGGATATGCGCCAGGTTGGGCGTCATCGGCATCAATAACTTTGCGTCAGCGTCATGGTGTCGCCGTCGCGCTCCATGCGCGTGCGGTTCAGAAAACTCATGCCCAACAGCACAACGGGCATGTTTTGCGGCAGTACCGAGGCTTCCACGTTGTTCAGGGTAATGTCGCCCACCTTGACGCTGTTCAGGCGCAATCGGTAAGTTGTCACCATGCCGTTGGCCGTATTGGAGATGCCGCGTTCCGCGTGTTTCAGATCCAGACCCAGGCGTTGAGCTTCGGATGCACCCATGGATACCGTGCTTGCGCCCGTATCCACCAGAAAACGCACGGAATGTCCGTTGATGGCACCGTTGATCTGGAAATGCCCCCGTCCGTCGGCAATCAGTACGGCGCGGGCATTCGCGCCGGAAGATTCCGCGCCTACCGCGTTTTGCCCAACCCTGAGCGTGCGCCGGTTGCCGTAGACTTCCACCTGGACGCTTTCGCCCTGTATGGCAATGAGCCTGATGCCCTGGTATTCCTGCCCGACGGACAGGGCGCGGGGCGGAGCGCCATTGATCATCAACATGGCCTTGCTGCCGATGATGCCCGCCAGCCCCACATCGACCGCCCATGTCGGCAGCGCCAGAACGCCAACGCCAAGAGCCAATGCCAAGGCTCTACAATAACATCCCCATCTGTTTCGCGAGGTATTTTTCATGAATCCTGTCGCCATTTTCCGCCACTCCCCTACTGAAGGCCCCGGCTATTTTGCCATATTCCTGGAATCCCGCCGCATTCCGTGGGCCTTGATTCCGCTGGACGCGGGCGCAAATGTGCCGGAAAGCGCCGACGCCTGGTCCGGACTGTGCTTCATGGGCGGACCGATGAGCGTCAATGAGGATTTGCCATGGATCGCGCCCGCCTGCGCCCTGATTCGTGACGCGATCAAAAAGGATATTCCCGTCCTGGGGCATTGTTTGGGCGGACAGTTGATCAGCAAGGCGCTGGGCGGCGTGGTCAGCAGGAATCCTGTGCCGGAAATCGGCTGGAGCGTCCTGGACGGCGGCGCGGACGCCGTTTCCCGGCGCTGGCTGGGCGGTTATGCGGGCAGGATGTTGGACGTGTTCCAGTGGCATGGCGAGACATTTAGTCTGCCGGAGGGGGCGACGCTCATCGCCAAAAATGCCTGTTGCGCCCACCAGATTGCCGCGCTGGGGCCACATCTTGCCCTGCAATGCCATGTCGAGATGCTTGCGGAAATGATTGACGACTGGTGCGCGCATTGGCAGGAAGAAGTTGCGCCCACGCCGCTGCCCAGCGTACAGACGCCAGAACGCATCAGGGCGGAATTGCCGGAAAAACTCCCGGTGCTGCGGCGGGTCGCCGACCAGCTTTACGGCGCATGGGTTTCGGGTCTCGGTGGCGGCGCGTAATCCATGCGCTGGGACATCTTTTGCAAGGTCATCGACAACTTTGGCGATGTCGGCGTCTGCTGGCGGCTGGCGCGGCAACTGGCGGCAGAACACGCTGCGGACGTGCACCTGTGGCTGGACGATCCCGCGCCGCTTACGCGGCTTGCGCCGGACTTCAAGGTTTTCCCCGTCAGGGTCTGTCCCTGGCGAAACCCCTTGTCATTCGGCGATGCGGCGGATGTGGTCATCGAAGCCTTCGGCTGCGAACTGCCGGAAAACTACCTGCAAGCGATGGCGGCACGCGCGCGTCCGCCCTGCTGGCTGAATCTGGAATACCTGAGCGCCGAAGACTGGGTGGAGGGCTGTCACGGCCTCGCTTCGCCGCATCCGCGCTTGCCGCTGGTCAAATATTTTTTCTTTCCCGGCTTTACCAAGAAAACCGGCGGCCTGTTGCGGGAAAGACATTTGCTGGCGCAGCGGCAAGCCGTCCTCCCCAAGCACAACGCCTTGCTGGCGGAAAGCCCCGGCAGTCTCATCGTCAGCCTGTTCTGCTACGACAGCGCGCCGCTGTCCGCCCTGTTTGCCGCTTGGGCGGCAGAAGCAAGCCCGCTGGTGTGCCTCCTTTTTCCGGACAAACCGTTGACCGCCGTCCACGCCACGCTGGGCGCGCCACAAGACGCGAACGGCTGGCGGTTGGGCGCGGCGGGGCAAATCCGCCTTGTCCCCGTTCCTTTTTTGCCGCAGGACGGTTACGACGAATTGCTCGCCGCCTGCAACCTGAATTTCGTGCGCGGCGAAGATTCCTTCGTCCGCGCGCAATGGGCGGCACAGCCTTTCGTCTGGCAGCCCTATTCACAGGAAAACGACGCGCACCTGCATAAATTGACCGCGTTTTTGCAACGTTATGCCGCCGATCTGCCAGAGCAGG
Organism: Zoogloeaceae bacterium; assembly: GCA_031259605.1. Classification (GTDB taxonomy): domain Bacteria; phylum Pseudomonadota; class Gammaproteobacteria; order Burkholderiales; family Rhodocyclaceae; genus Azovibrio. The sequence goes on from JAIRLE010000006.1 coordinate 5,382, forward strand.
CGCGGGCGACGCTGGCCGCTTTCTGGCGCGAATGGAATGGTGCAGGCGCGGCGATCTCCCGTCTTTGGCCGGAACTGCGCGGGCAGCTTGAACTGCTGGCGCGGCATGGGAAAAACTGGCGCGCGCATTTGCTGGCGCAGGATGATCTGGCGTCCGCGCTCGTCAAATTTTGCGCGACGCGCGTATAATCTGCCGTCTTTTTTTAACGCATACGCTGAATCATCATGAAAATCGCTCAGGAACTCCGCTCCGGCAACGTCATCATGGCAGGCAATGACCCGCTGGTGGTGCAGAAAACCGAATACAACAAATCCGGCCGCAATGCCGCCGTGGTCAAGATGAAATTGAAGAATCTCTTGTCCGGCGCGGCTTCCGAGGCCGTCTATCGCGCCGACGACAAGTTCGAGGTGGTGCAGCTCGACCGGAAGGAAGTGAGCTACTCCTACTTCGCCGACCCCATGTACGTGTTCATGGACGCCGAGTACAACCAGTACGACATCGAGGCCGAGAACATGACCGACGCCCTGAAATACCTGGAAGACGGAATGCCCTGCGAAGTGGTGTTCTATAACGACAAGGCCATTTCCGTGGAACTGCCCACCTCGGTGGTGCGCGTAGTGACCTACACCGAACCCGCGGTGAAAGGCGACACTTCCGGCAAGGTGATGAAACCCGCCAGGATTCCCACCGGCTTTGAATTGCAGGTTCCAGCTTTCGTGGAAATCGGCGACAGGATCGAAATCGACACCCGCACCGACGAGTATCGCAATCGCGTGAAATGAGGCGAAGACATCCATGAAAAAGCCCGGCGACGCCGGGCTTTTTTGCCAGGGTTCGTGTCGGTCAAAAGTAGTTGTGCATTTGCCGTTCGTCGTCTTCCGTGCCAGTCAGGGAGAGGTAATTGACGCTGGAAGTCAGGTCGCGGTCAGCGGCTTCCTTGCTGTTCAGCTTGATTTGCAGACGCAGGTTATTCACGGAGTCGGCGTTTCGCAGCGCGTCTTCGTAACTGATCTGGCCTTGCTCATAGAGTTCGAACAAGGCCTGATCGAAGGTCTGCATGCCCAGTTCGCGCGACTTCGACATGATTTCCTTGATTTCCTTGATGTCGCCCTGGAAAATCAGGTCGGAAATGAGCGGCGAATTCAGCATGATTTCAAAGGCGGCGACGCGGCCCTTGCCGCCCTTCCTGGGGATAAGACGCTGGGAAACCAGGGCGCGCAGGTTGAGCGAGAGATTCATCAGCAATTGTTGATGCTGATCTTCGGGAAAGAAGTTGATGACGCGCTCAATAGCCTGGTTGGCGCTGTTGGCGTGCAGTGTGGCCAGACAGAGGTGGCCGGTTTCGGAAAAGGCGATGGCGTATTCCATGGTCTTCCGGTCGCGGATTTCCCCCATCAGGATCACGTCTGGCGCTTGCCGCAGGGAATTTTTCAGCGCGGGTTCCCAATCATCGGTATCCACGCCCACTTCTCGCTGGGTGACGATGCAGTTCCGGTGTTCGTGCACATATTCAATCGGGTTTTCGATGGTGATGATGTGACCGTAACTGTTTTCATTGCGATAGCCGACCAGCGCCGCCAGCGAGGTGGTTTTGCCGGTTCCGGTGGCGCCCACGAAGACGACCAGTCCGCGCTTGGTCATGGCAATGTCCTTGATGATGGGGGGTATCCCCAGTTCATCGAAAGAGGGAATGGCCGTATTGATGGCGCGGCAGACCAGGCCGATGCGTCCCTGCTGGATGAAGGCGTTGGCGCGGAAACGACCGATGCCGCTGGGGGAGATGGCGAAGTTGCATTCCCGCGTGGCTTCGAATTCCGCCGCCTGCCGATCATTCATGATGGAACGCGCCAACTCGGCCGTATGTTGCGCCGTGAGCACCTGGTTGGAAACCGGCATCACCCGCCCGTCGACCTTGATGGCCGGGGGGAAACCCGCCGTGATGAACAGGTCGGAACCTTTCTTGCCGTTCATCAGATTCAGCAGATCGTGCATGAATTTAAGTGCCTGGTCGCGTTCCATTTAAAACTCCTCTCGCGTTGTGAAACCCATGTTGTATCGCCGATATCGCGTTTTATGTGGTGGGGAAAGCCGCCTTGTCGGCGGCGCGGATACGCGCCTCGCTGGCGGAGACCACATTGCGGCGCACGAGATCGAGCAGACACTGGTCAAGCGTCTGCATCCCGCGCGCCTGCCCGGTCTGGATAGAGGAATACATCTGCGCCACCTTGTTTTCCCGAATCAGATTGCGGATGGCGGGTGTACCGATCATGATTTCATGCGCCGCCACCCGGCCACTGCCATCCTTGGTTTTCAACAGCGTCTGCGAAATGACGGCGCGCATGGATTCCGACAGCATGGCGCGCACCATATCCTTTTCGGCGGCGGGGAACACGTCGATGATCCGGTCTATGGTCTTGGCGGCGGAAGACGTGTGCAGGGTGGCAAACACCAAGTGCCCGGTTTCGGCGGCAGTCATGGCCAGACGTATGGTTTCCAGGTCGCGCATTTCGCCCACCAGAATCACGTCCGGGTCTTCCCGCAGGGCGGAACGCAGGGCGTTTGCAAAAGACAGGGTATGCGGCCCGACTTCCCGCTGGTTGATCAGGCATTTCTTGGACTCATGCACGAATTCAATGGGGTCTTCCACCGTCAGAATGTGCGCGAACTCATTTTCGTTGACGTGATTGATCATGGCGGCAAGCGTGGTGGACTTGCCTGAACCCGTAGGACCTGTGACCAGAACGATGCCGCGCGGGTATTCGGAAATCTCCTTGAAAATCGCCGGACAATTCAGTTGTTCCAGAGTCAGCACCTTGGAAGGAATGGTGCGGAATACCGCGGAAGCGCCCCGGTATTGCACGAAGGTATTGACGCGAAAGCGAGCCAGGTTGGGAATTTCAAAGGAAAAGTCGCATTCCAGCGTTTCTTCATAGGTCTTGCGCTGCGAATCCGACATGATGTCATAGGCCATGCCATGCACATCCTTGTGCTCCAGTGCGGGCAAATTGATCTTTCGCACATCGCCGTTTACCCGAATCATGGGCGGCAGGCCGGAAGAAAGGTGCAGGTCCGAAGCATTGTTCTTGACGCTGAAAGCCAGCAGTTCGGTAATATCCATAAGTTGATCGTTCCTGGTGTCGTTCCAAAAAGTATTGGGCGTATACTGCGCACCCCATGCAGACAGCAAAACTCGGTAGATTATGAGCGCAATTGAGGCCAACCTGCAAGCCGTCCGCCAAAGAATCTCCGCCACCGCTGGACGGTGCGGACGCCCGGCGATGACAATCACCCTGCTCGCCGTCAGCAAAACCCGGCCCGTGAGCGATGTAGTGAAGGCGATTCTTGCAGGACAACACGATTTTGGCGAAAACTACGCGCAGGAAGGCGTCGATAAAATCCTCGCCCTGCGCGCCCTGGCGCAGCAGGGGATGCTGCCGGAAAGCGCCCTCCTCGTCTGGCATTTTGTTGGCCCCCTGCAAGGCAACAAGACAAGACTGGTAGCCGAACATTTTGACTGGGCGCATTCCATCGAACGCCTCAAGATTGCCGAACGTCTGTCGGCGCAACGTCCAGCGCGGCTTCTGCCCTTGCAGGTCTGCGTTCAGGTCAATGTTTCCGGCGAAGCCAGCAAAAGCGGTTGCGCGCCGGAAGAAGCCCTTGATCTCTGTCAGGCGGTCGCGGCCTTGCCCCGGCTGAACCTGCGCGGTCTGATGTGCGTTCCAGCGCCCGCGCGTGATTTTGCGGCGCAATGCCGACCTTTATTGCACCTGCGGCAACTGTTCATGGAAATCAAGGCGCGATGCCCGACACTGGATACACTCTCCATGGGTATGTCCGGCGATCTGGAAGCTGCCGTACAATCCGGCAGCACCTTGGTGCGGATCGGTTCCGCCATTTTTGGCCAGCGAACGAATAACAAAAAGTGAACTTCCGCTTTTTATCGGTCTTGCAAGGGGGGCGTCCAGGCGGAGTCTGGATGCGCTCCGGTAAAAACAAAGTGAGAACAGGAGTGAGCAATCCATGAACATTCGTTTCATTGGCGGCGGCAACATGGCTTTTGCGTTGATTGGCGGGCTTTTGGGCAAGGGCTTTGCCGCAGCCGACATCGGCGTGGTGGAACCCTTGTTGCGGCAACGGCAAGCGCTTGCCGAAAAATTCGGCGTTGATTGTCTGGCGGAAGCGAATGCCGCCACGCTGGATGCGGATCTGCTGGTGCTGGCGGTCAAGCCGCAGCAAATGCAAGCCGTGCTTCAACCTTTCGCTGGACGCCTGCGCCGCCCGGTGGTCCTCAGCATTGCCGCCGGCATGACGCTGGAAACGCTTTCCGCCTGGCTTTTGGGGTATCGGCGCATTGTGCGCGCCATGCCGAACACGCCCGCTCTGATCGGTGCGGGCATGAGCGGTTTTATCGCTCTGCCGGAGGTTACGGAGGACGAGCGCCGAATGGCCGAAGGCGTGCTTTTGGCGGTAGGAGAAACGCTGTGGGTGGAAGACGAGCGCCAGATGGACGCCATCACCGCCATCTCCGGCAGCGGCCCGGCATATTTCTTCCTGTTCATCGAGGCGCTGGAAACCGCCGCGCAGTCGCTGGGACTGCCGCCAGATGCCGCGCGCAAGCTGGCGATCAATACAGGCTTCGGCGCGGCTTCCTTGGCAAAATCCTCGCCGGAATCCCCTGCCGTCCTGCGCGCGCGCGTTGCTTCCAAGGGCGGCACCACTGCGGCGGCGCTGGCAGTCATGGAAGAAATGGGCGTCGCGGCGGGCATCATTGCCGGAGCGCGCGCGGCTTCAGCGCGCAGCGCGGAATTGGCGCGGCAATTCGCCGCGCAAGGTTAAAAGGAACTCACATGTCTTTTGATTATACGTCTGTCGTTTCCGCCTTTCTTTTTCTGCTCAAGGCGGTCTGCAGTTTCTTCAGTATGCTGTTCATCCTGCGCCTGTTGCTGCAATGGCGCAGAATCTCCTTCATCAACCCGCTGGGCGGCTTTGTTTTAAAACTCACCAACTGGGCGGTGTTGCCCTTGCGGCGCGTGATTCCCGGTGTGGGCGGCATCGAATGGGCTTCGCTGGCCGCCGCTTTCATCCTGCAATTCGTATTTTTCTTGATAAGTCTGTCGTTGCGCGTAGTCATGCCGCTCTCGCCGCTCATGCAGAACATCATTGCCGCCGAAGGTGGGGGGATGACTTTCGCGTTGTTCGTCATCAGCCTGGTTGGTCTCTTCCAGCAGGTCATCTATCTCCACATCCTGCTCCTGATTCTGCAAGCCGTACTTTCCTGGGTAAACCCCTACTCGCCCTTCGCTCCGGTCCTGCGCCAGTTGACCGCGCCCCTCCTGACGCCCATACAGCGCGTTCTCCCGCCCATTTCCGGCATAGACATCTCGCCGCTGGTGGCCATCCTGCTGTTGCAGGCACTGTTGATGCTGTTGTGAACGGGTTTGTCGCAAAGCAAGGCGATGGCGCGCTACTGCTGGCCTTGCACATCCAGCCGGGCGCGAAAAAAAGCGGCGTGGCGGGGCGGTATGGCGACGCCCTGAAAATCTGCGTCTCCGCTCCGCCCGCGGACGGCAAGGCCAACACCGCCTTGCTGGATTTTCTCGCGGATTGGCTGCAAATCCCGAAAAGCGCGCTCCGCCTGAAAAGCGGCCAGACCTCGCGCCGGAAAGTCGTGCGAGTGGAAGGCGTCGGGTCCGAGGCGCTGGCGCGGCGGATTGCGGAAACTCTCCAGGAATGAGGCGTAGCGGAGATCGTTCCCGGCTTTCTACGGTTTTTGGGATTCGATTGCCTGAGCGCGTATCCGCGTTGCGATTTTTCCGTCCGAGAGCAGTTTTTCCACGTTTTCCTCAATATCGTTCGGCACATAGAGGTAATTGACCATCATGCCATAGGCTTGCTGCAATCCCTTGGACGAACGGTCGGCAAGAAAGTTGAGGCGTTCGATGCGCGCGCCGTTACCCAGGTGGAAGCGTGCCGTCGGGTCGTAGATGCGGCGCGCTCCGGCTTTGGCGGTGAGCAGGTAATGCGCGGCCATCCGGGTAAGCGGAGCGGCAAACGCGCGTGCAAGGCGCGGGTTTGCCGCCCATTCATGCGCCGAAAGCAGGGTTTGCGCGCGCTCCAGCGTGGGCGGACAGTGCGCCAGCTTGCCGATGCGTTCCAGGTCGCCAGGTTGGAACGCGTGTGTCCAGCATTCCGGCGTCTTTTCCGCCCAGCGGCGCAACAGCGGCAGCGGCGAGAGCGTGGAAAATTGTTTGAGTTGCGGAAAATCGCGCTTCAAATCCTCGATGACGCGCTTCAACAAAAAATTGCCGAAGGAAACGCCGCGCAAACCAGTCTGGGTGTTGGAGATGGAATAAAAGATGGCGGTATCCGCCGCCTGCGCGTCGAAGACCGGCGCGTGTTCATCCAGCAACGCCTGGATATTGTCCGCCAGATGGTCGATCAGGGCGACTTCGACGAAAATCAACGGCTCATCCGGCATACGCGGATGGAAGAAGCCGTAGCAGCGACGGTCGGAATCCAGGCGGTTTTTCAGATCGGCCCAGGAATGTATGGCGTGTACCGCCTCATACTGGATGAGTTTTTCCAGCAGCGCGGCGGGCGAATGCCAGGTGATGCGCTTCAGTTCCAGGAACCCCACGTCGAACCAGATGGAAAGACTGTGCTCCAGCTCACGGTCCAGGGAGGCGAGTTCCGCGTCTTCCTGGACGAAACGGAGCAGGTCTGCGCGCAGATCGACCAGAAAGCGCACACCCTGCGGCAAGGCGTTGAATTGCGTGAGGATGCGGGTGCGCGGCGAGCGCAGGGCACGCCACAGCAACGCCTCGGCCTCCCATTGCGCGGGCGTTCCGGTGCTCGCCTGATAATGCGCGTGCGCCGCCGCCACCTTCTCCGGGTCGGGGCCGAATTCCGTGGCGATCAGGCGCAAGAAGGCGTGGCGCCCGGCGTCATCCAGTTGCAGATAGCTTTCGCCCAGGCGGCGGGCGCGCTGGCGCGCCGAGACTTCGCCACCCGCGCCGCGCGCGCACTCCCGCAATTGCGCGCGCGCTTTTTGCAGGGCGCGGGCATCGAGCGGTTTCCTGTTTTGCGCGGCGGATTTTTTCATCCATAGTCCCTGCATTCTTTTCAGGCTGCGGACAACCAGACTGTTCATGAGGATTCCCACAGGCGTCGAAAGAAAGCGCATCGTAACAGCTCATGCGCAGAATATGCAACAAAAAGCCGCGAACGTGCAGGCAAAAGAAGGTAACGATCCGTTATCGTAGCGTACGAAACCTGACGCGCGTCAGGGCGTCAGGTTTCTGGCGAAGGTGTGGCGGTTTGTGTATGCGCGCGGATAAAGGCTCCGATGGCGTCCAGTGTGCTTTCCGGCTGTTGCAGGTGCGGCGAGTGGCCGCACTGCGGCAGGACGCGCAGTTCGGTTTGCGGCGCTTGCCGTCGTATGCCGTCGATCTGTTCGAGCGTCGCATATTCGTCCGCGTCGCCTTGGATCGCCAACACGGGACAGGTGATGCGCTTCAGTTCTGTCTCGATGTTCCAGTCGCGGTAGGCGGGGTCGAGCCAGATGTCGCGCCAGCCGTAGAACGCGCCGTCTACGTCCTGATGGTAACGCGCCAGACGCGCGCGCAGGCCGCCCGTCTCGAACGCGGCAGAGGCGCGGCGTATGCCTTTGAGGCAAACGTCTTCCACGAAATAATGCGGCGCGATGACGACGATGCCGGAATAGGACGCCGCGTTGAAACTGGCCGCCAGCAGGGCAATGCTGCCGCCGTCGCTGTGCCCGATCAGCCAGGGTTTCCGCGGCGCGACGTCCAGCGCTTCCAGCAAGGCGGGCAGCGTCTCGACAGCTTCGCGGCGCAGATAATGGCGCGGCAGCGGCTCGTCATGCGGGCGCGGCGTGGACGCGCCGTACCCCATGCGCGAATACGCCAGTCCGCGCCGTCCCAGCCGCGCGCACAGACGTTCCGGAAAATCCCGCCACAAGGCGATGCTGCCCAACCCCTCGTGCAGAAAAACGAGTATGGGCTGATCCGTTGTCGCCGCGCCTGTCCACGCATATTCCAGCCTTTGTTTCCGGCCTTGCGGCGCGAGGGCGATGAACGTGGGCGAGGGCATGGCGGTTGAGTGCCTCGTTTTACGGCCAGCGCGCCTGTCTGGCGGCGCGGGCGGGATCGGGGCGCGACTGGTGGGAAAGAACGCCCAGCAATGGCGCGGGCAGGGCGGTTTTCAATGTCGCAAGGTTTTGTTCAAAACAGGGCATGTCCGCCGTAACGCGATTGGCAATCCATCCGGCAAAGGGAAGCTGCCGGGCGGCAATGGCTTCGGCGGTCAGAAGCGCGTGATTGATGCAGCCCAGCCGCATCCCGACCACCAGAATCACCGGCAGATTGAGCCAGCGGGCGAGATCGGCGCTGTCGCCTTCCGCGCCCAGGGGAACGCGAAAGCCGCCCGCGCCTTCGACCAGTACCCGATCCGCCGCTTGCCGCGCGACATTCAGCGCCTCCTGAATGACCGCGAACGCAATTTCAACGCCCGCTTCCTGCGCGGCAAGATGTGGCGCGACAGGTGGAGCAAAGCAATAGGGATTGCGGATGCGCAGCGGCAAATCGACCTCCGGCGAGGCCGCCGCCCGGTGCGCCTTGACATCCTCGTTTTCGCCATTTTCCGCCACGCCTGCCGCCACGGGTTTTATCGCTACCGCCTTGAAGCCTTCCATGCGCGCACGAAAGAGCAGGGCGCAGGTGGCGAAAGTCTTGCCGACTTCCGTGTCCGTGCCGGTGACAAAGTAGCTTGGTGTCATTTTTTGGCGGTACAGAAAACGACGTGATAGGTGAGCGGCAGACCGCGCGCGTCGCGCCGGGCTTCATAGGCGGCTTCCAGTTTTTGCCAGGTCTTGCGCCCGATCAGGCCGGGGCGGCGGGAAGAAGGCGCAATCTGGTTGGCGCCGATGGCCTTGATGGCCTTGATCAGGCTGCGCATGTCGCGGTAATGGGCGACGCAGGGTTCGGTATGAATCCCGATGCCGGAAAATCCGGCGGCGGAAAGCGCCGTTTTCCAGTTTTCCGGCGTCTGGAAAGGCAGGGTATGCGGGTAAGCGTCGACCTGGGCGAAAATTTCGTCGAGTTCGTGGAAAGTGCCGGGCGCCAGGCTGGAGAGCGCCAGCGTTCCCTTGGGCCAGAGCACCCGCCAGGCTTCGCGGGAGAGGGCTGCCGGATTGCACCATTGGGCGGTGAGGTTCGACCAGTACAGTCCCGCCACTTCGTCGCGCAGGGGGATGTGTTCCACATCGCCGCAGACGCCGAATTCCAGTTGCCGGATGTGGGCGAGCATGGCGCGGGAAAAATCCAGCGCGATGCAACGCGCCGCCGGAAAGCGCAGGGCAAGCATTTCCAGGCTGAAACCGGTGCCGCAACCGGCGTCCAGGATGATGGCGGGGATCAGCGTGGACGGCAAAAGACCGATCAGCCGCGAAGAAACCCAGCGTTGCACCCGCGCGGCGCTGTTGTAGGTGTTGGCGGCACGCTCGAAATTCTGCCGCACCAGACGCTTGGAAGGCAGATCCGGGCGCGCGGACAAGGGGGAAGAAAAGCGGACGGTTTTCATGGGCGGGGCAATTCTCGCAGAAATCGGGCGCGCGCGGAGGCGTCCGGCGCAAACGGCGCGTGCGCCTTGTCCGGGATGAGGGACAAACGCGCCCGCGGCAGTTGTCCGGCGAGCCAGCGGGCGGCTTCCACGGGAATCAGCGGATCGTTTTCGCCGTGAATCACGGTGACAGGACAGGTGACGCGCGCAAGTTCCGCGCGCAGGTCGGCTTCTTCCAGCCAGAGCAACCCCGCATCCAGCGCCGCTTGCGCCATTGGGCTGGCGTTCTGCAAGAGCCATCGAGCGGTCTGCGGCTGTGCGTCGCCGCGGCAGAAACTGGCGGCAAAGCGCGGCAGCAGCGATACGCCTTCCTGGCGGATTCTTTCCCGAAAAGCCTGGAGTTCCAGAGGCGGACGCCCGAAAATCCAGCCTTCGCGCTGGATGAAACTGGGCGTTGCGGCGACAAGCAGAAGCTGGCAAAAACGCTCCGGCGCGGCTTGGGCGGCGGCCAGCGCCAACATGCCGCCCAGCGACCAGCCGCCCAGGGCGCAGACTGGAGGCAGCCGCGCCAACAATGTTTCCACCGCCGCCGTGAAATGCGCGGGAATGGCGGCGGATGCCTCCGCGCCACAACCCGGCAAGTCCATGCACTGCCAGCAGCTTTCTTTCAGCGCCGCCTCCAGGGGAGCGCGACCGAATCCCCAGCCAGAGAGAAAAAAGGCGGGCGGCGGGGTCACGCCAGCTCCCGCAAGGCGTTGATGAGTTCCGCCACATCGTTTTCTCCGTGAGCGGCGGAAAGGGAAATGCGCAGCCGCGCCGTGCCCGGCGGCACGGTGGGCGGGCGGATGGCGGCGACCCACAGGCCGCGCCGCCAGAGTTGTTGCGAAAGCGCGAGCGCCTTGTCGTTTTCGCCCAGCATCAGTGGCTGGATGGCGGTCTCGGAAGGCAGCAGCCGCCAGGGGAGCGCGGCGCATCCCGTCTGCAATTGCCGGATCAACGCCCGCAAATGGGCGCGCCTGGCTTCGTCATTCTGGATGATTTCCAGGCTTTTTGTTGCGGCAGCCGCGATGGCGGGCGGTTGCGCGGTGGTAAAGATGTAGCTTCTGGCGTTTTGCAGCAGGTATTCGATGGCCAGCGCCGATCCGGCGACGAACGCGCCGCTCGTGCCTGCCGCCTTGCCCAGGGTCGCCATCAGCAGGATGCGCGGATGCGGACGAATGCCGCAATGGGCGAGACTGCCGCGTCCCTCCGGCCCCAGTACGCCAAAGCCGTGCGCGTCGTCGATGACCAGCCATGCGTCAAAGCGTTCCGCCAGCCGGAAGAGATCGGAAAGTGGCGCGAGATCGCCGTCCATGCTGAAAACGGCATCACTGACGATGACTTTTGTTTTTGCCGCGCTTTGCGCCAGCAGCCGCTCCAGGGCCGCCATGTCGCCATGCGGGTAGCGGTGCTGGCGGGCGCGGGAAAGCCGTGCGGCGTCGATCAGGGAAGCGTGATTCAACCGGTCGGCAAAGATAGCGTCGTCGCGTCCTGCCGCCAGTGTCGGCGTGACTGCCAGATTGGCGAGATAACCGGCGGAAAAGACAAGACAACGATCAAAGCCGGTAAATTCGGCAAGACGCCGTTCCAGGGTCTCATGCGCTTTCAGATGTCCGCTTATCAAGTGGGAAGCGCCACTGCCCGCGCCCCAGTCGCGCGCGCCTTGCGCCATTGCGGCAATGATATCGGGATGCGCCGCCAGACCCAGATAGTCATTGCTGGCAAAAGCCAGCATCTTTTGCCCTTCCATGATCGCATGTGGCGTCAAAGGCGAATCCAGCCGCCGCCGCTGGCGCATCAATCCAGCGTCGGCGAGCTGACGCAAGCGGGCGGATAAAAGCTGTTCGCGTGTGCGTGGGGTGTTTTTCATCGTAAAACCGACTTTGTTTCGAGCGGCAGGCATGAAAGCCTGTCGCTAATTTTTTGCTGGGAGGCGCGTCAAACAAGGTACGCCAAGTTAACGCGCGCCGTCGTTTTTTGTCCACTGCTTTTTGCGCCGCTTTCCAGACGCCGGAATTTACATGCAAACTTGCTCGCGTTCTTGACACTCGGCTTGTCAACCCATAGAATCGCCGATCTTTTTTCCGACAGGGGGCTAGATTGACGCCTCTGTTTTGTATAACAGCAAGGCTGGAATCCGCGTGTTCCGGCAGGTTTGGGCGGGTCTGGCCGCCAGAGGATTTTTGAATGCCTACCATCAATCAGCTCGTGCGCAAGCCGCGCGTGGCGGAAGTCGTGAAGAACAAGGTGCCGGCGCTGGAAAAGTGTCCGCAAAAGCGCGGCGTGTGCACCCGCGTCTATACCACTACCCCGAAAAAGCCGAATTCCGCCTTGCGCAAGGTGTGCAAGGTGCGCCTGACCAATGGTTATGAAGTCATCTCCTACATTGGCGGCGAAGGCCACAATTTGCAGGAGCACTCGGTGGTGCTGATTCGCGGCGGTCGGGTAAAGGATTTGCCCGGCGTGCGTTATCACACCGTGCGCGGTTCCCTGGATACCCAGGGTGTGAAAGACCGCAAACAGGCCCGTTCCAAATACGGCGCCAAGCGTCCGAAGGCCGCCTGATCCCCAGGTTGCCCCGGAAGTAAGTGGCCGCCCCTGCGTATGCGAAAAGCAAAAGCTGTCGGGCGGCTGGAGGTTTTATGCGAAACGGTTTCGCACAGCCTCGACTGAACAGAGAAAGAGATTCATCATGCCTCGTCGTCGTGAAGTGCCCAAGCGCGAAATCCTGCCCGATCCCAAGTTCGGCAGCCAGGATGTCTCCAAATTCATCAACGCCATCATGCAGTCCGGCAAGAAGTCGGTCGCCGAACGTATCGTCTATGGCGCGTTCAGCCAGATTTCCACGAAAAGCGGCAAGGATCCGCTGGAAGTCTTCTCCGCCGCCATCGGCAACATCAAGCCCCTGGTGGAAGTCAAGTCGCGCCGCGTCGGCGGCGCGAACTATCAGGTGCCGGTGGAAGTGCGTCCGGCGCGGCGCATGGCGCTTGCCATGCGTTGGCTGCGCGAGGCCGCCCGCAAGCGTTCCGAAAAAACGATGGGTCTGAGGCTCGCCGCCGAAATGCTGGAAGCCTCGGAAAATCGCGGCGGAGCGGTGAAGAAACGCGACGAAGTGCATCGCATGGCCGAAGCCAACAAGGCTTTCTCCCATTTCCGCTTTTAAGGGAAGAGGCACATCATGGCACGCAAAACTCCTATCGAGCGCTACCGCAACATCGGCATTTCCGCGCACATCGACGCCGGCAAGACGACGACGACCGAGCGCATCCTCTATTACACCGGCGTCAATCACAAGATTGGCGAGGTGCATGACGGTGCGGCCACCATGGACTGGATGGCGCAGGAACAGGAACGCGGCATCACCATCACCTCCGCCGCCACCACCTGCTTCTGGAAAGGCATGGACAACAACTTTCCCGAACACCGCTTCAACATCATCGACACGCCGGGGCACGTCGATTTCACCATCGAGGTGGAACGTTCGATGCGTGTGCTTGACGGTGCCTGCATGGTGTATTGCGCCGTGGGCGGTGTGCAGCCGCAGTCGGAAACCGTGTGGCGGCAGGCGACCAAGTACAGGGTGCCGCGCCTGGCGTTTGTGAACAAGATGGATCGTTCCGGCGCGAACTTCTTCAAGGTTGTCGATCAGATGAAGACGCGCCTCAAGGCCAATCCCGTGCCCATCGTGATTCCCATCGGCGCGGAAGAGCATTTTGTCGGCGTGGTCGATCTCATCAAGATGAAGGCGATCTATTGGGATGAGGCCAGCCAAGGGATGAAGTTCGATTACAAGGACATTCCCGCCGAGCTTCTCGAAACGGCCAGGACCTGGCGCGAGCAAATGATCGAAGCCGCCGCCGAGGCCAATGAGGCGTTGATGAACGAATACCTGGAAAACGGCGATCTCGCGGAAGAGAAGATCAAGGAAGGTTTGCGCCTGCGCGCCATCGCCTGTGAAATCCAGCCCATGCTCTGCGGCACGGCTTTCAAGAACAAGGGCGTGCAACGGATGCTGGACGCGGTGATCGAATTCCTGCCTTCGCCCGTGGATATTCCGCCGGTTGCGGGGATCGACGAAAATGAGCAGCCCGCAACCCGCAAGGCCGACGATGGCGAAAAATTCTCCGCGCTTGCCTTCAAGCTGATGACCGACCCCTTCGTCGGACAGCTGACCTTCATCCGCGTTTATTCCGGTGTGCTGGAATCCGGCTCCACGGTCTATAACCCGGTGAAGGGCAAGAAGGAGCGCATTGGCCGCATCGTGCAGATGCACGCCAATGACCGCGCCGAAATCAAGGAAGTGCTGGCGGGCGACATCGCCGCCTGTATCGGCTTGAAGGAAGTCACCACCGGCGAAACCTTGTGCGACCCCGACGCGCCTGTCATCCTGGAGCGCATGGTTTTCCCCGATCCGGTGATTCACGTCGCCGTGGAGCCGAAGACCAAGGCCGACCAGGAAAAAATGGGCATCGCCCTGGGACGGCTGGCGATGGAAGATCCGTCTTTCCGGGTGCGCACCGACGAGGAATCCGGGCAGACCATCATTTCCGGCATGGGCGAACTGCACCTGGACATCATCGTCGACCGCATGAAGCGCGAATTCAATGTGGAAGCCAACGTCGGCGCGCCGCAGGTGGCCTACCGCGAGTGCATCAAGAAGACGGTCGAGCAGGAAGGCAAGTTCATCAAGCAATCCGGCGGACGCGGCCAGTACGGTCACGTCTGGCTGAAGCTCGAACCCAACGAGGCGGGCAAGGGCTATGAATTCGTCGACGCCATCAAGGGCGGCGTGGTGCCGCGCGAATACATCCCGGCGGTTGACAAGGGTCTGCGGGACGCCGTGACCAGCGGTGTGTTGGCGGGCTTTCCGGTGGTCGACATCAAGTTCACCCTGTTCGATGGCTCCTATCATGACGTGGACTCGAACGAAAACGCCTTCCGCATGGCCGCTTCCTTCGCTTTCAAGGATGGCATGAAGAAGGCGCAGCCGACGCTCCTGGAGCCAATGATGGCGGTGGAAGTGGAAACGCCGGAAGACTACATGGGTAACGTCATGGGCGACCTTTCCTCCCGGCGCGGCATCGTGCAGGGCATGGAGGATCTGCCCGGCGGCATCAAGGCGGTGCGCGCCGAAGTGCCCCTGTCGGAGATGTTCGGCTATGCCACTTCGTTACGTTCGCTCTCGCAGGGACGCGCGACCTACACCATGGAATTCAAGCATTATTCGGAAGCGCCCAGGAACGTTGCCGAAGCGGTCATCAACAAGAAGTAACCCTTGGAGAATTGAAATGGCAAAGGAAAAGTTTTCGCGCACCAAGCCGCACGTGAATGTGGGGACGATAGGACACGTTGACCACGGGAAGACGACGCTGACGGCGGCGATCACGACGGTATTGTCGAGGAAG
>JAIRLE010000148.1 GCA_031259605.1 Zoogloeaceae bacterium
TTTTTCCCTTCCTGCGCTTCTTCCGTCAGGTAATACAGCAAGGTGGCGTCGCCCGCCAGTTCCTGGATACCCGCCTGACCGTCGAGTTCCGCGTTCAGTCCCGCCTTGATCATGCGCAATGCCATGGGACTCAGCCGCATCATCTCCTTCGCCCACAGCACCGCTTCATCCTCCAGTCGTGCGAGAGGCACCACCTTGTTGACCAGTCCCATTTCCAGCGCTTCGGCGGCGCTGTATTGGCGGCAGAGGAACCAGATTTCCCGCGCTTTTTTCTGTCCCACGCAACGGGCCAGATAGGAAGCGCCGAAACCCGCGTCGAAACTGCCGACACGCGGTCCCGTCTGCCCGAAAACGGCGTTGTCCGAGGCAATCGACAAATCGCACACCACGTGCAACACATGCCCGCCGCCGATGGCGTAGCCGTTGACCATGGCCAGCACCGGTTTTGGCAGGCTGCGGATCTGTTTCTGCACGTCCAGCACGTTCAGCCTGGGCACGCCGTCCTTGCCGATATAGCCGCCCTTGCCTTTCACGTTCTGATCGCCGCCGGAACAAAAAGCCTTGTCCCCGGCGCCCGTCAGCACGACGACGCGGACATCGCCCATTTCCCGGCAAAGCGCGAGAGCATCGCTCATTTCCGCGGTCGTGGCCGGGGTAAAGGCGTTGCGGTAGCGCGGCCGATTGATGGTGATCCTGGCGATACCCTTGAAACTGTCGAAAAGAATGTCTTCGTATTCCTTGATGGTTTTCCAAACCCGTGTGCTCATCGTCCGTCCTTCAAACGTTGGTGGAATTGCGCGTGAAACGCCGCGCAGGCGTCCAGCGGAAATTTGACTTCGAAGAGAAGCGGCCCGTCCGGTTCCGTGGTGAACCAAGGCAGGCGCGCCTCGAATGCTTCCCTCGTTGACGCGGTCGCGTACACGAGGCCGAAAGATGCCGCCAGCGCGCCGGCGGAGGTGTCGTGATGGCCGGCGATCATGTCCAGACGCGATGCCGTCCCCAGACCGGGCAAGGTATGAAAGATACCGCCCCCGCCGTTGTTGAGGAGCAGAATGCGCAGATTCTTGCCGATGTGGCCGTTCCACAGGGCGTTGATGTCGTAGAAAAAGCTCAGATCGCCGATGACGACGAAAACCGGCTCGTCGGCCACGGCGGCGAATCCCACCGCCGTGGAGAGGGAGCCGTCGATGCCGTTCATGCCCCGGTTGCAATGGACGTCGACGCCGCCGGGCAAGGGGAAAAGCTGGGCGTTGCGCGCCGTCGAACTGTTGGCGAGGTGCAGCGCCGCGCCACGCGGCAGACGCGCCAGGAAAAGTTGCAGCGCCAACATGTCGGTGAAAGGCGCGCTTTCCATGATTTTTTCCGTGGCCGCGCAAGCCTTGTGGGACGCCTCCCGCCAGCGCCGGGCGTAAGCCTCGGTTTCGGCCTCGTGCCCATGGGCCAGCAGAGGGAAGAAGCGTTCGGGCACGGTTTCGATGACCTCGGTCAGCGCCTGGAAAAGATCCGGCGCGGATCTGTCCGGCGAAATGTGCCAGTGATGCGCGGGGCGGTGCGCGCGGAGCAATTGCTTCATGCGTTTCGAGACAAGATGGCCGCCGAAGGTGACAAGAAGATCGGGAGCCAGTTTCCTTGCTTCGTCCTCGTCGAGCGCGGCCAGCGCCGCGTCCGGGTTGCGGATGACGCCCTCGCCCCGGAGATTGGCGAGATGCTCGACTACGACGACAGCATCACCTGCCGCGACGGTTTCTTCCAGAGCCGTGAAATCCCGGCATGCGCGCGCGGGGAGCAGTTGTCCCGCCAGGATCAGTCTTTTCCGGCTGGAACGCCAGATGTCCGCCAGTGCGGCGGGCAGTTCGTCCAGGCGCGGCGGCGCGGCGGCGAGGCGAATGGCGCGCGCCGCTTCGGGGGCGTCGTCCGTGAAGGAAAACAGCGGTTCGCGCAAGGGAATGTTGATCTGCGCCGGCCCGCCGCCGGGAAAACCGCGCGCCGTTTTCCAGGGCGCAAGGGCCAGCAGCGTCTTGTTGATGAGTTGGTTCGCGTGCCAGCGGTCTTCGCTCGTGTCGCCTTCCGGCAAATTGACGGCGCACTTCGCCAGCGCGCCGAAAATGCCTGGCTGCGGCATGGTCTGTCCGTCCATCTGGCCTACCCAGGCCGCCGGCCTGTCGGCTGAAAGAACGAGCAAGGGCAATTCCCGATAGAACGCCTCCGCCACGGCGGGACCGAGGTTGAGCAAGGCCGTGCCCGAGGTGCAGCAGACCGCCACGGGTTCTTGCCGCCGCAGGATCATGCCGAGCGCAAAAAAAGCGGCGCTGCGTTCGTCGGTAACGCAAAAACAGCGGAAACCGGGATGCGCGGCGAAAGTCTGGACAAGCGGCGCGTTGCGGGAACCGGGCGCGACCACCACATGATCGATGCCATGGGCAAGCAACAGCCCCGTCAATTGGCGAACAGCGTTCTTGTCTGAATACACGGGCATTACCTCACAGGGAGACAGGAAACGGAGAAACCACCTGCAAACCATGCCGCTTTTTCCGCCGTCCGAAGGGCGCAAACTTTTCTGGTTCCTGGTTCCTGATTCCTGTCTCCTGATCCCTGATTCACAGCACGGCGAAAAGCGTGCGCATTTTGTGATCCGTCTCCTTCCATTCCTGCTCCAGCAAGGAGTCCGGCATTATGCCACTGCCCGAAAAAAGGCGCAAAAACCCGTCCTCCGCCTTCATGCAGCGCAGGTTGACATAAACCGCGGTTTCCTTCTCCACCGGCCCGAGAAAGCCCGAATAGTATTCCCTGTCATATCCTTCGTTGGCGAGAATGAACCGTTTCGCCGCCTCCGCGGGCATGCCGCAGACGGCGGGCGTCGGGTGCAGGGCGGCGATGACGTCCCAGGGGCTTTTGCGCGCGGGGAGGGAAAAATAAAAATTGCTTTCGATATGCGCCACGTTTCCAGCCCGGCAGGTGAGGGGTGCCGCCATTTCCGGCGCAATCCCCAGGGCGGCGAGGCGTTCGCCGATGAAGTCCGCCACGACCCGATGTTCGCGGCGGTTTTTTGCGTCCCAAACGGCAACTTTCCCGGTCTCGACCGGCAGCGTGCCGGCAATCGCGGTGGTTTGCCAACGCCCGCCCTCGCCGCCAAGCAGCAATTCGGGGGAAGCGCCCAGCCACATGCCCGTGCGGGGAGAGAAAAAAAGCGAAACAAAAGCGGCGGGGTAACGCCGACAGGCATGGGCAAAAACGTGTTCCGGGGAAAAATCCGCGCGCCGCGCGAAACCGCGCGCGCGGGAAAGCACCAGTTTCGTCAATGCCCGATGGCGCAATGCGTCGGAAAACCGGGAAAAGGCGCGCGAATAAGCCTGAAAGTCTTCGCCGGAAAAACTTGCGCCAGCAAAATGTTTTCCGGCAAGAGGGGGAGGGATATCCAGGGGAAGTTCCCAGACCGTCGACAGGCAACCCGGCCCCAGGATGAGCAGCGGGTTGTCTTCGCAGGGAGCAAAAGGCGCGAAAACGAAACCTTCGATGTCTTCCCCCCGGGGAATTTCCGTGCGCACGAGCGGTTCGCCGGTCGCCTGCCATACGAGGAAGGCTTGTTGTCCGGGACGGCGGTACAACGCAAAGGGCGTGCCCGCCGCGAACAGGTTTGAAACTTTTGTCATACGGCGGCTTTGTAAATGTCTTCTCGCCTTGCGGCGATACCCTTATATGTCATCAACGGATACTTGTAAAGTCTATTTGCGCTCATGTGTAGCGAGCTTCCAGTCTGTCCACTTTCACAGCGCGATAGTTGTCCGGTCGTCATGGTCTCCCTGAAGAGGTTTGTGAGCAAGCAGGCCGATCCGCAACAGGGATGCGCATCCATTTGTTGATTTGCCCCAAAGCAACGGCTTGGTTGCGCGATTGCCCGGCTTCACCCGTTCCCGTCTACTGTCCGCTCCTTCTGGCGTAGAATTCCGCCTTTACCGCTGATTCCCCATTTTCCATGACCCGTAAAATTCTTGTTACTTCCGCGCTTCCCTACGCCAATGGCGCAATCCATCTGGGGCATCTGGTCGAATACATCCAGACCGACATCTGGGTGCGCTTCCAGAAAATGCGCGGGCACACCTGCTGGTATGTCTGCGCCGACGACACCCACGGCACGCCCGTCATGCTGCGTGCGGAAAAGGAAGGCGTCACGCCGGAAGCGCTGATCGAACGGGTCAAAAGCGAACACATGCGCGATTTCGGCGGCTTTTTGATCGGCTTCGACAATTACCATAGTACGCACGCGCCGGAAACCCGCGAATTCTGCGAACTGTTTTATCAACGCCTGAAGGCGGCGGGGCTGATCGAGGCGCGTTTCATCGAGCAGTTCTACGACCCGGTAAAAGCCATGTTCCTGCCGGATCGCTTCATCAAGGGCGAATGCCCGAAATGCGGCGAACGGGATCAATACGGCGACAACTGCGAGCGCTGCGGCGCGGCCTATGCCCCGACGGAATTGAAAAACCCCTATTCCGCCGTTTCCGGCGCCAAGCCGGAACTGCGCGATTCCGAGCATTATTTCTTCCGGCTTTCCGACCCGCGCTGCGAAAATTTTCTGCGCAGGTATGCGCGCCAGGAAAACGGTGTGCTGCAACCCGAAGCCGCCAACAAGATGCGCGAATGGCTGGGCGCGGAAGACGAGCATTTCCTGACCGACTGGGACATCTCCCGCGACGCGCCCTACTTCGGTTTCGAGATTCCCGGCGCGCCGGGAAAATTCTTCTACGTCTGGCTGGACGCGCCCATCGGCTACATGGGGTCGTTCCAGAATCTTTGCGCCCGGAAAAGCCTGGATTTCGACGAGTTCTGGAGGCCAGATTCCAACGCCGAACTCTACCATTTCATCGGCAAGGACATCCTCTATTTCCACGCGCTCTTCTGGCCCGCCGAACTCATCCACGCGGGATTCCGCGCGCCGACGAAGATTTTCGCGCACGGCTTTCTCACCGTGAACGGCGTCAAGATGTCCAAGGCGCGCGGCACCTTCATCACGGCGGAAAGTTATCTGGCGCAGGGGCTGAACCCGGAATGGCTGCGCTATTACTTCGCTGGAAAACTCTCCAACACCATGGAGGACATCGACTTGAACCTCGATGACTTCATCGCGCGTGTAAATGCCGACCTGATCGGCAAATATGTGAATATCGCCAGCCGTGCCGCCGGATTCGTCGTGAAGCGTTTCGGCGGCAGGCTGCTGGCCGCCGACGCCGCGCTCCCCGCGCTTTGCGCCATCCGGGAAGCCGCGCCCGGCATTGCCGAACGTTACGAAAACCGGGAATTCGCCAAGGCCATGCGCGAGATCATGGCCCTGGCGGACGGCGCCAACCAGTATGTAGACAACGTCAAGCCCTGGGAACTCGCCAAGACGCCGGGAAGGGAAGCGGAATTGCACGCCGTGTGCAGCAACAGCCTCAATCTCTTTTACCGGCTCACCGTGCTCCTGAAGCCGGTGCTGCCCGCGCTCGCGGCCAGGGCAGAGGCTTTTCTTCGCGTCGCGCCGCTTGCCTGGGACGACGTGGAAACGCTCCTGCCCGCCGGGCATGGCATCCAGACTTACGCGCATCTGATGACCCGCATCGATCCGAAACAGATTGCCGCGCTCGTCGCCGCCAACCGGGAAAGCCTCGCGCCGGTCGCGCCAGCCGCGGTGAACGCGGGCATGGCGGAGGAAAACGAGGCGCGCGCGGCCAAGGCCGCCGTCATCGGCATCGACGATTTCCTGAAAATGGATTTGCGCATTGCCCGCATCGTCGAGGCCGCGCACGTGGAAGGCGCGGGAAAGCTCGTGCGCCTCATGCTCGACATCGGCGAGGAAAAGCCGCGCCAGGTGTTCGCGGGCATCAAGTCCGCCTACGATCCCGTCGCACTGCAAGGACGGCTCACAGTAATGGTCGCCAATCTCGCGCCGCGCAAGATGAAATTCGGCCTCTCCGAAGGCATGGTGCTCGCCGCCTCAGGCCCAGACGACGCGGCTGGCGGCATTTACCTGCTTGCTCCGGATACGGGCGCGACGCCAGGAATGCGGGTCAAATGACATCGGGGGAAGCGCGCGTGAAACATGGCGTATGGATCAAACGGCTTGCGGGAATCTTCCTGGGTCTTGCGCTCTGCGGCGGCGCGCAGGCGGAGGCAGACTGTGACATGGTGGGCGACTATCGGGTTGCCGGGGCGTTCCTCTCCGAAGAATTTCTCAAACTCGCCAGGGGAATGCTGGCGGAGGCGGGAAAGCCATCGAAGGATGACGGTGGCGAGCCGACCGACGACCCCGTCCTGAGCGTTCGCCTGACGGATGACGTGTTCACGGTATCGACCCCTGGCCGGAGCGATACGGCAAAAGTGCCGGATACCCTCCCGTCCGGCAAACAGTCGTGTCTGCTGCAACTCGAATCCAGTCCCGACATCTGGATCACGCGCACGAATTTCCACGGGCTGTCCGACGAACAGATGGCGCAATTGTCGCAATCCCTGTCTTACCAGTGGTTTACCGAAGTGACGCCCGAAGAGGCGCGTTCCATCCCGTATTTTCTGATGGCATCCTTCAACCTGGTCGGCGTGACCAGCGGCGCGCTCGTCGTGCCGCTGGAAAAAATCGGAGAGGACGCCATCCGCAAGGACTGAACGGGGAGACGCCATGCCATGTAAATCCAGTGCCCGCCGAAAACCCGCAGGGCGCGTATTTACAGAGTGAAAACCTTTGCACAAATCAAGCCTGCATCCTTTTTTGGATCAGTGATAATCCGCTTTTCCGATCTGACGACAGCGCCATGAAATTTGCTTTTCACCCCAAGATTCTGGACTGCCTGGCCGATTACAACCGGACGCAGTTTGGCAAGGACGTGGCCTCCGGCGTTACCGTCGGCGTACTGGCGCTCCCTCTGGCGATGGCCTTTGCCATCGCTTCCGGCGCGTCGCCGGTCGCCGGCATCTGGACCGGCATCATCGCCGGCTTCATCACCTCGCTGTTTGGCGGTTCGCGCGTGCAAATCGGCGGGCCGACCGGGGCGTTCATTCCCATCGTCTATGGAATTGTCGTCCTGTACGGCTTTGACAATCTGTTGATCGCCACCATGTTGGCGGGCGTCTTCCTGCTGGCGATGGGCGTTTTCCGCATGGGGCAATTGATACGCTTCATCCCGGTTTCCGTCGTCATCGGCTTTACCAACGGCATTGCCGTGGTCATCTTCATGACGCAGATCAAGGATTTCCTGGGGCTGAAGATCGCCAGTCTGCCTTCCGGATTCTTCGGGCAGATCAACGCGCTGGCGCATTCTTTACATCTCATCGACCTGCCGACGCTGGCGGTTTCCTGCGCGGCCTTTCTCTTTCTGGTGTTTTACAACCGCATGGCGCAAACCCGCGCCCTTGGTTTTCTGCGCCGCGCGCCCGGTCCGCTTGCCGTACTGGTGGTGGGTACCTGTCTGACCGCGTTGTTTGACGTGCCCGTCAAAACCATAGGCGAGATACCCAGGGAAATTCCGCCGCTCACCCTGCCCGCGCTCTCGCTCGATACCTTGAGCCACCTGATTTCACCCGCCATCGCCATCGCGCTCCTGGGCGCAATCGAATCCCTGCTTTCCGCCCGCGTGGCGGACGCCAGCATCGAGGACACGCACGACCCCAACCAGGAATTGATCGCGCAAGGACTGGCCAATCTCGTCGCGCCGCTGTTTGGCGGCTTTGCGGCGACCGGGGCGATTGCCCGCACCGCCACCAACATCCGCTCTGGCGGACGCACGCCCGTCGCCGGAATGGCGCACGCGCTGGTGCTGCTGGCGATTGTGCTCATTTTCGCGCCGCTCGCCCGCCACATCCCGCTGGCCATTCTTTCGGCCATCGTGGTGGTGGTCTCCCTCAACATGTTCGATGTCCATGCCTTCAAGCGGTTACGGCATTTTTCCAACAATTACCGGCTCATCATGCTGTCCACCTTCGTCATGACCGTCGTTTTCGGCCTGACGGTGGCGATAGAACTGGGCATGGTGCTTTCCTGCCTGTTGTTCATCTATCATATTTCGGAACTCACCCGCATTGAATCCGTGCCGCTTGCCAAGACTTCGGAGACGCGCTACACCGCCAGCGGCAAGCCGAGAATCGCCGCCTGGCGCATTTACGGCTCACTTTTCTTCGGCGCGGCGAACAAGCTGGAACCCTTGCTGGAAACTTCCTCCGGCGAACCGGAAATCCTCATCTTGGACGCCCAGACCCTGATCCAGCTGGACAGCACGGGACTGGACGCGCTGGAAAACCTGCACGGCAAACTCGCGCGCGGCAACGCCCTCCTGTTGCTCTCCGGCCTGCATGGGCAACCCGCCGCCATGCTGGAACGCACCGGCTTCATCGAGCGTTTGGGCGCGGAAAATCTTTTCCCCAACATCATCGCGGCGCTGCGCGCGGCGGAAAAAAGACTGGCAGTGACGACGAACGCGCCAGCAGAAACCACGTAAAACACAGCAAAAATTAGCGACAGCCCTTCAGGGCTGTCGGTCTAACTCCATTGGGAAGGGGTTTCTCTCCCCTCGAGAATGGCTACGGTCGAAACCCTGGCCGCGGTCGGGGTCTCAACCTTCGCGCCTTTCTTGCGGGCGGGGTTTCAAACCGGAGTTGGTTTTACGACAATGTATGCTATTATGTGCAGCCATGATTGTACTTGGGTAACAGACATGCTCGAAATCCATCCCGGCTAGAGAGAATGCGCGGGAAGTGCGAGATGCGCTTTGCGGACACCATGAGCTATTCAAATCAGGAACGCACTTGCCCGAATCGGGACAGGCGTGACCATGCCGTTTTGCGTCAACAAATCGAAAGGGCGATCGCGCAACAGCAACGCGGCTGGATCCTGGGGGGGGGGGGGGGGGACGGCCCTGGTTGCTGTCCC
>JAIRLE010000163.1 GCA_031259605.1 Zoogloeaceae bacterium
ATAGCCATTCTTGAGGGGAAAGAACCCCCTTCCCAATGGAGTTGGAGCGACAGCCCTGAAGGGCTGTCGCTGATTTTTGCTTGCCCTGCGTCCATCGGGCGGGACTATTTCCCGCGCGCCGTTCTCTGGTAGAATCCGCCCCACGTCCACGCCGAACCGGCCTGGCCGTTTTCTTTTTTGCATGTTCTGGCGTTTTGGGTCGGGAGTTTTCCATGTCGGCTTTCTGGGAATTCTGTTTGCAGCGCTGCAAGCAAGACTTGCCGCCGCAGCACTTTGATAACTGGATTCGTCCTCTGGTATTGACCGGCGACGCGGAAGAAGGATTTTGCCTGCAAGCGAGAAATCAGCAGGCCAAGGACACCGTGCGCGAAAAATACCTTGCGCGGATCAGCGCGCACGCCAACGAATTCTTCGGCAAACCCGTACGGATTACCCTGAAATGCGGCAGGAACAACGGCGCTTCCGTCGATGGAGCAACGCCGTTGCGCTTGCCGGTCGCCGCAAGGAAACTTTCCGGAAACCGGCAGGCTCCCCGGCAGGAACCCGCCGCGATGTCCATCGACCCCAAAACCCATCTCAATCCCGTTTTCTCCTTTGAAAATCTGGTGGTCGGCAAAACCAACAGCCTGGCCTACGCCGCCGCTGAAGGCGTGGCCGCCAAACCCGGCGGCACTTACAATCCGTTGTTTATCTATGGCGGTTCAGGTCTGGGCAAGACACACATGATTCACGCCATCGGCAATCATGTCGTTGGGGAAATGCCGAAAAAGAATGTGCGCTACGTCCATGCCGATGATTACGTTTCCAGCGTGTTTGCCGCCTTTCGCGGCAGCTCGTTCGACGCGCTGAAACAGTATTACTGCAATCTGGACGTGCTGCTCTTCGATGACGTGCAGTTTCTGGGCAGCAAGGAACGGGGACAGGAAGAATTCTTCAATATCCTGAAAACCCTGTTGGACGTGAGAAAGCAGGTCATCATCACCTGCGACACCTATCCCAAGAACATCAACGGCCTGTCGGATCGCATCGTCAGCCGCTTTGACAGCGGCCTGATTGTGCAGATCGACCCGCCGGAACTCGACATGCGCGTCGCCATCCTCAAGCAGAAAGCCGAGGCCGAACAACTGGATCTTTCCGACGATTGCGCGTTTTTCATCGCCAAATACCTGCGCTCCAATGTGCGCGAACTGGAAGGCGCGCTGAAAAAAGTGATGGCGTATTCCGCGTTCCGCAACGAACCCATTACCCTGGAATCCATCCGCGAAGCCCTGAAGGACATCATCAACGCCACGCGCAATGTGAGCATCGAAGACATCCAGAAAACCGTCATCGAGTATTACAAGATCAAGCTCACCGATCTGCTTTCCAAAAAACGCACCCGGCAGGTGGTGCGCCCGCGCCATGTCGCCATGTGGTTGTGCCGTCAAGTTACGCAATTCAGCTTGCCTGTCATTGGCGACGCCTTTGACCGCGATCACACCAGCGTCATGTCCGCTTGCGGCAATATCGAAACCCTGCGCCCCAAGGATAGTGTGCTGGCCCACGATTTGCACGTGCTGGTGCAGATGTTCAAGGAAGGATGAGCGGACAGGAATCAGGGCGCGCAAGGCGTCTTGTCCGCATTCTGGATGACGGCCTGAAGTTGCGCGAGGATGCGTGGCGTGGCGGCGATGATGTCGCCGCTATGGAGGCAGTCCGCGTCGGAGAACGGGTCGCAGACATAGCCGCCCGCTTCGGTGACCATGAGGCTGCCTGCCGCCATGTCCCAGGGCGCGAGGCCGAATTCCCAGAAACCGTCCAGACGTCCGGCGGCGACGTAGGCCAAATCCAGCGCCGCCGCGCCCGGGCGCCGCAGGCCGGCGGTTTTTTGCGTCAATTCCCGGAAAATCCGCAGGTAACGCTCCAGATGCTGGAAATCGCGATAGGGGAAACCCGTGCCGATCAGCGCATCCTGCAATTTGAGACGCCCGGAAACGCGCAGGCGGCGATCGTTCAAAAATGCGCCCTTGCCTTTGGCGGCGACGAACAGTTCATTGCGATTGACATCGTAGATCACGCCATGTTCAATCTGTTCATTTTTCATCAAGGCGATGGAAACCGCGTATTGGGGAAAACCATGAATGAAGTTGGTGGTGCCGTCCAGCGGATCGACGATCCACTGGCATTCGCTTTGCGGATTGCGTCCAGTCGAGAGACCGGACTCCTCCGCCAGAATCCCGTAGTCTGGGCTGGCCTCCCGCAAGACCTCGATGATGGCGGCTTCCGCTTCGTGATCGATCTGGGTGACGAAATCGTTCGGCTGTTTGCTGGCGACATCCAGCAAATCCAGGTTGCGCGCCGCGCGATTGATAACCCGGCCGGCGCGCCGCGCCGCCTTGATGGCGATGTTCAAGGCGGCAATGTTGAATACAGGATTTGTCATTGAAAGAACCCGCCGATACCGCAAATCCGTTTGAAATTTGCCGTATCGAAAATGGAAAGGTTTGCATTTTAATATGAACACGCCGTTTTCGCCTGTTCTCGTATGGCGGCATTCCGAAGGAAGGACGCCATGCAGATAAGCCGTTTCTTCGTTTCGCTCGTGCCCTGTCTTTGTTCGGCAAAAATCCCCGCGCACGATTCCGATCCGGTATCCGCCCGGCGTTTCGTCGAGGCTGTCCTGTCGCCGCAAAGAATGGCGCGCGTTTCTGTGCATCCCTCCTGCATGTTCTCCCGGGAATTCGATCTGATGCGGCATGGCAAGGAAACCGGCTGGCGCATCTACGACAGCCGCTTACGATCTTCTGGCATGGTTTTCCGGGAGATCGACGATACGCCCAGGAAAACGCCGGTGCAGGCAGCGCCATGAAACCCATGCGCCCGTCTGATACCATCGCCGCCATCGCCACCGCCGCCGGACGCGGCGGAGTGGGCATCGTCCGGGTGTCCGGCAAGGACTTGCGGGCGCTCGCCCGGACGCTCACCGGCAAAATGCCGTTACCCCGACAGGCGACCTTCGCCCGCTTCAAATCCGCGGACGGCGGCGTCATCGACAGCGGCCTGATGCTGTATTTTCCCGCGCCTGCCTCCTTTACCGGCGAGGATGTGCTGGAATTGCACGGACACGGCGGGCCGGTGGTAATGGGCATCCTGCTTTCCCGCGCGCTGGAGATGGGCGCGCGTCTGGCCGAACCCGGCGAATTCACGCGCCGCGCCTTCTTGAACGGCAAACTGGATCTCGCCCAGGCCGAGGCCGTGGCCGATTTGATCGACGCTTCTACCCAAGCGGCGGCCCGTTGTGCCGCGCGTTCCCTGCAAGGCGAGTTTTCTCGAGCTATTTACGCGCTCGTGGAAGAACTCGTCGATCTCCGGACACTGGTCGAGGCCACGTTGGATTTTCCCGAAGAGGAAATCGATTTCCTGCAAGCCGCCGATGTCTTCAACCGTCTCGCGCGGCTCGACGAACATCTGGCGGCGGTGCGCCTGAAGGCAAGGCAAGGGAGGCTCCTGCAAGCCGGTTTGCACGTCGTCCTGGTGGGGCAACCCAACGTCGGCAAGTCATCGCTTCTGAATCGCCTGGCCGGGGATGAACTGGCCATCGTCACCCCGGTTCCCGGCACCACGCGGGACGCGCTCAAATCCGCCATCCAGATCGAGGGCATTCCCCTGCACATCATCGATACGGCGGGACTGCGGGAAACGGAAGACGAAGTGGAAAAAATCGGCATTGCCCGTGCCTGGGAAGCGATTGGACAGGCCGATCTGGCGCTGCTCCTGCTGGACGCCCGCGCGGGATTGACGGCGGCCGACCGCGCCATCCTGGAAAAGCTCCCGCCGGATCTTCCCCGTATTACGGTACGGAACAAGATCGATCTCACCTGTGAAGCGCCGGAAAAACACCCGGAAGGCGCGGACATCGCCTTGTCGATCTCGGTCAAATCCGGCGCGGGACTGGATCTCCTGCGCCAGTCCCTCCTGGAGATCGCCGGCTGGCAGGCGGGCGAAGACGTGTTCATCGCCCGCGAACGCCACCTGCGCGCGCTGGAATCCGGCGCAAAACATCTTCGCGCTGCGCGCCGGGAGGCGGAAAGCCCGCGCCTGGCGCTGGAACTCTTTGCCGAAAACCTGCGTCAGGCGCAAAACGCGCTGGCGGAAATCACCGGAGAATTCACGTCGGACGATCTGCTGGGCGCGATTTTCAGTCGTTTCTGCATCGGCAAATAAGCGGATTTTTCCCTGTCCTTGAACGCGAAGGCAATGGGTAAATCGTCAATTACCCATTATAATTCGCCGCTTTAATCAGCACGGGAGTGAGAGCATGGGCTTTCTTGCCGACAAGAAAATCCTGATTACCGGGGTCATCTCCAAGCATTCCATTGCCTATGGCGTCGCCAAGGCGTGCAGCCGCGAAGGCGCGCAGCTGGCATTTACCTATCAGAATGAACGCTTCGAGGAGCGGGTAAAAAAGTTTGCCGATGGATTTGGCAGCAGCCTTGTCCTTCCTTGCGATGTCGCCAGCGACGCGGATATCGACAGCCTGTTCGACAAGCTGGGCGGCGCTTGGGGCGGACTGGACGGCATTCTCCACTCCATCGCCTACGCGCCTTCCGAAGCCATCGAAGGGGATTTCCTGGACGGCATCACGCGCGACGCCTTTCGCACCGCGCATGAAATTTCCTCCTACAGTTATCCGGCGCTGGCCAAGGGCGCCCGCCCGCTGATGCGCGGGCGCAAGGCGTCGCTGGTGGCGCTTACCTATCTGGGCGCGGAACGCACCATGCCCAATTACAATACGATGGGGCTGGCCAAGGCCAGTCTGGAAGCGGCCACCCGCTATCTCGCCTTCTGCCTGGGACCGGAGGGCATCCGCGCCAACGCCATTTCCGCCGGGCCGATCAAGACCCTGGCCGCCTCCGGCATCGGCAACTTCAGCAAGCTGTTGGCCTACAACGCCCACAACGCCCCGTCGCGCCGCAACGTCACCATCGAGGAAGTCGGCAACGCCGCCGCCTTCCTGTTCTCCGATCTGGCTTCCGGCATCAATGGCGAAATTCTCTACGTGGATGGCGGCATGCACTCGACGGCGCTGGGCAACCCTGAACCGTTGCCGGGCTGGGTCGAGGCGTGATTCCCGCGCATACGGCGGGAGAGTGGCGGTTCATCGTAAAACGAACTCCGGTTTGAAACCCCGCCCGCAAGAAAGGCGCGAAAGTTGAGACCCCGGCCGCGGCCGGGGTTTCGACCGTAGCCATTCTCGAGGGGGAGAGAAACCTCTTCCCAATGGAGTTGGACCGACAGCCCTGAAGGGCTGTCGCTAATTTTTGCTTGCGGGGGGAGCGGTTGCTGAATCCCGTTCCCGGATGCCGGACGCCTGGAGCGCGGCGTCCACTTCGGCGTCGCTCATCAAGCCGACGGCCTGGTCAGGCGGACGGATGAAGCGCGCCACCAGCAGACCCGCTTCGTACAGCAGGCAGATGGGAATGGCGAGCATGAACTGGGAAATGATGTCCGGCGGCGTAAAGATGGCGCCGGCGACAAAAGCGGCGACAATGACGTAAGGGCGAATTTCACGCAACTGCTGGATGCCCACCAATCCGGCCTTGACCAGCAAAACGACCGCCACCGGCACCTCGAAAGCCAGCCCGAAGGCCATGACGACGGTCAGGACGAAGGAAAGATACTTGTCGATGTCGGTCATCCAGGCCGCGCCTTCCGGCGTCAGCTTGGACATGAAAAAGAATACGACTGGAAAGACCTGGAAATAGGCAATGGCCATGCCCGTGAAAAAGAGCAATACGCTCATCGCCAGAAGCGGCAGGGCAAAGCGTTTTTCGTGCGCGTACAGACCCGGCGCGATGAAGGCCCAGAGCTGGTAGAGCACATAGGGCAGGCCGACCAGGAAGGCCGCCATGAAGGCAACCTTCATCGGCACCAGGAAATTCCCGGCCACGTCGGTGATGATCATCTTTCCACCTTGAGGCTGCAATACCGCCAGCAAGGGCTGCGCCACCAGCGAGTAAAGTTCCTTGGCATAAAAGGCAAGGCCGAGAAACAACAGACCCACCAGCGCAATGCTGCGGATCAGGCGGCTGCGCAGTTCCGCCAGATGGGAAATGAAGCCTTCTTCAACGCTGTTGTCGCGCGGGGCGTCGGGATTTTCCATGAGTTCGGTTCAGGGTCTGGCGGCAGTCGCGTCATCTTCGGCGGGCGCGTTTTCCGGCCTGGCGTCCACCGGTTCGGCATCCAACCTGAAGCGCCGTTCCATCTGGCGCGCGCCCGCGCGCATGTCCCGCTCCAGTTCCCGCGCGGAATCCATGACTTCGCCTCGCAGTTTTTTCAGCTCGTCCAGCGCCGCTTCCCGGTCGATTTCCGCTTTCACTTCATCCACATAGCGGCGCATCCTGCCCAGCATATGCCCGGCCGTGCGCGCCACCCTGGGCAGGCGCTCCGGGCCTATCACCACCAGCGCCACCGCGCCGATGATCAGCAGTTCGGAAAATCCCACATCAAACATCAGATTCTTGCTTTCGCCGGATAACGGTCATGGTTGCGTTCAACGAGCCGACATTCTACCATCGCGCCCCGCTCGCAAGGAGGATGGTCACCATGCCCAATGGTTCAGGGCGAAGCGGGCGAGCGCCAGCGCCAGAAGCGTGTAACCCGCGGCGATTACGTCGTCGAGCATCACGCCCAGGCCGTTTTTCAGGTGTTCGTCGAACCAGCGCGCCGGTTGCGGTTTCGTGATGTCGAACAGGCGAAAAAGCAAGAAAGCGGCAAGTTGCCACGCCCGGCCAGGTGGCGTCAGGGTCAGGATTAGCCAGAAGGGGACGATTTCATCCCAGACGATGCTGCCGTGATCCGGCTCATTGAGCGCCAGCCCCGTTTGGTGGATGACGAGCACGCCGCCCGCAAAAGCCAGTGAGAGAAAAACCAGCCAGCCCATAGGCGAAAAAAGCGGTTGCATGAGCACGAAACTTAACCAGGCGAAGAGCGTTCCCGCTGTCCCCGGCGCCCAAGGGGAAAGACCGCTGCCGCAGCCCAGCGCCACGAAATGCGCCGGATGGGTAAAGAGGAAACGCAGCGGCGGCGAACGGCTCATGGCGTACCGGCCGCCAGCGCGCGTCGCAGGTTTTGCGCGAAAGGCTCCGCCGCCTGGAATCCCACGACCCGCAAGCCGTGAATCTCCGTGCCCGTCGCGTCGAAGAAGAGAATGCCCGGCGGACCATAAAGCTGGAAGCGTTGCAACAGCGCCTTGTCTTCGGCGCTGTTGGCGGTGACATCGACTTGCAGGCGGATGAATTCCCGCATCAGGCTTTGCACGTTCGCGTCGCGGAAGGTAAAGCGTTCCATCTCCTTGCAGGCGACGCACCAGTCGGCGTAAAAATCCAGCAATACCGGCTGCCCCGCTGTTTGCAAACGGGTTTCCAGTTCGCCCAGTGTGCGCACACGTTCGAAGGGCAATGCGCGTTCCTCCGGCGCGGCGGAGGCGGAAGCACGCAGGATGGCGAGCGGTTGCAGCGGGTCACGGCTGCCCGCCAGCGTACCGATGAACAACGCCGCGCCCCAGAGCA
Organism: Zoogloeaceae bacterium; assembly: GCA_031259605.1. GTDB lineage: Bacteria > Pseudomonadota > Gammaproteobacteria > Burkholderiales > Rhodocyclaceae > Azovibrio. The sequence continues at coordinate 7,551 of JAIRLE010000163.1, forward strand.
GCAGGAGCATGCCCATCGCCTTGAAAAAGCGCAACACGCCTTTGGCCTCCGGCGGCAGGGTGTCGAGGACGCGCAGACGCATGGCCGCAACCAGCGACAGCACGGCGTAGGCGAGCATCGCCGCCGCTGGCGGCGCGACGGGCGTCACCAGCCAGACGGCGAAGAACATGAGCAGAAAGCCGAATCCCTGTTTGATCGCTTCCATCCACGCGCCGACGCGCGGCAGCCACGCGCCCGCCGAAGTGCCGACAATCAGGAGCGGCGTGCCCATGCCCAGCGCCATGACAAACAGGACGACGCCGCCCAAAAGCGCGTCGCCGCTCTGCCCGATGTAGATCAGTACGCCCGCCAGCGGCGCGGCGACGCAGGGACCGACGATCAGCGCCGAGAGCGCGCCCATGAGGAAAACCGCGAAAAAATGCCCGCCGCGCAGACGCCGCGCCCGCGCCGCCAGGAGACTTTGCAGGCGCACCGGCACTTGTAGCGTATAGAAACCGAACATGGAACCCGCCAGCAGCACGAGGATGCCCGCAAAGGCGGAAAGTACCCAGGCGTTTTGCAGGGCGGCGGCAAGGAGACTGCCGGAAAGCCCGCTCGCCACGCCCGCGACGGCATAGACGATGGCCATGCCGAACACATAGGAAGAGGAAAGGGCGAAGGCGCGGCGTTTATTCAGGGTCTCGGCTTTTTCCCGTTGGGCGTGACCGACGATGATGCCAGAGAGGATGGGCAGCATGGGAAAGACGCAGGGCGTCAGCGACAACCCCAGTCCGGCGATAAAGAAGAAGGCGAGCTTGCCCCAGAATCCGGCCTCGCCCAGGACGGCGGCAAAACTGGTGTCGTTATTCTCCGCCGCCGTTTCCATCCGCGCGGCTTCCGGCGCGGGGAAATCGCCTTCAGCGGGCAGTTCGGCGCTCAGGGTCTGCGTCTGCGGCAGGTAGCACAGTCCCGCGTCCGCGCAGCCCTGCGAAGTCACCGACAAGTCAAAACGCATGGGCGCGCGCATGGTGCGCTCTACCGGCAGGCGAATGGCGACGGTGTCACGGAACACTTCCACCCTGCCGAAACTTTCATCCAGCTTTTCCTTGCCCGCCGGGATTTCCGCCGCGCCCAACCGTGCCATGTCGGCGGCAAAACGAAAACGGTCGCGGTACAGGTAGTAGCCGGGGAGAATGGCAAAACGCACTTCCAGCGTCCGATCGTCGAGCGCGCGCACGGCGGGTTTGAAGGCAACGAGCGGATCAAGGAATTCCTGCGCCAGGGCGACGGACGGCAGCGCGGCGCAGGCGAGGAAAAGGAGCGGGAGAAAGCGTTTCAGCAGAAGGCGCATGACGGTTCCGTTTCCTTTTTTATCCATTCCAGGTAGGCGGGCAGGCCGACGGTCAGCGGCAGGGCGATGATTTCCGGCAATTCGTAGGGGTGCAGGGCGCGAATCCGTGCCTCCAGCGCGGCGTAGCGCGGGCGCGTGGTTTTGATGAAGAGCGGAATTTCCGCCGCCGTTTCCACCTTGCCTTGCCAGCGATACACGGAACGGCAGGCGGGCAACACGTTGACGCAGGCGGCAAGCCCCTGCTCCACCAGCGCGCGCGCCATGCGTTCGGCGCTTTTCATATCGGGAAAGGTCGTGATGACCAGGAGCGTATCGGCGGGCATCAGGCGGCGCGCAGGAAGGCGGCGTCGATTTCGGCGCGCAGGGCGGCGTAATCCGTCACCACGGGGAATTGCGGAAATTCGCGGACGACGTTTTCTGGCGGGCAAAAAAGAATGCCGCCATGCGCTTCGCCCAACATGGCGGTGTCGTTGTAGGAATCGCCCGCCGCGACGACCCTGAAATTCAGTTCCTTCAACCGGCGCACGGCTTCCTGTTTCTGGTTGGGCAGGCGCAAACGGTAATTGACGACAAAGCCTTGCGCGTCCGTTTCCAGACTGTGGCAAAACAGCGTCGGCCAGTTCAGTTGGCGCATCAGCGGCTGGGCGAATTCATAGAAGGTGTCGGAGAGGATGATCAATTGATAGTGTTCGCGCAGGCCATCGAGAAACGCCCGCGCCCCCGGCATCGGCCCCATGTCGGCAATGACTTTCTGGATGTCCGGCAGTCCAAGCCCGTGCTGGCGCAGTTCGCGCAGACGAAAGGTCATCAGCCGGTCGTAATCCGGCTCGTCGCGTGTCGTGCGGCGCAGGGCGTCGATGTCGACGCGCTTCGCGAATTCCACCCAGATTTCCGGCGCCAGCACCCCTTCCATATCAAGACAGACCACACGCACGACAAACTCCCGGCAAAATTGAGGAACGGTGATTCTACCCGATGCGCCGCCTTCCGGTCAGTCGTTCCTGTTCGCCGCCAGGGCAATCGCATGGATGCCGACATCGTATTTACAGCCCGCGCAGCCGCAAAAATCAAGGCGTCTGGAACAAGGTACTGGAGTTGCTTCCCCCCCCCTCCCGGCGCTGAAGCGCCACCCTCTCCCGCGAAGCGGGAGAGGGGAGATATCCGGGGCTTCGCCCCGGCAAAAATTGGCGACAGCCCTGAAGGGCTGTCGCTGATTTTCGGCGCGAGATTGTCCTGGGACGATTTGACATGTACCGTGCTTCCGCCTAGAATCCCGCCTCTTTTGATTTTTGTGGACAAAGGAATGCCGTCAATGAAAACTTTTTCCGCCAAACCGCATGAGGTAGCGCGCGAATGGTTCGTGGTGGACGCCACGGACAAGGTGCTGGGCCGTCTGGCCAGCGAGATTGCGCGCCGTTTGCGCGGCAAGCACAAGGCCATCTACACGCCGCATGTCGATACCGGCGATTTCATCGTCGTCACCAACGTGGAAAAACTGCGCGTCACCGGCAACAAGGCCGAAGACAAAAAGTACTTCCGTCATACCGGCTTTCCCGGCGGCATCTACGAAACCAGCTTTGCCAAGATGCAGCAGCGCTTTCCCGCGCGCATCCTGGAAAAGGCCGTCAAGGGCATGTTGCCCAAGGGGCCATTGGGCTACGCCATGCTGAAAAAGCTGAAATGCTACGCGGGCGCGCAACATCCCCATGCCGCCCAGCAACCCCGCACACTGGAAATTCAAGGATAAAAACATGGCAGTCAGTTATTACTACGGCACGGGGCGGCGCAAGAGCGCTGTGGCTCGCGTGTTCATGAAGCGCGGCTCCGGCGCAATCGTTGTGAATGGCAAGCCGCTGGATGTCTTCTTTTCGCGCGAGACCGGGCGCATGGTGGTGCGGCAACCGCTGGTGCTGGTCAACCAGTTGGAAGGCTTCGACATCAAGGTCAATGTGACCGGCGGCGGCGAATCCGGACAGGCGGGCGCGGTGCGTCACGGCATCACCCGCGCCCTGCTCGAATACGACGCCGCGCTGAAACCGGCACTCTCCGGCGCGGGGTTCGTGACCCGCGACGCGCGCGAGGTGGAGCGCAAGAAGGTCGGCCTGCACAAGGCGCGGCGCAGGAAACAGTTCTCCAAACGCTGAGTTCCGTTTGGCGCTCCGTCAGAACCGTCCGGCTCGTTCCGGGCGGTTTTTGCCCTTCGCCCTGCCCGTGTTCTCCGGAAAAATTGAAAAAGATGGAGAAAAGGCATTGACAGGACAAAAAAACCAGGACAGAATCACCGTTTTTGTTTCTTGCGGCCTTCCTGGCTGCGGGTCAAGACTAGTCTCCCTTGCGGGATCCAAGACTGTCCGCCTTTGCTGGCGGGATAAGTTGGAGTGAAAAATGATTCAGATGCAAACGGTTCTGAACGTAGCCGACAATACCGGCGCGCGTTCAGTGATGTGTATCAAGGTATTGGGCGGCTCGCGCCGCCGCTATGCCGGCATAGGCGACGTGATCAAGGTCAGCGTCAAGGACGCCGCGCCGCGCGGTCGCGTCAAGAAAGGCGATGTGTATAACGCCGTGGTGGTGCGTACCGCCAAGGGCGTGCGCCGTCCGGATGGTTCCGTGGTGAAGTTCGACGGCAATGCCGCCGTGCTCTTGAACAACAAGCTGGAGCCGATCGGCACCCGCATCTTCGGACCGGTGACGCGCGAATTGCGTACCGAGCGTTACATGAAGATCGTGTCGCTCGCGCCGGAAGTGCTTTAGGGAGCCAGACGGAAAATGAACAAGATTTGCAAGGGCGATGAAGTGATCGTCATCGCGGGCAAGGACAAGGGGCGTCGCGGCACGGTAACGTCGCGCGTGGATGCCGGACATGTGCTGGTGGATGGCATCAACATCGCCAAGAAGCATGTGCGTCCGAATCCGGTCAAGGAGGAGACGGGAGGCATCGTGCAGAAGGCCATGCCCATCCATGTCTCCAATGTGGCGCTTTTCAACCCGGCCACAGGCAAGGCCGACAAGGTTCGCATCCAGGTGAAAACGGTTGAGGGCGGGCGCAAGAAGGTGGAACGGACTCGCGTATTCAAGTCAAGCGGCGAGTTGGTGAAGATATAAGGAAAACGGATATGGCTCGCTTGTTTGAAATCTACAAAAAGGATGTGTTGCCGGACATGGTCAAGCGCTTTGGCTACAAGTCCGTCATGGAAGCGCCGCGCATCACCAAGGTTACGCTGAACATGGGCGTGGGCGAGGCGGTGGCGGACAAGAAGGCGCTGGAAAACGCCGTGGGCGACATGCGGAAGATTGCCGGACAAAAGCCCGTGATCACCAAGGCGAAGAAATCCATTGCCGGGTTCAAGATTCGTGACGGCTATCCAATCGGCTGCATGGTGACGCTGCGCGGCCCGCGCATGTATGAATTCATCGATCGCCTGGTCAGCGTGGCGCTGCCGCGGGTGCGCGACTTTCGCGGCATTGTCGGCAAGGGTTTCGATGGCCGCGGCAATTTCAACATGGGCGTGAAAGAGCAGATAGTCTTTCCCGAAATCGAGTACGACAAGGTCGACGCGATCCGGGGCATGAACATCAGTATCACCACTACCGCCAAGACCGACGAGGAGTGCAAGGCACTGCTCGGCGCGTTCAGGTTTCCTTTCAAGAATTGAGGCCAGGATGGCAAAACTTGCCCTGATCAACCGCGAAGAAAAACGCCGCGCACTGGTGGCGAAATTCGCGAAGAAACGCGCGGCGTTGTTGGCCGTTGTCAATGACGCCAATCTTTCCGATGTCGAGCGTTATGCAGCCCGTTTGAAACTGCAGCAGCTTCCCCGGAATGCCAGCCCTTCCCGGCTGCGGAATCGTTGCCAGCTTACCGGGCGTCCGCGCGGCGTGTTCCGCAAGTTCGGCATGTGTCGCAACAAGATCCGCGAACTGGCCTTCGATGGCCAGATCCCGGGTGTGGTCAAGGCAAGCTGGTAAGCCAAGGAGAATAGAAATATGGCGATGAGCGATCCGATCGCGGATATGTTGACCCGCATTCGCAATGCCCAGATGGCGGAAAAATCCGCCGTGACGATGCCGTCTTCCAAATTGAAGACGGCGATTGCCGCCGTGCTGAAGGAAGAGGGCTATGTCGAAGACTACGCGGTCAAGGCGGTTGCGGGCAACAAGAGCACACTGGAAATTGCCCTGAAATATCATGCCGGCCGACCGGTGATCGAGAGGATCGAGCGCGTCTCCAAGCCGGGGCTGCGCATTTACAAGGGATCCGGCGACATTCCCCGCGTCATGAACGGCCTGGGGATTGCCATCGTGTCGACGCCGAAAGGCGTGATGACGGATCGCAGGGCGCGCGCAACCCATGTGGGCGGCGAAGTGCTTTGCATTGTGGCGTAAGGAAGAAAAAGATGTCACGAATTGGCAAGAATCCGATTACCCTGCCCGCAGGCGTCGAAGTCAGCGCCAGCGCGCGGGAAATCACCGTCAAGGGGCCGCTGGGCGTCCTGACGGCGGCGGCGCACCCGGCGGTGGACGTCAAGGTGGAGGGCGGCAGCGTCGTTTGCGCCCGCGTGGGCGGCGCGGCAAACGCTTCCGCCATGTGGGGCACCATGCGCGCCAACCTGAACAACATGGTGACGGGCGTCTCCAGGGGGTTCGAGAAGAAGCTGACGCTGGTCGGCGTGGGCTATCGCGCTCAGGCGCAGGGCGACACGGTCAACCTGACGCTGGGGTTTTCGCATCCGGTGGCGCACAAGATGCCGGCGGGCGTGAAGGTGGAAACGCCGTCGCAAACCGAGATCGTCATCAAGGGTATCGATCGGCAGAAGGTCGGTCAGGCGGCTGCCGAGGTGCGCGCCTACCGCAGTCCGGAACCCTATAAGGGCAAGGGGGTGCGCTATGCCGACGAAGTGGTTGTTCTCAAGGAAACCAAGAAGAAGTAAGGTGCCATATGCTTGATAAAAAACAGGCGCGTTTGCGCCGCGCCCGCAAGTCCAGAGCCAAGATTGCCGAATTGAAGGCGGTGCGCCTGTGCGTGAATCGCACGAATACGCACATGTACGCCCAAGTCATCGGTCCTGGCGGCGGCAAGGTGCTGGCGGCGGCTTCCACGCTGGAAGCGGAAGTCAGGAAAAATCTGCCGAATGGCGGCAACAAGGCGGCGGCCAGTGCCGTCGGCAAGCTGATTGCCGAGCGCGCCAGGGCTGTCGGCGTGGAGACGGTGGCTTTTGACCGTTCCGGCTTTCAGTATCACGGTCGCGTCCAGGCGCTGGCTGAAGCCGCCCGTGAAAACGGTCTCAAATTCTGATGCCCGGCAATGAGACGAGGACGAGGTTGAAAATGGCGAAAGCGAACAGCAAGAAAGTTCAACAGGCGGAAGAACGCGACGACGGCCTGCGCGAAAAGATGGTTTCCGTCAACCGTGTCACCAAGGTGGTGAAGGGCGGGCGCATTCTCGGTTTTGCGGCGCTCACCGTGGTCGGCGACGGCGACGGCGGCATCGGCATGGGCAAGGGCAAGTCCCGCGAAGTGCCGGTGGCCGTGCAAAAGGCCATGGAAGAAGCGCGGCGCAAGATGTTCAAGGTCAGCCTGAAAAGCGGCACCCTGCATCACACTGTCACCGGCAAGCACGGCGCGACCGAAGTCATGATCCAGCCCGCCCCGGATGGCACCGGCATCATCGCGGGCGGTGCCATGCGCGCGGTCTTCGAGGTGGTCGGCGTCACCAATGTGGTGGCCAAGGCGCATGGTTCCACCAATCCCTACAACATCGTGCGCGCCACGTTGAACGGTCTGTCGCGCATGAATACGCCTGCCGAGATTGCCGCCAAGCGGGGCAAGCGCGTTGAAGATATTCTGGGCTGAGAGAGAAACATGGCTGAAAAAACGCTCAAAGTGACGCTGATCAAAAGCGTGATTGGCACCAAGCAATCGCATCGCGCCACGGTGCGCGGTCTGGGTTTGCGCAAACTGAACCATACTGTGGAACTCGAAGACACGTCCGCGGTGCGCGGCATGATCCGGAAGGTTTCCTATCTTTTGAAGTGCGAGGGTTGATCCGATGCAGTTGAATACCATTAAACCCGCGGCGGGCGCAAGACGCGCCGCCCGCCGCGTTGGGCGCGGCATTGGCTCCGGCCTGGGCAAGACTGCTGGTCGCGGTCACAAGGGACAGAAATCCCGCGCGGGCGGTTTCCACAAGGTCGGGTTTGAAGGCGGGCAAATGCCCATCTACCGACGCTTGCCCAAGCGCGGTTTCTTTTCGCTCGCCCGCGCCCGAAATGTGGAAGTGCGTCTGCATGAACTGAACGCGTTGCCCGTGGATGAAGTGGATTTGCTGACGTTGAAACAGGCGGGCCTGATTGCGGGCAACGCGTTGTCGGCCAAGGTCATCCTTTCCGGCAAGCTCAGTCGCAGGGTGGTTCTGCGAGGCATTGGCGCAACCAAAGGCGCGAAAGCGGCGATTGAAGCGGCTGGCGGCAGCGTGGCCGAATAATGCGAGAACGGGTTTGACATGACAACAGCGAAAACCGGGATCATGGGCATGGCCGCCAGCGGGAAGTTCGGCGACCTGCGGCGGCGTCTGTTGTTTCTTCTGGGCGCGATGGTGGTGTATCGCGTCGGTACGCACATTCCTGTGCCGGGCATCAATCCGGCGGTGCTGGCAGACCTGTACCAGTCGCAGCAAGGCGGCATCCTGGGCATGCTGGACATGTTCTCCGGCGGCGCCATCCAGCGGTTCACCATTTTCGCGCTGGGCATCATGCCCTATATTTCTTCTTCCATCATCATGCAGCTAATGACGGTGGCCGTTCCGCAACTGGAAGCCTTGAAGAAAGAAGGCGAAGCCGGAAGGCGCAAGATTACCCAATACACCCGCTACGGCACCCTGCTGCTGGCTTTTGCCCAGGGGATGGCGATTGCCGTCATGCTGGAAGCGCAACCGGAACTGGTCTATGATCCCGGTCTGCTGTTTCGCCTGACCACGGTGATTACCCTGATGACCGGCACCATGTTCCTGATGTGGCTGGGCGAGCAGATTACCGAGCGCGGCTTGGGCAATGGCATTTCGCTGATTATTTTCGCGGGCATCGCTTCCGGCCTGCCTTCCGCCATTGCCGGGATGCTGGAACTGGTGCGCAGCAATGCCATTCATCCGCTGGCGGGGATTTTCATTTGTCTTTTGGTGGTGGCGGTGACGGCTTTCGTGGTCTTTGTCGAACGCGGCCAGCGCAAGATTCTGGTCAATTACATGAAGCGGCAGGTCGGCAACCGCATGTATGGCGGCCAGTCTTCGCACTTGCCGTTGAAGCTCAACATGTCCGGCGTCATTCCGCCCATTTTTGCTTCCAGCATCATCCTGTTTCCGGCGACGCTGGCTTCCTGGTTTGGTTCCGGCGAATCCAGTTCCGGGTTCGTCAATTTCATCAAGTCTGGCATGAGGGACGCGGCGGCGGTGCTGGTGCCGGGGCAGCCGATTTACGTATTTCTTTATGCGGCGGCGATCATCTTTTTCTGTTTCTTTTACACGGCGCTGGTGTTCAATTCCAAGGATACGGCGGACAACCTGAAAAAGAGCGGCGGCGTCATCCCCGGTATTCGTCCTGGCGAGCAGACGGCGCGCTATGTGGACAAGATTCTGATGCGCCTGACCATGATGGGCGCGGTATACATCACCGCGGTCTGTCTGTTGCCGGAGTTCCTGAAATTGAAATGGCAGGTGCCGTTTTATTTTGGCGGCACTTCCTTGTTGATTATCGTGGTCGTGACCATGGACTTCATGTCCCAGATTTCGGCCTACATCATGTCGCACCAGTATGAAAGCCTCCTGAAAAAAGCGAATTTCAAGGGTGGCGCGCCTTTGTTGCGTTAAGCGAAATGGCAAAGGAAGATACCATCGAACTACAGGGCGAGGTGCTGGAAAACCTGCCCAACGCCACATTCCGGGTCAGGCTGGAAAACGGGCATGAGGTTCACGCCACCATTTCCGGAAAGATGCGGATGCACTATATTCGCATCCAGACCGGCGACAAGGTGACGGTCGCCATGACGCCATATGATTTATCGCGCGGACGCATCATTTTCCGCGCCAAATGAAGATTCTCTGCGCAGTAACCTTGGGAACGGGAAAACACGGCTGCTTTTCCGAATCCCAGTTTTGAGGAGTTGCAAACATGAAAGTATTGCCTTCGGTGAAATGTATTTGCCGGAATTGCAAAGTAATCCGTCGCAAGGGCGTGGTGCGCATCATCTGTAAGGATCCGCGCCACAAACAACGTCAGGGCTGAGAAGTCCCGGCGTTTGGATATTGATTAATTTTGACATCGTTGGAGTGCAGCAATGGCCCGTATTGCAGGGGTAAACATTCCGAATCATCAGCATGCGGAAATCGCGCTGACCGCCATTTATGGCATTGGCCGTCCGCGCGCGCAGAAAATATGCGATGCGGCTGGCGTGGTTCGTTCAACCAAAATCAAGGATTTGTCGGACGCCGACATGGAAAAGCTACGTGACGAAGTAGGCCGGTTTGCCGTTGAAGGCGACCTGCGGCGCGAAGTCACCATGAGCGTCAAGCGTCTGATGGATCTGGGCTGTTATCGTGGCCTGCGTCATCGCAAGGGCTTGCCCTGCCGTGGTCAGCGGACGCGCACCAATGCGCGTACCCGCAAGGGACCGCGCAAGGCCATCGCCGGCAAAAAGAAATAAGGATTGATTTGTCATGGCCAAGACTACTCAGAAAGTTCGTAAAAAAGTCAAGAAGAATGTGGCGGAGGGCATTGCCCATATCCATGCTTCGTTCAACAACACCATCATCACCATTACCGATCGTCAGGGCAACGCGCTTTCCTGGGCGACTTCCGGCGGCGCGGGCTTTCGCGGTTCGCGCAAATCCACGCCGTTCGCCGCGCAGGTGGCGGCGGAAGCCGCAGGCAAGGCCGCTCAGGATATGGGCGTGAAGAATCTGGAAGTCCGCATCAAGGGGCCAGGCCCGGGGCGCGAATCTTCCGTTCGCGCCTTGAATGCTTTGGGCATGAAAATCAGCGGCATCACGGATGTGACGCCGGTGCCGCACAACGGTTGCCGTCCGCCCAAAAAGCGCCGGATTTAAGGAGAACAGAACGTGGCTCGTAATCTCGATCCCAAATGCCGCCAATGCCGCCGCGAAGGGGAAAAATTGTTTTTGAAGGGCGAAAAGTGCTTTACGGACAAATGCGCGATTGAGCGCCGTTCCTACGCGCCGGGCCAGCACGGCCAGAAATCCGGCGCGCGCCTTTCCGACTATGGCGTGCATCTGCGCGCCAAGCAGAAAATCCGCCGTGTGTATGGCGTCCTGGAAGGCCAGTTCCGCCGCACGTTTGCCGAGGCCGAACGCAAGAAAGGCCAGACCGGCGAAAACCTGTTGCAGTTGCTGGAAGCCCGTCTGGATTCCGTCGCCTACCGCATGGGTTTTGGCGCTTCGCGCACGGAAGCGCGTCAGGTGGTGCGGCACAATGGCGTACTGGTCAATGGCGAGCGCGTGAACATTCCTTCCTACACGGTGCGTCCTGGCGACGAGGTGGCGCTGACCGCCAGCGCGCGCGGGCATCTGCGCGTCAGGGCGGCGCTGGAATCCGCCGAGTCAAGAGGCTTTCCCGAATGGATCGCCGTGGATGTGAAGGAAGGCAAGGGCACGTTCAAGGCCATGCCGCAACGCGCCGAGCTTTCCCCGACCCTGAGTGAAGGTCTGGTCATCGAACTTTATTCAAAGTAACCGGATGAATCCGGCGATAAAGAAAAGGATAGTCCATGCAAAACAATGCTCTTCTGAAACCACGCATCATTGATGTGCAAAGCGTCTCTCCGGTGGAGGCGAGAGTTGTCATGGAACCCTTCGAGCGTGGTTTCGGGCATACCCTTGGGTTCGCCCTGCGGCGTATCCTGCTTTCCTCCATGGACGGGTATGCGCCGACCGAAGCGACGATTGAAGGCGTGCTGCACGAATATTCCAGCATCGACGGCGTGGAAGAGGATGTGGTGGATATTCTCTTGAACCTGAAAGGCGTGGTCTTCAAGCTGCACAACCGCAACGACGTGCTGCTCTCCCTGAGCAAGGACGGAGCGGGGGTGATTCGCGCGGGCGACATTGAATTGCCGCACGACGTGGAGATCATCAACCCGGAACACATCGTGGCCCATCTGCAACCTGGCGGCAGGCTCGCCATGGAGGTCAAGGTGGAAAAGGGGCGTGGCTACCGTCCCGGCAACATGCGCAACCTGAATGACGGCAAGCTCATCGGCCAGTTGGTGCTGGACGCCTCCTTCAGCCCGGTGAAGCGCGTCGCCTACAGCGTGGAATCGGCGCGGGTGGAGCAGCGCACCGATCTGGACAAGCTGATTGTCGATATCGAAACCAATGGCGTCATTCAGCCGGAAGAGGCCATTCGCGCCGCCGCCCGCATCCTGATGAGCCAACTGGAAGTCTTTGCCGATCTGGAAGGCACCACGCCCACCGTGGAATCCAGAAAGCCGGTGCAGGTCGATCCCATTCTGCTGCGTCCGGTGGATGACTTGGAATTGACGGTGCGTTCGGCCAACTGTCTCAAGGCGGAAAGCATTTATTACATTGGCGATCTGATTCAGCGCACTGAAAATGAACTGTTGAAGACGCCGAATCTGGGTCGCAAATCCTTGAATGAAATCAAGGAAGTGCTGGCCACACACGGGCTGACGCTGGGGATGAAGCTGGAAAACTGGCCGCCTCCTGGTCTGGAACGCCCCTGAAATCCTGAATTGAAAAAACACCCTGGCAAAGGGACGCCTGCATAACGAAAGGAATCAACCATGCGTCACCGTTTAGGTTTAAGAAAACTCAACCGCACCAGCAGCCATCGCCTGGCGATGCTGCGCAACATGGCGGTCTCGTTGCTCAGGCATGAGGCCATCAAGACCACCTTGCCCAAGGCCAAGGAATTGCGCCGGGTGGTGGAACCGCTGATTACCTTGGGCAAAAAACCCAGTGTCGCGCATCATCGTCTGGCGTTTGATCGTCTGCGCGACCGCGAAGTCGTGCTCAAGATTTTCAATGTGTTCGGCCCGCGTTACGCCAATCGTCCCGGCGGTTATCTGCGCATCCTGAAGTGCGGTTTTCGTGTTGGCGACAACGCGCCGATGGCTTTCGTCGAACTCCTTGACCGCCCTGCGCCCACGGAAGCCGTGGAAATCGCCGAAAGCGCCGCTGCTTGATTTTTGTCGCGCAGCGACCAACCCAAAAACCGGACGAAGAAGAAACGTCCGGTTTTTTACGCGGCAAAGGACGGGCGTCTTTTGGCGGAAAGCATCCGCCCGTTTCGGCAAGGCGAGCCTGGATTTCAAGACGTGCGGCCCGGTCGATCTCTTTGGCCGCCGCGCTGCTTGCATGGCGGCGATTCCCGCCATATCGGCACCCACGCTGGAGTGGAGCATGTATTGAACGTAAATGAGCGTTCCAGCGTGAAACGCTGCGGCCAATACCCGTGGAGCCGCCAGGGCGCGGACGCGGTGGCGCTGACCACTGGCAAGCCGGTGAAATTCAATGCGGCGGATTCACACCGTGCCCGGCTGGATACCCCGGAACTCGAGGGAGACACGGGAATGCTGGAAGCGGGCTTTTCCCTGAGGCCCACGTGTGGGAGAGGGTGGCGCGAAGCGCCGGGAGAGGGGAAGGCGGGTTTTCCCGTCCTCAGTCCTCTGTCTTCTGTTCTCTGCTCCCGTTGCCGCCCGCGAAAACGAGGGCGCGGGCGGCAGACCATTGGCGGCGGCTGATGGGGAGTTTATCGGGGATTTGGTGAAAGAGAGCATAGCCGTAGGCGTCATCGTCTTCGCGGGCGCGTTCCAGACCCGCCAGGGCGCGGCGGGCGACAAGGGATGCGCGGTGCAGCCGGATGAAACTTTCGGGAAATTCCGTCTCCAGTCCGGCGATGGTTTCATCCAGTACATATTCGCGTTCCGGGGTGCGCGCGATGACATACTTGAGGTCGGCCTTGAAATAGAGCACTTCGATGAGCGGCACCAGCAGCAGGCGGCCACGTTCGTGGCAGGGCAGGTAGCTGCGTCCGCCGCTGATCTGCTGTTGCAGGGACGCCAGGTCGTATGCTGTTTTTGTCCCTTCGCCCAGATATTGCCGCACCCGCTCCAGCGCGGTCAGCAGACGCTGGACGCGTACCGGTTTCAACAGGTAGTCGACGGCATTGAGTTCAAACGCCTGTACGGCGTGGTTGTCGTAGGCGGTGGTGAAAATGACGGCGGGCGGTTTTTGCAGTTTTCCCAGATGCGTCGCCAGTTCCAGACCGCTCATGCGCGGCATGTGGATGTCGGCCAGCAGCACGTCGGGCAGTTCGGGGGCGGATTGCAGCCAGTCGAGCGCCGCCAGGCCATCTCCCGCTTCGCCAAGGACGCGGGTGGGACAGGTGTTGGCGATGTCGCCCAGCAGCTCTCGCAGACGCGAACGCGCCAGGTCTTCGTCATCGACTATCAGGAGGGTCAGAGTTTGCATGATGGCTCAGGTCAAACGGAAAAATTGCGCGTCCGGCAGGGGCATTCGACGCGCACCCGGTAGAGACCGTTCTTGATGCCGTGTTCCAGCGTGGCCTCCATATCGTAGTATAACGCCAGGCGCTGGCGGATATTTTCCAGCGCCATGCGGTTGCCGGAACGGTATTCCGGGTTTTCGCCGGGTTCGTCCGGGTCTTCCATGGTGTTGATGACCTCCAGCCGGAGCCGATCGTCTTTCATGCCCATGCGCACCTGGATTTCGCCCGCCTGCGCCGAAGGCTCGATGCCGTGATAGACGGCGTTTTCCAGCAAGGGTTGCAGCATCAGCGGCGGCACCAGCGTATCCTGCGGCAGGACTTCGATGTCCCAACGAACGTTCAGGCGCTCACCCAGCCGCAGTTTTTCCAGTTCCAGATATTGCCGTCCCAGCGCGATCTCGGCGGAGAGCGGGGTAAGCTCCTGGGTGTTTTTCAAAAGCGCGCGAAAGAGATCGGAGAGACTTTCCAGCGCGTTTTCCGCTTCGCGCGGATTGCTGCGGATCAGGGCAATGACGGTGTTCAAGGCGTTGAACAGAAAATGTGGACGGATGCGGGCGTTCAACGCCGCCAGCCGGGCCTCCGTCAGATAGGGCAGGAGCGCCTGGGCGCGCAATTCGAAATAGTAGAGCAGCAGCGCGGCGCAACCGACGGCAAGCAGAACCGCGCGCCATATCAATCCATCCTGGGTCAGACCGAGAAAGCGCCAGTTATCCTGCAAGAAAATGGCGCTGCCGGCAACGGTCAAGAGTACGATTCCCTGTCCCAGGCGAGGCGGACAGCGCCAGAGCGCGTCGCGCGCCAGCGCGAAAAGAAGGAGATTCATCAAGAGCAGCGGCTCGACCCAGGCGGCGTTTTCCATGAAGGCCGTCAGCCAGCCCGCCGGTGTGCGCGCGTCAACCAGCGCCGCACCCATGGCCAACAGGTTGACGTTGACGAGAACGCGCCAGAGCACACCCTGATTGCGCCAGTCCGGCAGAAGATGGCGCGTGTTTTGCCGTATACTCCTCACCCTTGTCTTCTCCTTTGTTTCCAGTCAGCATGAATTCCAGTCCAGCTTCGCAATATACATGGGCGGGCCGTTTTTCTGAACCCGTTTCCGATTTGGTCAAGCGGTACACCGCTTCCGTTGCTTTCGATCGGCGCCTGTGGCGGCACGACATGCAGGGTTCGCTGGCGCACGCCAAAATGCTTGCCCGTCAGGACATCATCGGCGCGCAGGATTTGGCGGACATCGAGCGCGGCATGGCGATTATCCGGCAGGAAATCGAAAACGGGCAATTCCAGTGGTCGATCGATCTGGAAGACGTGCATTTCAATCTCGAAAAACGCCTGACCGCCCTGGTGGGCGACGCGGGAAAAAGACTGCATGCCGGACGCTCCAGAAACGATCAGGTTGCCACCGACATCCGCCTGTACCTGCGCGACGGCATCGACGGCATCCTGGAATTATTGGGCGCGCTCCAGAACGCGCTGATCGCGCTGGCTGAACGCGAGGCCGCTACGCCCATGCCGGGATTCACGCATTTGCAGGTCGCGCAGCCGGTCACTTTCGGGCATCACCTGCTGGCTTATTTCGAGATGTTCCTGCGTGACGGCGAACGCTTCATCGATTGCCGGCGGCGCGTCAATCGCCTGCCTCTGGGCGCGGCGGCGCTGGCGGGGACGAGCTATCCCATAGACCGCGCCTTCGTGGCCGCCGAACTGGGTTTTGAAGCGGTGTGCGAAAACTCGCTCGACGCTGTTTCCGACCGCGACTTCGCCATTGAATTCTGCGCCGCCTGTTCCCTTCTCATGACCCATGTTTCCCGGCTTGCCGAAGAACTGGTGCTGTGGATGAATCCGCGCATCGGCTTTGTTCGCCTCGCCGACCGCTTTTGCACCGGTTCCTCGATCATGCCGCAGAAGAAAAATCCCGACGTGCCGGAACTGGCGCGCGGCAAGACTGGACGGGTGCATGGCGATCTGATGGCGCTCCTTACCCTGATGAAAGCCCAGCCGCTCGCCTACAACAAGGACAACCAGGAAGACAAGGAACCGCTGTTCGACGCGCTCGACACCGTAACCGACACCCTGCGAATCTTTGCCGACCTGCTGGCCGACGGTATTCACGTATGCGCGGATGCCATGCGAGAGGCATTGCGACAGGGCTTTGCCACCGCCACCGATCTGGCCGATTATCTGGCAAGGAAGGGCGTTCCCTTTCGCGACGCCCACGCCATCGTCGGCGAGGCGGTAAAGGCGGCGGAAGAAAAAGGCGTGGACTTGTCGGCACTGACCCTTGCCGAACTGCAAGCCTTCTCGCCGCTTGTCGAAAACGACGTCTTCGCCGCGTTGACCGTGGAAGGCTCGCTGGCCGCCCGCAATCACGTGGGCGGCGCAGCGCCGGCGCAGGTCAAGGCAGCGGCGTCGCGCGCGCGCGCAAGACTGGAAGCCCTGCTTGTCCCTGTTGCCGTATAGCGTTCATGCCCCTGTCCGCCTGGCTTCGGCCACTCCTCACCCGCCGGATGCTGATTTGCGTATTCACGGGTTTTTCGTCTGGCTTACCGCTGTTTCTGCTGTTGCAGTTGATGCCTGTCTGGCTGAAAAGCGCGGATGTTGACCTCAAAACCATTGGCTTCATGGCGCTGGTGCAGTTTCCGTTTACCTGGAAATTCCTCTGGGCGCCGCTCCTGGAACGGTACACGCCGCCTCTGGGACTGCGCCGCGGCTGGATGTTCTTTACCCAGATCGGCCTGTTCGTCGCCATTGGCTGTATCGGCGAGTTCGATCCCAAGCGCGACATCTGGCTCGTCACCCTGCTTGCCGTCATACTGGCGTTCTGCGCCGCCACGCAGGACATCGCCATCGACGCCTTCCGCCGCGAAATACTGACGGATGATGAAATGGATCTGGGCAATTCCGTGCATGTGAGCGCCTACCGGGCGGCGGGATTGGTGCCGGGGTCGCTTTCCCTGATATTGGCGGATCGCTATCCCTGGGATCAGGTATTCTGGATTACCGCGCTCTTCATGCTGCCCGGCATGATCATGGCGCTGATGGTCAGGGAACCCGCCGTAAAGACGCCCCCGAAAAACCTGCGCGCCGCCTGCGTATTGCCATTCCAGGAATTCATGCAGCGTCTGGGTTGGCGGCACGCGCTGTGTATTTTCGCCTTTCTCGTGCTCTATAAATTAGGCGATTCCTTTGCCACGGCCTTGTCCAGCGTCTTTTACATGGAAATGGGGTTTTCCAAGACGCATATCGGCCTGATTGCCAAACACGCCGCGCTCTGGCCGACCATCATCGGCGGCATGTTGGGCGGCCTGATCATGGTCAGGATCGGCGTCAATCGCGCCCTGTGGGTATTTGGCGTGGTGCAGTTGGTGACGATACTGGGCTTTGCCTGGCTGGCGGACATCGGCCCGCAGACGGAAATCCGCGCCTTCAATCTTGCCGCGCTGGCGCTCGTCATTTCCGCTGAATACCTGGGAGTGGGACTGGGCGCGGCGGCCTTCATCGCCTTCATCGCCCGCGCCACGCACCCCGCCTATACCGCCACCCAGTTTGCCCTGTTTACCGGCCTCTCTTCCATGCCGCGCACCCTGATCAACGCCACCGCCGGCAGCATGGTGGAAATGCTGGGCTGGTTCGATTTCTTCCTGCTGTGTACAGCCCTGGCCGTGCCGGGAATGCTGCTGCTTTTCAAGGTCGCGCCGTGGGGAGCGGCAGTCAAGGGGCAGGCAATGGAACGCGGCTCGTAGCGTTTGTTTTTTGCAACGGGATCGTTGCCATATGATTGTCCGTGGATATTTTTCGGCGCGCAAATTACCCGGTTTTTCCGGGCGTTCCCTTCTTCAATTCTCGCATGAAGGCCACGAAGTGCGGTTTGAGGGACGTCAGCAAGGCGTTTTCCTTGTTTTCCATGAAAATATCGTCGTGGTTGCCGAAATCAAACCGCAAGGCACGGGGCGCTGACGTGGCCGGGCCGTGTCCAATGATTCGAGGGTGATGCGGCAGCGATATTTTCCCATGATGGACTGTGCGTGCGTGACGCGCCCGATCTATAGCAAAAGGCGCAATTGCGTTGCGGTTTCTTCTTGCGGGGTACCGGCAAGCGGGACGGACTGTCCTGGCTTGGGCGACAGGGATTGGCCGGTCAAACCCGGTTCACGGGCGAGCAGTTGGCGCAGGAGCGCGAAATCGGGCAGACCAAGGGCGACGGACAGGGCGGCGTCGATGGCGGCGCGGGCCGGATCGACGTCCAGTTTCGCCAGCGCCAGCAATTCGCGTCCGCCCAGATCGTCGAACGCCGCAGCGAGCCGCGCCAGTGCCTCGCGCGGCAAGGCACGGACATCGAGCGCGGGCATGGCCGCCCACTGCGGCTTTTTGACCTGCATCCACGCGCTGCGCGTCGCCACACGGCGGGACAGCATCAGCAGCAGGGCGGGCGTGCTGTTGAGCCAGAGCAGCAGCGCCTTTTCCAGTTCGGGCGTCAGATCGGACTGGAACGCCCACCAGGTGTT